>NZ_LPDI01000102.1:0-297293 GCF_001528895.1 Burkholderia sp. MSMB1078WGS | reverse complement strand
GCGTGCCGGCTTCGTTCGTCCAGTTCGTTTGAAAGGGGACCCCGATGAAAGCCGCTGTACTGATTGCATTGACCTGCGTTGCGCTGACCGCTTGCGGCGGCGACGACAATTCCTCGCCCGCGGCGTCCGGCGGATCGGGGACGAGCAACAACGGTGGCGGTGGAACGGGCGGCACGGGGTCGGGCGGGACGGGCAGCGGCGGCACCGGCGGCACTGGTGGATCGGGTGGTTCGGGCGGCAGCACGCTGACGTGGCGCTACGAGGCGCAGCCTGTCGCGGCCGACAAGGCGAGCTTTCTGACGCTGGTCAACAGCGAAGGCGCGAAGGGCTACCGCTATCTGGGTGACTATTTCTACAGCGCGACCAATGGCGGCACGCAATCGATCTTCGTGAACGACGGCACCGCGCAGACCTATACGTACCAGTTGCAGACGGCGCCGGCCGACATGACGTCCTTCGTCAACGCGGCCAACGCGCAAGGAGCGAGCGGTTACCGCTACGAAGGACCGCTCACGTACGGCGATCTCTATCGCAAGGATGGCGGTTCGTCCGCCACCTACACGTACACGACGACGGGCCTGCCGGCCGACGCGAACGCGTTCCTCACGCAGGCGAACGGGCAGGGCCAGTCGGGCTACTGGTTCCTCGGTCCGATGGTGGTGGGCGCCGTGCAGGCGAACGTGTACATGAAGAACAACGCGTCGACCGCGACCTATACGTACGACGCGCTGGCGCCGGCGTCGACCGTCGACGATTTCATCGCCCAGGCCAACAGCGAAGGGGCCAAGGGTTATCGCGCGAAGGGTGGGATGGCATTCGGCACGACGATCTCGTGGATCTACGTGAAGGACCAGACGCAGTCGCCGACCTTCTCGTACCAGTCGGCCGCGATCCAGGCGACCGGCGCGAACTTCGTGCAGCAAGCCAATACGTTCGGCGCGCAGGGTGCCGCGTACTTGAGCGATATCGCGCTCGGCGTTCCGTCGCCGGTGATGGCGTCGTTCTATTTCACGCCGAAGAACTGCACGGGCTTCCTGTGCACGACGCTGAATCCGCTCACGCAGAACTGAGCGGGCGCGTCCGGGGCGGCTGCATCGCACGGCGCGTTCCGTCGAACATGCCCCGCGCGCATTGAATCGAGTGCCTCAGGTGCGCTACATCCGTGGCCGCATCGTTTGTCGCCGGCTTGCCGGCGACATTTCACTTTGTACGTGTGTCGATCGGGCGCGCCGGAAACGCCGAGCGCGCACTGTCTCGACCGGCGCCGTCAGCCGTTGCGAAAGATCTCGTGGTACGCGCTCAACGCCGGCGCCCCGCCAAGATGCGCGTACAGCACCTTCGATCCCGGCTCGAATTCCCCGAGCCGTACCTTGTCGATCATCGCGTGCATCGATTTCCCTTCATAGACGGGATCGGTCAACATGCCTTCCAGCCGGGCGCACAGGCGAATCGCTTCCAGCGTGCCGTCGCTCGGCAAGCCATACTCGGGGCCGCCGTACCGCGTATCGAGCACGACATCCTGTTCGACGATATCGCGGCCGAGCCCGACCAGCTCGGCCGTATGCCGCGCGATCCGCGTAATCTGTTCGCGCGTCTGCTCGGGCTTCGCCGACGCATCGATCCCGATCACGCGATCCGCGCGCCCGTCGGCCGCGAAGCCGACGACCATGCCGGCCTGCGTGCTGCCCGTCACCGAGCAGACGACGACGTAATCGAACTTGAACCCGAGTGCCGCTTCTTGCGCACGCACCTCCTCCGCGAAGCCGACGAATCCGAGCCCGCCGAGTGGATGCTCGGAACACCCGGCCGGAATCGGATACGGCTTGCCGCCCGCCTGCCGCACGCTCTCCATCGCTTCTTCCCAACTGCGGCGAATGCCGATGTCGAAGCCGTCGGAGACGAGCCGCACGTCGGCGCCCATCATCCGGGACAACTGAATGTTGCCGACCCGGTCGTACACCGGATCTTCATAGTTGACCCAGTGTTCCTGCACGAGCACGCACCTCATCCCGAGATGCGCGGCGACGGCCGCCACCTGGCGAGTCTGGTTCGACTGCACGCCGCCGATCGACACGAGCGTATCGGCGCCCTGCGCGAGCGCGTCCGGAACGAGATATTCGAGCTTGCGGGTCTTGTTGCCGCCGAATGCGAGGCCGCTGTTGCAGTCCTCGCGCTTCGCATATAGCTCGACCTTGCCGCCGAGATGCGCGCTCAGGCGCTTGAGTGGCTGGATGGGTGTCGGGCCGAACGTCAGCGGATAGCGGGGGAAGCGTTGCAGGTTCATTGGCGGGGGCTCCGGAAAGGGGAACAAGACGGGAAAGCGGATCGTTCGGGCGCTGCCGGCAGGCCGGGCTCCGATGCAAAAGATGATAGGCAGAAGCGCGGGAAATGAGCTTGCGAAATGAATTGTGTAGACCTACGTTATCGACGATATGAATGCAGGTTAAGCAATTTCAATTCGTTGAAATGGGAGTTGACGCAATGAAATTAGATGGCGGCAGTACATCGCGAGCCGACGCCGCACCGACGCTCGATCGCATCGACCGCGCGATCCTGCGGCAATTGCAGCAGGATGCGTCGATCTCGAACGTGAGCCTCGCGGCGAAAGTGAAGCTGAGCGCGCCGGCGTGCCTGCGGCGCGTCGAGCGGCTCAAGGAAATGGGGCTGATCCGCGGCATCGTCGCGTTGCTCGAACCGAAGCCGCTCGGCGCCGGGATGCTGGTCGTGATCGGCTTCGTACTCGATCGCTCGACGCCGGAAGCGTTCGCCGCGTTCGAGAAGGCGGCGCAGAAAGTGTCGGGGTGTGTCGAATGCCACGTCGTGACGGGAGAGTTCGACTACTTCATGCTCGTGCGCACGCGCGACAACGACAGCTTCAACCGGCTGCATGCCGAGCAGTTGCTTTACTTGCCGGGCGTGCGGCAAGTGCGCTCGTTCATGGTGCTCAAGGAAATCCTGTCGACGCATGCGCTGCCGCTGTAGCGCGGCAGGGCAGCGGGTTTTCGCGTCGGGCGTCCGCGCGGAACGAATCGCGATTGCACCGTTCATACGCCGATTCGCGTCCTTGACTATCATGCGCCGATGCAGGGCAGATGCTGCATGTCGCGACAACCCAACTGTGAGGGCATCATGGCAAGACAGACGATGGCGGAATATCTGGCGAAGACGCTTGCAGCAGCGGGCGTCGAGCGCATCTGGGGCGTGACGGGCGACAGCCTGAACGGCCTGTCGTTCAGCTTGAGCCAGATCGGCTCGATTCGCTGGATGCACACGCGGCACGAGGAAAGCGCGGCGTTCGCGGCCGGCGCCGATGCGGCGTCTACCGGGCGGCTCGCGGTGTGCGCGGGCAGTTGCGGCCCCGGCAACCTGCACCTGATCAACGGGTTGTACGACTGCCACCGCAACCACCAGCCGGTGCTCGCGATCGCCGCGCACATTCCGTCCACGGAGATCGGCCTCGGTTACTTCCAGGAAACCCATCCGCAGGAGCTGTTCCGCGAGTGCAGCCACTTCGCCGAACTCGTGACGAACGCATCGCAGTTCCCGCGCGTGCTGGCGCGTGCGATGCGCACCGCGATCGACGAGCGCGGCGTGGCGGTGATCGTGCTGCCGGGCGATATCGCGCTCGGCGACGGTCCGGACGAGGCGCCGGCGTGGAGCGAAGCGGCGCCGCCGTCGATCCTGCCGGCCGATGCCGATCTCGACCGGCTCGCGGCGCTGCTCAACGGGTCCGACGCGGTCACGCTGCTGTGCGGCAGCGGCACGCAGGGCGCGCACGACGAAGTGGTCGCGCTGGCCGACACGCTCGGCGCGCCGGTCGTGCACGCGCTGCGCGGCAAGCAGTTCGTCGAATGGGACAACCCGTTCGACGTCGGAATGACCGGGCTGATCGGTTTCAGCTCCGGCTATCACGCGATGGAATCGTGCGACACGCTGCTGATGCTCGGCACGGATTTCCCGTACCGGCCGTTTTATCCGACCCATGCGAAGGTCGCGCAGATCGACTGGAAGGGCTCGCAGCTCGGCCATCGCGCGCCGCTCGCGCTCGGGCTCGTCGGCACCGTGAAGGAAACGATCGCGGCGTTGCTGCCGCGGCTCACGCGCAAGACGCAGCGGCGCTTCCTCGAGAACGCGCTGAAGCACTACGCTGCCGCGCGCAAGGGGCTCGACGATCTCGCGGTGGCCGAGCCGCCGGGCCGCGCGATTCATCCGCAGTACCTGACGAAGATCGTCGACGAGGTCGCGGCCGACGACGCGATCTTCACGGCCGACGTCGGCACGCCGACGCTCTGGGCCGCGCGCTACCTGACGATGAACGGCAAGCGGCAACTGCACGGCTCGTTCAACCACGGGTCGATGGCGAATGCGATGCCGCAGGCGCTCGGCGCGCAGGGCGCGCATCCGGGGCGGCAGGTCGTGTCGCTGTCGGGCGACGGCGGCCTGTCGATGCTGCTCGGCGATCTGCTGAGCGCACGCCAGTTGAAGCTGCCGATCAAGATCGTCGTGTACAACAACAGCCTGCTCGGCTTCGTGTCGATGGAGCTGAAGGCGGCCGGCTATCTCGACACGAACGTCGACCTGAGCCCGACCGACTTCGCGGCGATCGCGAAAGGCGCCGGTATTTTCAGCGTGCGCGTCGAGCATTCGGAAAACGTCGAGCACGCGTTGCGTACGGCGTTCGAGCATGACGGGCCGGCCGTGGTCGACGTCGTCACGTCGAAGTACGAGCTCGCGATGCCGCCGAAGATCGAGCTCGCGCATGCGAAGGGCTTCAGCCTGTTCATGCTGCGCGCGATCCTCAGCGGGCGCGGCGACGAGATCGTCGAGCTGGCGAGAACGAATTTGCGGTGAGCGGGAGGCGTAAGCTGGACGGGCGCCGGCCGCCGATCCGGCACGAATTGATCGGATAAATCAGGGACAATCTTCACGTCGCCTTAAGTTTGCTTTTCCTAAAATCGATTGGGTCGCCGCGCCCTGCGGCGGATCGATTCGTCCCAGGAGGATGCGCATGCTCGAGCCCCGTGTCGCCCCAGCCCTGTTCCATGAAGTCGTCGGCATGTCGAAGCCGACGGCGCAACCGCGCGAGGCGCGCCAATGACGTGGCCGAACGCGTGGCGTGTCTCGGCGCTGTTCGTGCGCGAGTGGGTCGAGCGTCCGGCCCTGGTGGGTGCGTTGTGCCCCAGTTCGCGGCATCTGGCGCGCGAGATGGCCGATGCAGTGCCGGACGGCGACGGGCTCGTCGTCGAACTCGGCGGCGGCACCGGCGCGATCACCGCAGCGTTGCTCCAGCGCGGCGTCGCGCCACAGCGCCTCGTCGTGGTCGAACGCTCGCCCGCGTTCGTGCAGCACCTGCGACGACGTTTTCCGGGCGTCTCGATCGTATTGGGCGATGCGCGGCAGCTCGAGCGGCTGCTGCCGCCCGATGCTCGCGTCGATGCGATCGTCTCGTGCCTGCCGCTGCGCACGCTGCCGCGCGAAGACGTGGCGGCGATCGTCGATCAATGCCGTCGTGTGCTGTGGGCCGACGGTGTGATGATTCAGTTCACGTACGATTTGCGGCCGCCCGGCCGTCACCCGCTCGGCGATTCGGCATTCGTTGCCTGCGATAGCCGGATCGTCTGGGCAAATTTTCCGCCTGCGCGCATCGTGACCGTGCGCTGCGCCGCCGCATACGCCGGTTGAGCATGGCTGCGGGGCGCGCTCAGCCGGCGCCCCGTCAAGCCCATTGGTTCGCCGTGCTCATCCATCCGGTTTTCCTTCGGCACGTCGTCACATCGGGTTCCTGCCATCCCGGCCGCGTTCTCCTTCGTTGGCCGTCACCCGCGGAAAGCTAGACCCGCGTGCTGCTCGCCATCTGCACGGCAGGCCGCAACGCGACCCGCTTGACGAAGCGATCGAGCGGCGTCGCATAACCGCGCGCGATGACTGCACTGAAACCTGCCGAAAGCACCAGATACGCGACGAGCAGCACCAGCTTGTCGTCGCCATGTGTGGCAGACGGCGCCCGGAACGTGCGCAGCGCGCCGAGCACGATCAGATGGAACAGGTACAGCTCGTAGCTGAGCCGGCCGCTCCAGCGCAGCGGCGCGAGCACGCGGCCGCGATCGGGCGTGCGTTGCGCATGCGCGCCGATCAGCAGCACGGCCGTGCCGAGCGCCATCGCGGAGACGCCGAATACATGGCTTTCGACGATCGACCACGCGAGATAGAGCGCCGTCATCGCCGTTGCCGTGAGCCATTGCACGGGCGCGGCCGCGAGCGTCTGCCAGCGCGCGCGTTCGGCTAGCAGCGCGGTGCAGCAGCCGATCGCGATACCGTCGAAGCAGGCGAAGTACGCGTACAGGAAGCCGCCTTCGTCGCCCGGATGCGTATAGCGGTACACGGGGCCGATCGCGGCGACCAGCAGCCAGAACGCGAACAGCCACGCGTCGCGGCGCAGTGCGATGCACAGCAGCGGGAACGACAGGTAGAACACTTCTTCGACCGACAGCGACCACAGTACGCCGAGCGCGTAGTTGACCCATCCGTACGCGCCGATCAGCACGTTCATCCAGAACGTGAGCGACGCCAGGTTCACGAGCCAGTACGACACGGCGACGCCCTGCGGCGCATGGTTCGCGAAGATCGGCACGCCGGCCGCGGCCAGTCCGTCGACGAGCGCGAGCAGCAGAAGCAGGCACGGAACGATCCGCGCGATGCGCGACACGTAGAACGTGCGCACGTCGAGCGTGCCGAGGCTGCCCCAGCGGCGGCGCGCATTCGACGTGATCAGGTAGCCCGAGATCGCGAAGAACATCGTCACGCCGTAATTGCCGTTGCGCACGATCGCATGGACCGTGTCCCAGCCGAGCACGCGTGCGAGCGCGGTGTCGCGCAGCGGATACGCGATGTTGAAGTGATGCAGCAGAACGAGCAGGATCGATACGCCGCGCAGCAGGTCGATGCGGGCGTTGCGCGGGGCGGCGCTCATTGCGGCCGGGCCGGTTCGGCGAGCGCCGGCAGCGTCGCGAGAAACGTGTCGCGCGAGCGCAGGCCGGCATTCGGCGTGTGCGCCTGCTCGTCCTGGATCAGGTTCGCGAACACGAGCGTGCGCGGCCCCTTCGTCGCCCAGCCGACGAACCAGCCGTACGCGTGCGCGGCGTCGTACTCGAGGCCCGGCGATCCGGTGCCCGTCTTGCCGTGCACGGTCCAGCCGCCCGGCTGCGCGTCGAGCAGCGTGATGCGTGCGGTCATGTCGTACGCGTGCGCGCTGACGGGCAGCGTGCGGCGGACGATCTTGCGCATGAACGCGACCTGTTCGAGCGACGAGATCCGTAGCGACGAATTGACCCACGCGCCCATCACGCCGGGCAGTTCGCCCTGTTTGCTGGTGACGTCGGCATTGCCGTAGCCGAACGCGCTCGTGTACTGCTGGAAGCGTGCCTGCCCGAGCGCCTGCGCGACCTGCTCCGAATACCAGAATATCGACACCTTCATCCAACGCGCCGGGTCGGTCGGCTCGCGCCACGGCGCACCGCCCCAGTCGGGGTAGCCGGCGTGGAAGTCGAGCGTGGGCGTGTGCTCGTCCTTCAGCACGCCGGCGTCGAAGCCCATCAGGCCGATTGCGACCTTGAACGTCGATGCAGGCGTCACGCGGGTCGTGCAATCGCCCTGTTGCACGAGCACCTTGCCGGTGGCGGCGTCGGCGACGACGGTGCAAACGGGATGGGCGCGAGAGGACGCGGCGGCCACGAGGCCGGCGAAGGCGAACAGCGCATGACGCCAGTGCTTCAAGTGCAGCTCCTTGAAAAGCGTGCGGAAGGGGGGCGGGGCGGCGGGGAGCGGCAGGCCGTGCGCAATCGAAGCGACGGCCGGCATCGATGACGAGGTCGATTGCCGCCGTCGGGATGGCTCACAGTGTATCGGCGGATCGCCGGCTGTCGACCTGTCATGGTTGACGGGGCACGTGGGCGACCTTCGCCGGTTCCGGCGGTTCATGTCGCTCGCGCACCCATTGCCGCGCCGATGAAAAAGCCCGCCGGCAGACCTGTGCCTGCGGGCGGGCGAAGACACCTCGCGCCGACCGGCGCGGGTGTCGCGTGAAGAACGGAGAACGGGCTTGCGTCAGAACTTGTGGCGCAGCGCGAGCCGTACGGCCACCTGGTTCGACGTCGACGACGGCGCGTCCGTGCCGGGGATGAATGCGTTGTCGAGGATCGAGTTCGTCCGGTCGCCGGCGATGTGCTGGTACGCGGCCTGCACGTACACGTCGGTGCGCTTCGACAGGTTGTAGTCGGCCATCAGTCCGACCGAATGGATCTTCGGCTTCGCGTCGCCGCTCGATGCGTCGTACTTCTCGAGCGACAGCACGTACTGCGCGCCGACCATGAACGCCGGCGTGATCTGGTACGAACCGTTCACCTCGAAGTTCTGGTACTTGATCGCGCTGACCGTCGCCCCCGGCGCGACGATCGCACCCGGCGTGCCCAGATAGCCGTTGCCGGTCGGGTTCTTGTAGTTCGAGTTCGTGTATGCGAAACCGACCGTCGCCGGCCCGAACGTGTAGTTGATGCCCGCGCCGAACACGCGCATGCGCTCGGCGATGTAGCTCGCGTCGTTCGCGGTGATCGCGCCGGCTGAGCCGTTGCCCGGATGGTTCGCCTGCAGGTACGCGGCGCCGATCAGCAGCCCGCTGTTCTGGTACTGCGCGCCGAAGCTGTACGCGCGGTTGTCGGAGAAACCGGTGCTGTTGCTGAAGCTGTATGCGCCGCCGAACTGGAAGCCGCCGAAATTCGGGCTCGCGTATTTCACCGTGTTGTCGAGGCGGAACGAGTTGTCGGTGTTGTCGTTGTCGAACGGGTGCGCGAGCAGGTAGCCGCCCCAGTTGCCGTTGGCGGTGGTCGGCGCGAGATAGTCGACGACGGAGTCGTACTGGCGGCCGAACGTCAGCGTGCCGTACTGCGCCTGGCTCAGGCCGACGTACGCCTGGCGGCCGAACATGCGGCCGCCCTGGCCGAGCCGGCCGCTGTTCACGTCGAAGCCGTTTTCGAGCTGGAAGATCGCCTTCATGCCGCCGCCGAGATCCTCGCTGCCCTTCAGGCCCCAGCGGCTGCCCTGCGCGTAGCCGCTGGCCATTTCGTAGACGTGGCCGGTGCCGACGTTGTTCGTGTAGTTCAGGCCTTCGTCGATCACGCCGTACAGCGTGACGCTGCTTTGCGCGAACGCGGGCACGGCGAAGGTGGCCGTTACGGCGAGCGCCGTCAGGGTCTTTTTCATTGATGAGATCTCCGGGATATCCAGCTTGTATCGGTTGTCGTGAGCGCGTCCGGCAAGGCGCGCCCCGTCATCCGGGGCGATCCGGCGCAGCGCGTGCGGCGCCGGATCGCGCAACGCGCGGCGGCGCGGCACCCGGCAACGTCGGGTCGTGTCTCCTCCGATGACACCGCGCATTCTTCCGAAGCCGAAACGGAATCGAAAGCGAGTAATTTCGATGGATGGGATCGGGTTCGCCAATGGGGGCGCGACGGGCGGTCTCGACCGTGGAAACGGGCGGCGCGGCGTCACGATTCGATGTCGGCCGGGCAACGGCGAGCGGCGCGCAATGCCGCCCGAGCCGGGCCGTGGCCGCACCACTGGAAAACGTTCGGGAGGCCCGCCGCACGGGCTTCGCAGCGCGTCGGGCGATCGATTGGCGCTGCCGATTGCAATGATCGGAATTACTCGTTTCCCTAAACAAATTGGCGGCTCAAACATGCAGGCTGACCGGGCGTGGATGCGTTCGCGATGCGCCGGTCGCCGCGCCTGCCGCGACGCACAAACAATCAGATCAGATTTGGAGACGACCCACCATGCAGATTCGACGACTGAAAACGGCCCTTCTCGCCGCCGCGGCGATCCTGTCCGCGCCCGCGGCCCATGCGGCCGGCGGCGCGTGCACCGACGGCAAGACGGTCCATTTCGCGGGCATCACGTGGGAGAGCGGATCGTTCGCGACCGAGGTGCTGCGGCAGATCATGGAGAAGGGATACGGCTGCAAGACGGACGTCGTGCCGGGCAGCACGGCCGCCACCGAAACGGCGCTCGCACGCAACGACCTGCAGATCTGGGCCGAGCAGTGGACGGGCCGCAGCGAAATCACCGCGAAGGCGGTCGCGTCGGGCGCCGTGAAGCTGATCGGCGACACGCTGCCGGGCGGCACGACGGAAGGCTGGTTCGTGCCCGACTACGTGGTGAAGGGCGATCCGGCGCGCCACATCAAGCCGGTTGCGCCGGGGCTCGTGTCGGTCGACGATCTGCCGAAGTACAAGCAGGTATTCGCCGACGAGGAGGAGCCGGACAAGGGCCGCTTCCTGAATTGCCCGACCGGCTGGGATTGCGAGCGCGTGAACACGCGCCTGCTGCGCGTGCTGAAGCTCGACCAGTCCTATACGAACTTCCATCCGGGCACGGGTGCGGCGCTGGATGCGGCGATCGCGTCCGCGTACCAGCGCGGCGCGCCGATCGTGTTCTATTACTGGGGCCCGGCCGCGCTGATGGCGAAGTACAAGTTCACCGCGCTGAAGATGCCGGCCTATAACGAAGCATGCTGGAAGACGTTGCGCGACGAGAGCAGCACGCACCAGTGCGCGTCGTCGTACATGGTGTCGCGGCTGACGGTCGGCGTGTCGAAGCCGTTCGCCGATGCGAACCCCGATCTCGTCGGCGTATTCGGCAAGGTGCGTTTTCCGATGGACTTCCTGAACCAGACGATCCTCGAGATGACGACGAAGAAGATCGACGGCGCGGCGATGGCCACGCAGTTCCTGAAGACCCGCCCGGACATGTGGAAGCAGTGGGTGCCGGCCGACGTCGCGCAGAAGATCGCCGGCAGCCTGAAGGGCGCGTAACCTGCGCGCGGCGGCGGGCTCGCGCCTGCCGCCGCCGTCACGCGCCTTCGCGGCGCGACGGAGAATCAACATGGACGGTTTCTTTCTGCACCTGTCGATCGCCGACTGGGTCAACAGCGCGCTCGAGACGTTCGTCGCGCAATACGGCGACGGCTTCCATCGTTTCAGCGCGCTGGTCCTGCGCTACCTGCTCGTGCCGCTCGAAGGCGCGTTGCGCGCGGCGCCGCCGTGGCTCGTGCTGCTGGTCGTCGGCGCGATCGCGTGGAACGCCACGCGCCGCATCGGGCTCGGCGCACTTTTCATGCTGCTGCTCTATGCGATCGGCTGCTTCGGCCTGTGGGACAAGCTGATGCAGACGCTCGCGCTGATGCTCGTCGCGACGGTGCTGTCGGTTGCGGTCGGCGTGCCGGTCGGCATCGTCGCGTCGCGCAGCGCGTGGCTGCGCCGGATGCTGCTGCCGGTGCTCGACGTGATGCAGACGCTGCCGAGCTTCGTGTACTTGATTCCGGTGCTGATGCTGTTCGGTCTCGGCAAGGTGCCCGCGATCCTCGCGACGATCATCTACGCGCTGCCGCCGCTGATTCGCCTGACCGATCTCGGCATCCGCCAAGTCGATTCGGACGTGACGGAAGCCGCGCGCGCGTTCGGCACCACGCGCTGGCAACTGCTCGTGAACGTGCAGTTGCCGCTGGCGCGGCCGAGCATCATGGCCGGCATCAACCAGACGACGATGATGGCGCTGTCGATGGTCGTGATCGCATCGATGATCGGCTCGCGCGGGCTCGGCGAGGACGTGCTCGCCGGCATCCAGACGCTCGACGTCGGCAAGGGCACGCAAGCCGGCCTCGCGATCGTGATTCTCGCGATCGTGATCGACCGGATCAGCCAGGGCTTCGGCCAGGAGCGGCGCGCCCGGCGGCGGCTCGCGCAGCAGCGCCGGCAGCGGAGCGCGTCGCGCGTGCCGTACCGGCTGCCGGGCAAGGCGCCGGCCGCCGGCGTCGATTCGAATCAGGCGGCGCAATCGTCGCGCGCATAGGAACGGAGGCGAACATGGCGACCATCGACGTCAAACACGTGTACAAGCTGTTCGGGCCGCCGGCCGCGCACGCGCGCGTGCTCGACCTGCTGCGCGCCGGCAAGCGCAAGGCCGAGGTGCTGGCCGAAACGGGCTGCAACGTCGGGCTCAACGACGTGAGCCTCGGTATCGAGTCGGGCGAGATCTTCGTGATCATGGGGTTGTCGGGTTCCGGGAAGTCGACGCTCGTGCGGCACTTCAACCGGCTGATCGAGCCGACCGCAGGCGAGATCGTGATCGACGGCCGCGACGTGATCAAGCTCGACGCGCACGGGCTGCGCGAGTTGCGCCGCTACAAGGTCAGCATGGTGTTCCAGAATTTCGGGCTGCTGCCGCACCAGACGGTGCTCGACAACGCCGCGTATGCGTTGCGCACGCGCGGCGAGAAGCGGCACGACGCGGCCGACGCGGCGCGCAACTGGCTGACGAAGGTCGGGCTCGACGGCTACGGCGACCATTATCCGGACGAGCTGTCGGGCGGAATGCGCCAGCGCGTCGGGCTGGCGCGCGCGCTGGCGGCCGACACCGACGTGCTGCTGATGGACGAGGCGTTTTCCGCGCTCGATCCGCTGATCCGCACCGAGATGCAGGATCAGTTGCTCGAACTGCAGGCGACGCTCGCGAAGACCATCGTGTTCATCACGCACGATCTCGACGAGGCGTTGCGCATCGGCGACCGGATCGCGATCCTGCGCGACGGCACGCTCGTGCAGGTCGGGACGCCGGACGACATCCTGTCGCGGCCGGCGGACGACTATGTGAGACGGTTCGTGGAGAAGCGCACGAGCGTGGCTTGAGCGGCCGGATGGCTGCGTGAATGAAATACGGCGCATCGCGATGAGCGATGCGCCGTTTTTTACAGGGTTCCGCCGACGGGATCCGTGCGACGAGCGGGCGTTTCCGGTCAGTTGCCGATGCAGTGGACTCGTCGGCAGTTGTCTTCATGCCACGCCCGCCTATTTGGTGCCGAGTACACAGGCAAGCGGATGCGACGTCGTGCCGTTGCGCTGCACGGCGACCGACACGAAGCCCGCGTCGCTCATCAGCCGCGCGAGCTTGTCGGGCCGATGGGCATCGTAGGGTGCGCGGTCGATGTCGCGGACGGTGATCGCGACGATTCCGCCGCGCCGGACGACGCGCCGCAATTCGCGCAGGCCGTGTGCGGGCGCGGGCCAGAAGTAGATGCAGTTGATCGAGAACGCCTTGTCGAACGCGTCGTCCGGGAATGGCAGCGCGTCGACGGAGCCGAGCGCGAGGTTCACGCGCCCTTGTTCGATGGGTACGCGGTTCAAGCGTTTCGCGGCGGCCAGCATGGTCAGTGAGTGATCGACGCCGGCAACGTGGCAGGACGGCGCCGCTTCGGTCGCGAGCCGGATCGCGTCGCCGGGGCCGAACCCGACTTCGAGTACCCGGTCG
Source organism: Burkholderia sp. MSMB1078WGS (assembly GCF_001528895.1). Classification (NCBI taxonomy): domain Bacteria; kingdom Pseudomonadati; phylum Pseudomonadota; class Betaproteobacteria; order Burkholderiales; family Burkholderiaceae; genus Burkholderia; species Burkholderia sp. MSMB1078WGS. The sequence goes on along the minus strand of NZ_LPDI01000102.1, from coordinate 283,937 downwards.
CTGTCGCCGATTGCCAGCAACGACAGGGTCCACACGTTGTCCAGCCGGTTGTGCCGGCGCATGATGCGGCCGGCGATGCGCCCGGCGAGGCCGCGCGGCCGTCCGGGTTGGCCGAGATGAGTCGCCATGATGTGCTCTCCTTTCCGGCCCGGGCGAGCAAGCGGCGTGCCGCCGGCAGGGCCGCCGCGGCGGCCGGGGAGAGCAGGGGACCGCGCGGGCCCCGTTCGCGGGATCAGGGCGCGACGGTTTCCCGTTCGCCTTCGCGCGCGCCGGTCGTCTCGCCGCGCCGCGCGTCGGCCAGAATCAGGTCGGCAGCTTTCTCCGCGACCATCATCGTCGGCGCGTTGATGTTGCCCGACGTGATGTTCGGAAACACCGACGCATCGACGATCCGCAGCGCCTGCAGCCCGTGCACGCGCAGCGACGCATCGACGACGGATGTCGCCGCATCGGGACCCATCGCGCACGAGCCGCACAGGTGGTAGATCGAGCCCGACTGCTCGCGGAAGTATTGCAGCATCGCTTCATCGGAATCGACTTGCGGGCCCGGCGAGATTTCCTCGACGGTCATCGATTTCAACGCCGGCGCGCGCATCAGCGCACGGATCAGCTTGCTGCCCTGCACGGCTTCGTCGAGATCCTTCTGCGTGGTCAGTGCGTTGATGTGAATTCTCGCGGCATCCTCCGCGCGGTTCGACGCGATCTCGATCGTGCCGCGGCTCGTCGGCCGGCACGGGTTGAACGCGATCAGGAAGCCCGAATACGGCTCGGGCTTGATGCTCGCGCGCTCGCTCTTCGGGATCCGGTACGACAGCGGGTTGAAGTAGAGCTGCAGGTTCGGTTCGTGCGCGTCGCCCGACCCGCGGAAGAAGCCGCCGGCCTGGTTCACGCTCATCGCGAGCGGGCCGCGCTTCGTCAGCAGGTAGCGCAGCCCGATCCTCATCTTGCCGAGCAGCGTGCCCATCTCGTCGTTCAGCGTCGGCCGGTTCGCCTTGAAGTAGAAGCTCACGCACAGGTGATCCTGCAGGTTGCGGCCGACGGCCGGCAGCGCATGCACGAGCGGCACGCGCCGGCGCGCGAGCAGCGCCGGATCGCCGACCCCCGACAGTTGCAGCAGCTTCGGCGTATCGACCGCGCCGGCGGCGAGAATCACCTCGCGCGCGGCGACGAGCGTTTCGTCGCCGTGCTCGCCGGCGACGACCACGCCGGTTGCACGCGTGCCGTCGAACGTCACGCGCCGCACGAGCACGCCGGCACGCAGCGTGAGGTTCGCACGACCCAGCGCGGGCCGCAGGTACGCGAAGCTGCTCGAACAGCGTTCGCCGTGCTTCGTGTTCAGGTCGTAGATGCCCGCGCCTTCGAACTGCGCGCCGTTGAAATCGTCGGTGCGCGGCAGGTTCAGCTGCCCGCAGCCTTTCAGGAACTCGTGGACGATCGGATGCACGTCGGCCTTCATCGACGTGATGTGGATCGGCCCCGTCGCGCCGTGATGCTGCGGATCGGTCGCGCCGGCCGCGTGGGTTTCGAGCTTGCGGAAGTACGGCAGCACGTCGTCGTACGCCCAGCCCGGATTGCCGGCCCTCGCCCAGTCGTCGTAGTCGCTGCGCTGGCCGCGCACGTAGACCATCGCGTTGATCGAGCCCGATCCGCCGACCACCTTGCCGCGCGGGCAGTACAGCTTGCGGTCGGCGAGCTGCGCTTCGGGCTCGCTGTAGTACATCCAGTTGTAGCGGCGGTTGTAGTAGGTTTTCGTGAAGCCGACCGGTACCTTGAACCAGAACGACGCGTCGCGCTCGCCCGCTTCGAGCAGCAGCACCGAGTGCCGGCCCGATTCGCTCAGGCGATTCGCGAGGATGCAGCCGGCCGAGCCCGCGCCGACGATGATGTAGTCGTAGGTCATGTCGTTTCCTCTGCGCTCAGCCCTTCGCCGGGGCGAGGTCCTTCACGTCGACGGGCTTTTCCCCCATCTGCAGGTGCAGTCGCTCGCCCGTGTACGGCGTGTGGCGCTTCACGACGTCCATGTTCAGTTCGATGCCGAGGCCCGGCTCGTTCGACGGAACGATGTAGCCGTCTTCCCAGCGGATCGGCGTCTTCACGACTTCCGAATGGAAACCGCCCCACGTCATGATGCTTTCCTGGATCAGGAAGTTCGGCGTGCAGGTCGCGAGCTGGATGCTTGCGGCCGCCCCCACCGGCCCGTTGTACAGGTGCGGCGCGATCTGCGCGTAGTGCACTTCCGCGAGCGTCGCGATCTTCTTCGCTTCGAGCAGGCCGCCCACGCGCGCGACGTTCAGTTGCAGGATCGATGCGCCGCCCGCCTGCAGCAGCTTGTGGAATTCGTACTTGGTCGTCAGGCGCTCGCCGGTCGCGATCGGAATCGACGTGTGCTTCGCGACTTCGGCGATCGCTTCTTCCTGCCCGGGCGGCACGGGCTCCTCGAACCACAGCGGGTCGTACTTTTCGAGCCGCTTCGCGAGCCGGATCGCCGACGACGGCACCATCTGCCCGTGCGTGCCGAACAGCAGGTCGGCCTTGCTGCCGACGGCTTCGCGTACGCGCCGGCAGAACAGTTCGCAGCGGTCGAGGACTTCGAGCGACAACTGGTGGCCGGAATAGGCGGTGTACGGGCCGGCCGGATCGAACTTGACGGCCGTGAAGCCGAGCTTCACGTTCTCGGCGGCGCATTCGGCGGCAAGGTCGGGATCGTCGTAGTCGTATTCGCCGCGCGCGTTCTTCGGATACAGATACGTGTACGAGCGCAGCCGTTCGTGGATCCTGCCGCCGAGCAGTTCGTACACGGGCTTGCCGGCCGCCTTGCCGACGATGTCCCAGCACGCCATTTCGAGGCCGCTGACCACGCCCATCATCGTCAGGTCCGGCCGCTGCGTGAAGCCGCTCGAATACGCCTGGCGGAACAGCCGCTCGACGTGGTGCGGGTCGTGGTTCAGCAGGTAGCGGTCGAACACGTCGTCGATGATCGGGCCCATCGCCTTCGGGTGGAACGTCGCCGAATAGATCTCGCCGACGCCTTCGATGCCGTCGTCGGTCTTCAGTTTCACGAAGATCCAGTACATGCCGCCGATGTGCGGCGGCGGCACGGCGACGATATGGGTTTCGAGCGAGACGATCTTCATGCGGACTCCTGAATGCGGTTGAGGCGGATTTTGAGGAACGCGGCGGCGCCCGCTCCGCAGAGCGCCACGGCCGCGATATAGCCGAAATAGAGCTGGTAGCCGTGCGCGCCCGGCCAGGTCTGCGTCACGTAGCCGTTGATCAGCGGCACGAACACGTCGGGCGAATAGCCGAGTACCGAGATCAGGCCGATCGCGAGGCCCGCGCAGTGCGTCGGCACCTTGCAGTCGTCGAGCAGCGACCAGTACAGGCCTCGGATCGCGTAAGTGAGGATGCCGATGAACAGCACGAGCACGACGAGCATCGCCTGCGGGCTGTGCGCGGGCGCCGCGATCAGCCCGACCAGCGACAGCGCGGCGAGCACGAGCGCCCAGAACAGCACGGACACTTTCGACACGCGGTCGCCGAGGAAGCCGCCGCCGATGCCGCCGACGGGGCGCATCCACAGCTTGAGCGTCGTGATGAAGCCGGCCGCCGTCGCGCTGAGCCCGAAATTGCCTTCGTGCAGGTACGCCGAGAAGCTGTAGGTCGCCCAGAACACCTGGTAGCCGCAGAACACGATCGCGGCGACGAGCCACAGCTCGGGGATCGCCGCGAGCGTTTTCAGGTCGCTCAGGACGTTGCCCCTGGCGCGCTTGATGGCGGCGGCACGGTCGTCGGTGCGTGCCGGATCCTTCACCAGCGCGAGCACCACGCCGAGCCCGATGCAGCAGAACGCGTACAGGTGCACCACGAGCTTGAAGCCGGCCGCATCGGTGCCGCCGTGCGTGTGCGTCACGTAGGCGAACAGCGTGATCGCGATCGTCGCGAGCAGCGCCTCGACGAGCCCGCGGCCGCCGTCGAGCAACCCGAAGAAGCGGCCCTGTTCGTCGCGGCCCGCGATCATGTTCACGCGCTTGATCACGGCCGCCCAGAACGTGAGGCCGGTCGTCAGCCCCCAGCCGGCGAAGATCGCCACGAGCGTGTCGAACGACGGCCCGGTCGCGTAGATCAGCCCGAGCGCGCCCGTCGCGAGCAGCGAGAAGCAGATCAGCCAGCGCGGCGACAGCCGGTCGGCGAGCCAGCCGCTCGGCAGGTAGCTGACGAGAAAGATCGTGCCGAGCGACGAATACAGGTAGCCGAGCTGCACGTCGTCGATCCGGAAGAACTGCAGCATCGTCGGCTGATACACCTGCCGCAGATACAGCATTGGATAGATCGCGCCCGCGGCAATCACGAGCAGCAGCAGTTGCAGGTAGCGTTGCGAGCGCGAATGTTGTGACGCGTGGGCGTCGTCGTGCAACGCGAGCGACGCGGCGGGCGTCGACGGTTGGGTCGGCATGATGTCTTCCTCCATCAGACTTCCGCGGTTCGGAGGTCTGCAGATTTGTTTTGTGTCGGATCGGATCAGGGGCGGTGCGCGCGCCGGCGACGGTGCGCCGGCGCGGCGGCGTCAATACTTCATGACGACGAGGCGCGTCTGCGTGAATTCGAGCATGCCGTGCTTGCCGTCGTCGCCGCCGAGGCCCGAGCGCTTCCAGCCGGCATGGAAGCCCTGATACGGATCGGCCGGCGTGCGGTTCACGTACAGCTCGCCCGCCTCGATCGCGTTCGCGACGGTCATCGCGGTGCGATAGCGCTCGGTGTAGAGCACCGACGACAGGCCGAACTGGTGATCGTTCGCGAAGCCGATGGCCTCGTCGAGCGTCGTGTAGCGCAGCACCGGCATGACCGGGCCGAAGGTTTCCTCCTGCACGATCTCCATGTCCTGCCGGCAGTTCGTCAGCAGCGTGGCCGGGTAGAAGAAACCGGGCCCGTCGGGGATCGTGCCGCCGGTTTCGAGCGTCGCACCTGCCGCGACCGCGCGTTCGACCATCCCGTGGATGTGTGCGCGCGCGGCCGCACTGACGAGCGGGCCCATCCGCGTGGCGTCTTGCGCGCGGTCGCCGCTGCGCACGGCGGCCATCTTGTCCTTCAGCAACGCGACGAAGCGGTCGTGCACGCTGTCGTGCACGTACACGCGTTCGATCGCCGTGCACAGCTGGCCGCAATGCGTCGTCTTCGATGCGACGAGCGCGGCGGCCGCGCGTTCGAGATCGGCATCGGGCTCGATGATCGCGGGCGTCTTGCCGCCGAGTTCGAGCGACGGCTTCGCGATGTTCGCCTTGCAGTAGTCGAGCACCTTGCGGCCCGCGTTCACGCTGCCGGTCAGCGTGATCATCCCGACCGCCGGATGCGTGCACAGCGCTTCGGCCGTCGCATGGTCCATCGTCAGGATGTTGACGACGCCCGGCGGGAAGCCGGCCTCGTCGACGGCCTTCGCGATTTCGAACGCCGACACCGGCGTGTGATTGCTCGGCCGCACGACCACGGTGTTGCCGGCGATCAGCGCGGGCGCGACCTTGCGCAGCAGCGTATACACGGGATAGTTGAACGGAATCAGGCACGCGACGACGCCGATCGGCTCGCGCTGCAGGAACAGGTTCTCGTCGGGCGTATCGCTCGGAATGATCTCGCCCTCGATCCGGCGTGCCCACTCGGCGTGGTAACGCGTGATCTGCCCGGCGTAGACGGCTTCGTTCGATGCGTCCTCGACGCTCTTGCCGGATTCCTGTGCGAGCGCCGCGCCGATCTCGGGCGCGCGCGCGGTCAGCGCGTCGGCGAAGCGGTGCAGGTATGCGGCGCGCTCGGCGCTCGGCAGCGTGCGCCACGCCCTTTGCGCGGCGGCCGCGGCGTCGACGGCGGCGAGCGCGTCGGCCGGCGTCGCGGCCGGCACGCGCGCGAACGGCGCTTCGGTGGCGGGATTGTGGACGACGATGAACGTGTCGCTTTCCGGGGCGACGAAACGGCCGTTCACGTAGTTGCGTTCGGTGCGCATGAAGTGACTCCTCCGATGGATGCCCGGCGGATCGCTTCGGGTGGCGACACGCGTGGCACGGGACGGAGTCATTCTGTTCATGCGTTTAGCGCACGACAAACGACTTATTTTTGCGTCGACCATGAGAAAAACGCACGTTACTCGACGAATCGGCCGGAATCGCCCGTCGGGCAAGGCGATGACGGCTGGTGCGATGCGTGGCGCGGGCGTGGGCCTTCGGGTATTTTCCGACTGGTCCGAATGCGGACGGGCTCGGGAGCGGTAAGGTATCGCCGCCCGGAGGCGGAGGGCGGAGGGCGGACCGCGGACGGCGGCCCAGGCCGATCTCAGGCCAGCGGCACTTGCGGCAGCGGCGACGACGGTTCGAGGTGGCGTTTCGCGAGCCATACTTCCTGCTGCAGCCAGTCGCGGAACTGCACGATGTGCGGCAGATTCGTCTGCTCGGGTCGCGTGACGAACCAGTACGACTGGTGGCCGTCGACGTGCACGTTGAGCACCTGCATCAACTGCCCGGCCGCGAGTTCGCGCGCGACCATGTGACGGTCGGCGATGGTGATCCCGAGGCCGTCGATCGCCGCGCGGATCGCATGGTCGAGCAGGTCGAATTCGTAGCCGCCGCGCGTGTCGACGTCGGCGATGCCGGCGGCCTTCAGCCAGTGCTGCCAGGTCAGGTAGCGCTGGTCGTCGGTCGCGAGCACGTGCAGCAGCGTGAAGCGGTTCAAGTCGATCGGCGCGCCTTCCTGCCGCAGCCGCGCATACAGCGCGGGCGCACAGACGGCGATATGCTGCTCCTGCATCAGCAGCGCGTTGTCGAAGCCGTCCCATTCGCCGTCGCCGAACCGGATCGCGCAGTCGAGCACGCGGGATTCGCCGAGGCTGTCGTGGATGCGCGTCGTGAGGCTCAGCTCGAACTCGGGATGCGCATCGCGCAGCCGGCCGAGGCGCGGCATCAGCCAGCGCGCGGCGAAGGTGGGCGGCACGTTCGCGCGCAGGCGGTTCAGGTGGGTTTTTTCCTGCAGGCTGCGCACCGTCAACTCGATCTTGTCGAACGATTGCTGCAGCGCGCGCAGCAGCACGCGGCCGGCCGCCGTCAGTTCGAGCTGGTGATGGCGGCGCTCGAGCAGGGTTTCGCCGAGCTGGCCTTCGAGCTGGCGGACCTGCCGGCTCACCGCGCTCTGCGTCACGTTGAGCAGTTCGGCCGCGCGCGTGAAGCTGCCGGTGCGGCCGGCCATCTCGAAGGCTTTCAGCGCGTTCAGCGCCGGCATCTTGCGTCTCACGGGGCAATGTCGTGTTTGGTGCGGGATGCTTATTGTAGGCGGGAGCCCGGCACGGCGGGGCGATGAATGACGGGGTGAAAGGCGCCGGGCCTCGGGGTTTTCACGGCATGACGGCCGGCGCGCTTTTCTGCGATAAAGCTGCCCGCGGAGCGGCCGGCGGCGCCGGCCGGCAACCATACGAACGATACGAACGATACGAACGATACGAACGATACGAACGATACGAACGATACGAACGATACGAACGATACGAACGAAGGGGACACACATCATGCGACGCCTGCCATCGTTGATCGCGCTGCGATTTTTCGAGGAGACCGCGCGTCACCTGAGCTTCAATCGCGCGGCGGTGTCGCTGTGCGTGACGCAAGGCGCGGTGAGCCGGCAGATCCGGCTGCTCGAGGAAGCGCTCGGCGCACGCCTGTTCGAGCGCGATCACAAGGGCGTGCGCCTGACCGACGCCGGCCAGCGGTTGCTGCCGTTCATCGGGCAGGCGTTCGACACGATCGAGCGCGGCGTCGGCGAAATCGCCGCGACGCGGCCGGGCGCGAAGCGGCGCCTGACGATATCGCTGCCGCCGACGTTCGCCACGCAGTGGTTCTCGCCGCGGCTCGGCACGCTCGCGGAGGCGCTGCCCGACGTCGAGCTGTCGATTCGCACCGAGCCGGCCGACGATTGCGATTGTCATGTCCGCTTCGGGCGTGCGGCGCGGCCGGGCATGCATTCGGAGCTGCTGATGATGGAGCGGCATGCGCTGGTCGGCGCGCCGCGCTACCGAGGCGACGCGCTCGATGCGCTGCTCGGCCGGCTGCCGTCGCTGCACGTGCTGCACGAGGGCCGGCGCCTGACGCTGTGGGCCGACTGGTGCGAGCAGGCCGGCATCGCGCCCGAACGAATCGGCGACGGCATCGAGTTCTCGACGCTCGAACAGGCGATCCGGGCGGCGCGCAAGGGCGCTGGGCTTGCCGTGGTCGACCTCACGATGATCGAGGAGGAGATCGCCGAAGGCAGCCTCGTGCGGCTGTCGCCTGTGCAGCCGATCGGGCCGTTCGGCTATTGGCTCGATATCGCGCCGGAGAGCGTCGCGGTCGAGCCGGTGATCGCGTTTGCCGCGTGGCTGCGGGAGCAGGCGGCGAGGAAGGGGGAGGGGACGACGTCGCCGTTGAGACGCAGCTGACGGGCGGGTACGAAAGGTTGACGACGGATATCCGGTTTTCGGATCGAATCAACCTCGGATGAGTGACGGCGAAGGTCAGCCTGCCCGAACTATCGAGATAAGCCCGAACATCCGAATCGGCCGGTGCACCACAGCCCACGGCGTGCGGCATCGCGGATACGGCAATTTTCAGATCTTCTATCGGGTCAAAGGCGATCCCCCCGTGCAGATCGACGCGCTTCACGTGCTGCACGGCGCGCGGGACTGCACGAGCAGTCTGTTCTGAGCCGAGCGGCGGTTTCCAGCTTTTTCGTCAGTGGCAAAGTACGCGTTACAAACGAAGAACCCGGCCATGGCCGGGTTCTTCGTTGCATGCGCGATGCCGCGCCTCCTGCCGTCGGCGCGTCGCTCGCCTCAATGCCCCGCCGCCTCCTCCAGCGTCAGGTGCTTGGTCTCCGGCGCCCACGCGATCGACACGATCATCCCGACCAGCAGCACACCGGCCAGCGCGAACATCGTCGCGTGAAAGCCGAGCGTCGCGATGCCGACCGGCAGCAGGAACGTGCCGATCGCCGAACCGAGCCGGCTGCATGCGATCGCGAGGCCCACGCCGCTCGCACGCACCTCGGTCGGGAAGCACTCGGGCGGAAACACGCCGACGAGATTGCTGAACGCCGACATCGTCAGCGTGAAGATCGCGAACGCGACGATCATCGCGACGGCCGCCGACGACGGCAGCACCGCCAGCGCGACGAGCGACGCGCACGTCACCGCGAACGAGCCGATCAGGAAGCCGCGGCGCGACAACCGGATCGTCAGCCAGATGCCGATCAGCGCGCCGAGCACGAGGAAGCCGTTCAGCAGGAGATCGGCGCCGAAACCTTCGGCGAGACCGATCGTCTTCAGGATCGTCGGCAGGAACGTGTAGATCGCGAAGTACGGAATCACGAGACACACGAAGAACGCGCAGTTGAAGACCGTCCGGCGGATCAGGTCGCGCCGGAACAAGCGCGCAAAGCCCGTATTCGCATGCGGTTCGGCCGAGCCGTCGAGCACCACGTGCGGCCCGAAATGCTTCGCGACGATCGCGCGCGCCTCGCGCTCGCGGCCCTTGCCGAGCAGCCAGCGCGGCGATTCGGGCGTGCCGATGCGCAACACCAGCACGACCAGCGCAGGCAGCGCGGCCGACGCGAGCAGCCAGCGCCATGCATCGGGCGCGGCATCGCTGTACGCGAGGCCGAGCACGTTCGCGGCGACATAGCCGATCGTCCAGATCACGCTGAACGAACCGAGCAACGCGCCGCGATGCTTGCGCGGCGAAAATTCGGCGAGAATCGCGTGGCCGACCGTGAAGTCGCCGCCCATCCCGAAGCCGATCAGCATGCGCAGCACGCACAGTTCGAGCGGCGAGCTCACGAAGAACTGCGCAAACGCAGCCGCGGTGATGATCACGAAGCTCGTCAGGAAGATCTTCTGCCGGCCCATCCGGTCGGACAGCCAGCCGAATACGAGGCTGCCGAAGAAGATGCCGATCAGTGCGGAGCTGCCGATCATCCCCATCCAGAACGCGTCGATCGGCATCTGCTTGCCGAGCGCGGCGAGCGCATAGCCGATCGTGCCGAGCGTGTAGCCCTCGGTGAAATGCGCGCCGAACGTCAGGCCCGCGATCTTCACGTGGAAGCGGTTGAGCGGCACGTCGTCGAGCGCGATGGGACGGTGCGGCACATCGGCGCCGCGCGACAGCGGCAGCGCGCGTGCGGTGCCGGATTGAACGTTGGCTTGATTCAAGCAGCCTCCTGGATTGTTATGTGTGTCGTCGCAAGCGGTGCGCGACGAACCGACGTCGTCGCGCGACCGTGCGGCGCGAGCCGTCCGCCGGGCGGCGGCCGGACAGCGCTCAGCGGCCGAGGCCGGCCATCAGCGTGTACTTGAGCTCCACGTATTCGTCGAGGCCGTACTTCGAGCCTTCGCGACCGAGCCCCGATTGCTTGACGCCGCCGAACGGCGCGACTTCGGTCGAGATGATCCCGTCGTTGACGCCGACCATCCCGCTTTCCAGCGCGCCCGCCACACGCCATGCACGGCCGAGGTCGCGCGTGTAGAAATACGCGGACAGCCCGAACGGCGTGTCGTTGGCCGCGGCGACGGCTTCATCCTCGGTCGTGAAGCGGAAGCAGCCGGCGACGGGGCCGAAGGTTTCCTCTTCGGCGATCAGCATGTCGGGCGTCATGCCGGTCAGCACGGTGGGCTCATAGAAAGTGCCGCCGAGCGCGTGGCGCTTGCCGCCGGTGAGCACGTTCGCGCCTTTCGCGGTGGCGTCGGCGACGTGCCGCTCGACCTTGCCGAGCGCCGCTTCGTTGATCAGCGGGCCCTGGTCGACTTCGCCCGCGAGCGCGTTGCCGACCCGCAGCTTGCGCACGGCGTCCGCGAGCTTGTGCGTGAACGCGTCGTACACGCCGTCCTGCACGAGGAAGCGGTTCACGCACACGCAGGTCTGGCCGGTGTTGCGGAACTTCGACGCGATCGCGCCGTCGACCGCCGCATCGAGATCGGCGTCGTCGAACACGATGAACGGCGCGTTGCCGCCGAGTTCGAGCGACAGCTTCTTTAGCGTGTCGGCCGACTGCTTCGCGAGCAGCTTGCCGACCCGCGTCGAGCCCGTGAACGACAGCTTGCGTACGACGGGTGAGCTCGTCAGCGTCTCGCCGATCGCGACCGCGTCGCCCGACACCACGTTGAACACGCCGGCCGGCACGCCCGCCCGCTCGGCGAGCACCGCGAGCGCGAACGCCGACAGCGGCGTTTCCTCGGACGGCTTGAGCACCATCGTGCAGCCGGCCGCGAGCGCCGGGCCGGCCTTGCGCGTGATCATCGCGAGCGGGAAATTCCACGGCGTGATCGCCGCGACGACGCCGACCGGCTCGCGCGTGACGACGATCTGCGCATTCGGCTTCGGGCTCGGGATCACGTCGCCGTACATGCGCTTCGCTTCTTCCGCGAACCATTCGAGAAAGCTGGCCGCGTAGGCCACTTCGCCGCGCGCTTCCGCGAGCGGCTTGCCCTGTTCGCGCGTCAGCAGCTCGGCGAGCGCATCGCGGTGTTCGAGCATCAGCTCGCCCCAGCGCTTCACGCGTGCGCCGCGCTCCTTCGCGGTCAGTGCGCGCCATGCGGGAAACGCGCGGGCGGCCGCGTCGATCGCGCGCTGCGTGTCGTCGGCGCCGCCTTTCGCGACCTTCGCGATCGTCTCGCCGGTCGCCGGGTTCAGCACCGGATAGGTCGCATCGCTCGCGCCATGCGATTCGTGCCATTCGCCGCCGATGTAATGGCCGGTCCTCAGAAATTCGTTCATCGTATGTCGTTCCTTCAGTGCCTCAGTCTGCCGCGAAGCTGCCCTGCGCCGGGCGCGGCTCGCGCGCGATGCGCTTGCCGGCCGTGTAGTCGTTGATCAGGTCGCACGGCGTGTAGTTGCGTTCCAGTTCGTGCAGTTCCTCTTCGGTGAGCCGTGTTTCGAGCGCGCCGAGCGCGCTGTCGAACTGCGCGACGGAATCCGCGCCGACCAGCATGCTCGCGACGCCGGGACGGCTCAGCACCCAGGCCTGCGCGATCTGCGCGGGCGGCACGCCGCGCCGCTTCGCGACTTTCGCGACCGACGCGGCGATCGCGAGCGACGACGCGTCGCCGTACATCTGCGCGGTGAAGAAGTCGGTCTGGTTGCGCGTCGATTGCGGCTCGCAGGTCAGCAGGCCGCGCGCAAGCGGGCTGAACACCGAGACGCCGACACCCTGGTCGATGCAGTACGGCACCATCTCGCGCTCTTCCTCGCGATACGCGAGATTGAGCTGCAGCTGCATGTTGATCGGCTTGTCCCAGCCGTTTCGTTCGCAGGCCTGCATGATCTTCGCGAACTGCCACGTGTACATCGTCGACACGCCGATGTAGCGTGCCTTGCCCGCGCGCACGATGTCGTGCAGCGTGCTCATCGTTTCCTCGACGGGCGTGTTCACGTCGAAGAAATGCAGCATGAAGATGTCGACGTAATCCATCCCGAGACGCTTGAGCGACCCGTCGATGCCGTCGAGCACGTGCTTGCGCGAATGGCCGCCGGCATTCGGGTCGCTGCCCATGTCGTAGCCGACCTTGGTCGTCACGACGAGCTCCTCGCGGCGCGCGTTGCGCTTCAGGATGCGGCCCACCACTTCCTCGCCGACGCCCGTCGAATAGAAATCCGCGAGATCGATGAAGTTGACGCCGGCATCGAGCGCGCGGCGCACGATTGGCTCGCTCTGCGCTTCGTCGAAGATCCACGGCTTCCACTCGGGCGTGCCCATGTTCATCGTGCCCAGACACAGGCGGGACACCTTCAGGCCGGACTGGCCGAGGCGGACGTATTCCATGCTTCCTCCTGATGCGGCCTGGCCGGCCGCGCGTTGTCGGTCGGTTCCGTCAGTTCTTTTTCGGCGTGTAGAACGGGTTCGACACGTCGCGTGCGGCGGCGAACACCGCGTCGCGATGCGGCAATCCTTCCATCGCCGCGACGATCGCGTTGCGGCATGCACGGTAGTTGTTCTCGAACACGGCATCGAGATCGTCGGTCTGCGGGTTCACCCAGTTCGCCGACACGACGACCCAGTCGTTCTCCGCTTCGGGCGGCAGCGTGCCGTTCTCGAGCGCTTCGGCCACGGCCTTCGCGATGCCGGCCTGCGACGCGCCCCACGTGGCATTGCCGTGGAAGTCGCCGGCGATTTGCGCCTTGTTCACGTACAGCGTGAGCGGCTTGGTCGGCACGCCCGGCTGCGCGATCACGACGAACGGCGCATGGCCGGCCGACGGCGTCGCGAGCGCGGTCGCGAACGCCTGGCCCGCCGGGCCGTTGCGCGGGCCGACCAGCACGTTGATGTGCGCGAGGTTGACGCCGGGGCCTTCGAAACCTTCGCCGATGTAAAGCTGCCTGGATTGGGATGCGGTCATTGCAATGTCTCGTCCATGAGGTTGGGGGTGAGGCGATTGTGGTGGGCCGCGATGCGGCCGGTGAATCGATGTTTCCTGATCGAGGTATGAGTTTTCGTCGTCTCCGGGAAAGCCCCGAGCCCGGCACGCGGCCGCCCGCCGGGCGGCCCGCGGCGGCCGTCGCGACGAGCGGCGGCGCACCGGCGGCGAACGGGCGCCCGCGTACCGGCTCCGGGTTTGTCATACCCGGGCAGGGGTTGGAGGGCCGCGTGCATCCGGACAACAATCGGCGTACTCCGAGCCCTATCTTTCGTGTTCCCTTCCATTTTCGAAAGCGAGTAATTCCGATGGCTGCCATTGAGAAATCTGGCGCGCTGCGCCAGTCTCCCCGGGTGGAGCCCGCGCTCCTGGGCGCCTCGTCCGGAGTGGAGAGCCCGGGGCGGCCCGGCGTTTTCTCGAAGCCCGACTGGTCGAAACTGACGTCGCTCGACCCGGAGCTGATCCGCGCGTTCGTCGCGGTCGTCGAAAGCGGCGGCTTCACCGCGGCGGCCCGGCAACTGCATCGCACGCAGTCGACGATCAGCCTGCGCATCCGCACGCTGGAGGAGCGGCTCGACACGCACCTGTTCATGCGCAACAGCCGGCGGCTCGAACTGTCGCGCGACGGCGAGAATTTCCTGATCCACGCGCGGCGGATCATCCAGGTGCAGAACGACGCGATCCGTGCGCTGAAGCAGGCGAGCAGCGATCGCGGCATCGTGCGCTTCGGGCTGCCGGAGGACTACGCGGAGCTGTGGCTGCCCGACCTGCTGAAGTCGTTCTATGCGCTGCGGCCGGGCGCACGCCTGCACGTGCATTGCCGCACGTCGCTCGAACTGATCGAGCGGCTGCAGGCCGGCGAGCTCGACGTCGCGCTCGTCGTGCGGCACGGACCGAACGCCGGTGGGCGGCTGCTCGGCCGTCACGACGTCGTGTGGGCCGCGCATCGCGATTTCGCGCTCGAGCCGGATGCGTCAGTGCCGCTCGCGCTGTTTCCCGAGACGTGCTGCTACCGGCAACGCGGGCTGCAGGCGCTCGCGACGGCTGAGCGGCCGTATCACGTCGTCTATACGAGCCAGAGCCCGACCGGCATCAAGATCGCGGTGAACCACGGCGCGGCCGTGACGATGATCGATCGCTGCACGCTGCCCGAGAACTGGCGCGTGCTCGACGAGGCGGACGGGCTGCCGCCGCTGCCGGCGGCCGATCTCGAACTGCATCGCTCGCCCGGCATCTGCGATCCGCTGACCGACGATCTCGTCTCGCTGATCGAATCGATGGTCGACGAGCGGCGGCGCGCGTCGCTCGCGGCGTTCGCGTAACGCGGCGCCCGCGACGCGGGCGATGCCGCCGGCATGGCGCGCGGGGCGCCATCCCGGCGCGCATGCCGTTTTTTGCACGGCTACCCCGTTTTTTTGCACGGCGTTGATACGGTCTTTTCTAAGCTGGGGACGTGTCGAACAGCGGGGACGGCTTCCGTCGGTGCCGATGACCTTCGCTCATCCCTTTCCCCGCCCGATGTCGCCGATGGCCGTTCGCGCGCCGGTTGCGGGTCGCAGCTCGCGCTCGCCGAGCCGGGAACGGCGATTGCTCGGTTAATCCGCCGCCGATTTGCCGGCCGCCGTGCTGTCCGCCGGCCGGCGACGGTGGCCGTTTGTGCGCTGCGTCGAACGCGGCGCTACCCCGAACAGGGAGGGCCCATGTACCTTACGGAAGAAGTGCGTATTGCGCGCCCGGCTGCCCGTCGCGCGCATGCCGCGGCGTTGCCGTCGGGCAGGCAGCTTGCCCGGCAGTTGATGGTGACGGTTCGCGCGGCGGACGTGCTGCTGCGCCAGGCGATTCGCGTGCCCGATCGCCATCAATGGTCGGTCGACGCCGAGCGCGTCGATGCGGCCGGCGGGCCGCTCGCCGCGTGGGATTCCCACGTGACGTTCCGCATCGTCAAAGTATTCGCGCCGGCGCTCGATGCGCACGCGTGCGCGGCCGACCCCGATCAAGTGGCGGTCGAAATCCGATTGTTTCTTCCCGAACAGGCTTACGTCGCCGAGCGGCGCATCGGCATCTTCGGCCGGCGGCACGGCCAACGCTTCAGCGCGACGCTGTCGGTCACGGCCGGTTCGCAGTGGGGCGGCCGGCGCAGCGAGCGCGTTCCGCCGGCAGGGCGGCACGTGCACGGCGACACGCTGGAAGCGCTCGTCGATACGGTGGCCGGCATCGTCAATGCGGCGCTGGGCGTGGCCGCGCATGGCGCGAGCGGCCATGGGTGACGCCGCGGCGAGCGGGCGCCGCCGGGCTCAGGCGTCGCCGGCCTGTCCGGTCTGCCGTTGCAGGTCTTCCATCAATTGTTCCGCGAGGAAGTCGCACGGTGGCCGTTTCGACTTGGTGCTGCGCGCGAGGATCAGCTCGAGCGGCGGCAGGTCGGGCAACCCGTGCGAGCGGCCGAGCATCGACAGTTGCGCGGGAATCGCGCAGCGCGCGAGCGGCGCGACCGCGAGGCCGGCTTCGACCATGCTGAGCAGGCCGAGCAGGCTCGGGCTTTCATACGACGTGCGGTACGGCACTTTCGCGCGTTCGAGGCTGCGGATCGCGTTCTCGCGCGCGACGCTGCCCGGCATGAACACCGCGATCGGCAACGGCCGTTCCTCCCAGACGCGCGGCCCGTTCGTCATCGCCGCCCATGCCATCGGCTCGTGGCGGATGAAGTCGCCGGTGAGCCCCTTGATGCGCGTCCCGCATACGAGATCGACGGTGCCCTCCTTGATCAGCGGCGCAAGCGCGCTGCTCGGCAGCCCCATCACCTGGATCTCGACCTTCGGATAGGTCGCGGAGAATTTCTTCAGCACCGACGGCAGCAGCGACGAGGCATAGTCGTCCGGCACGCCGATCACGACCTTGCCGGTCACCTCCGGCCGCACGACGGCCGCCCATGCCTCGTCGCGCAGCGCCAGCATTCGTCTGGCGAATCCCAACAGCACCTCGCCCTCGCGCGTCAGCACGATGCTGCGCGGCTTGCGCACGAACAGCGGCCGGCCGATTGCATCTTCCAGGCTCTTGATCTGCATGCTCACTGCCGACTGCGAGCGGTTCACGGCCTCGGCCGCGCGGGTCATGTTGCCGGTTTCCGCGACGGCGACGACGGTGGCCAGTACGTCGTGATCGAGCATCTTCATGGGTATCAGGAAAACTGAACGTAACGATCAGCATTATGCGTTTTTATTGTTGCTGCGTGTCTGCCATAGTGCCATCACGTTTGCGCATCGCCCGAGCGTGGCGCGGCGCTCGGGCCGGACGATCCGGCGTGCGGGACTGAACAGGAAAGCGTGGTGAATCGATGATGGACCATCCGTTGCGCGCCGCACTGGCCGCGGAATTGCATGCCCGGCCGTTCCTGCGGCTCGCCGAAGCGGTGTCGCTCACGCATTACGCGATCTATGCGGACGGCCAGCCCGACATCCACGAAACGCTGCTGCACGCGCTGTGCCGCGACACGGGCATCGACGCGCCGCATGAAGGCGCGACGCACTACGCGGTGCGCTCGCCGTGCGGCTGGCACCTGAAGTGGGAGCGCCATACCGAATTCTCGACCTTCACGTTCGTCGCGCCGCGTCGCGACACCGGCTATTTCGACGATGTCGCGATCGCCGGCATTCCGGCCGTGTGGTTCGCGCGGCTGGCCGGCATCCGCTTCGTCGCGGTGCGGATGGAACTGCTGTCGGGCGACGCCGCGCGGCTCGCGTGCGGCGATCTGCGGCGCTGGATCGACGGGCCTGTGCTCGTCGGCAGCCGCGTGCTCGGCGGCGGCAAGGTGTTCTGCGACTGGCACGTGCGCGACGACGGCTTCATGCGCTTTCTCGTCGTCGACGAGGATTTCCGCGAGGAGCAGGGCGGCCGGCTGTTGCAGCGTCTGTACGAAATCGAGACGTACCGGATGATGGCGCTGCTTGCGCTGCCGGTCGCGCGCCGGATGAGCCGCGAGCTCGACGAGATTCACGCGGCGCTGCATGCGTTGATGCAGCGGATGGACGCGAGCGGCGCCGACGGCGACGACGCGGCGCTGCTGGTCAAGCTCACGCATCTCGCGGTGCGGGTCGAATCGTTGTCGGGATCGGGGGCGCGCTTCAGCGCGTCGCGCGCATACGAAAAGCTCGTGCTGGCGCGCATCCACGAGCTGCGCGAAGAGCGTATCGAAGGAATGCCGACGATCGCCGAATTCATGGAACGGCGCTTCGCGCCGGCAATGGAAACGTGCCGCAGCGTATGGGCGCGCCACGAACAGATCGCCGCGCGGATCGCGCGTGCGGTCGACCTGCTGCGCACCCGCGTGAATCTCGCGCAGGAAAAGGACGTCACGCGGCTGCTGGCCGGCATGGAGCGCACCGCTCGCAATCAGCTTCATTTGCAGCACGCGGTCGAAGGGCTGTCGGTGGCCGCCATTTCGTACTACGTGCTGTCGCTCGCGACGGCGGCGTTCAAGGCGCTGCACGTGATGAACCTGCCGGTCGATCCGGAGCTGGCGGAAGGGCTGCTGATCGCGCCGGTCGTGTTCGCGGTGATCCACATCACGCGGCGCACGCGTGCGCAGCTTGCGCGGTCCGAGGCGGCGCATGGCGGGGAGCCCGTGCATGCGGTCGCGTTGAAGCGGGCCGGCTAGAACAGACGACATATCAAAGCAAAGGAGTGGAGATGACTTTCGTGCAAACGCAACACGCATGCTTCAGCGGTATCGATGCCTTCGACGAACCGGCCCAGGATGAAACCGGCGCACCGGAAGACGTGCGCGTGAGCTCGTATCAGGCCGTGCTGCAGGAGCCGACGACGTCGCTCGTCGGCGGGACGATCGATCGGCCGGAGGTCGCGGCGGTGGCGATCCTCGGGTACAACTGACGCGCGTTTCCTGCGCGTCGTATCGACGTAGCGCGGGCGTTGCGTTCGAGTGAAACGGTGTGGTCGTCCCGGCCTGACGACGGCGCTGGCGATGGCGTTCGCGGTGGCGTGAGTGCACGACGTCGCGCTATAGTCGTGCGATGCCCGCCGCGGGTGCCGCACGCCCGGCGATCCATTCACTCACGCGTTCGCCCGATGACACCCCATCCCGACGTCACCCTGCAATTGACCGATACCGGTCAACCGGCTGCCCGAGACTTCATCAGCCGCAAGCTCGGCGAATTCAACCATGCGATGACGGGGCGCGTCGATGCATCCGCGCTCGACATCTACGTGACCGACTCCGCGACCGGCGAGGTATTGGGCGGCCTCACCGGCCGGACATCGCTTGGCCTGTTCTTCATCGACCTGTTCTATCTGCCCGACTCGCTGCGCGGCGGCGGCTTCGGCAGCCGGCTGCTGCGCGAGGCGGAAGCGGAAGCGAAGCGGCGCGGTTGCGCGCGTGCGGTGCTGTACACGATCTCGTTCCAGGCGCCGGATTTCTACCGGAAGCACGGTTACGAGACGTTCGGCGAAGTGCCGTGCGAGCCGGAAGGCGCGGCGCGCGTGTTCATGGTCAAGGTGCTTTGAGCGGCAGCGGGCAGCCCGCCCGATCGCTATGCGACCCGGTACGCGCGCCGGCGACGGGGAGTACGGCGGTAGCCGAGCCCCACGCGGCGAGTTCGCGCTTCGTGCGCACGCCGAGCTTCGCGAATGCGCGCTTCACGTACGACTCGGCCGACGCGACGCGCACGCCGAGAATCCCGGCGGTTTCCGGCACGGTCTTGCCGGAGAGCAGGTGCTTGCAGGTTTCGTATTCGCGTTTCGACAGCTTCACGCCGTCGGCCGCGAGCCGCGCATCGAATTGCGCGAGCGGATGGACGTCGGGCGTCGCGTGCGCGATGCGCCGCGCGGCGGTGGTCGACGCATGCAGTTCGAGCAGCGGAAACAGCATGTCGCTGATGCTGCGGAAGCGGTTCATCTCGGCGAGCGTGAACGGCGGACGATCGCGGCCGCGCTCCAGTGCGATCGAATGCTGCGAATAACGCGTGCCGCGCGCGAGCACGCATTCATGCCCGATATGCACGTCGTCGAACAGCCGCTGGCGGAATTCGCCGGGCGGAATCGCCGCGATGTCGCGCACGACGAGCATCGTGCCCGTCTTGCCGCGCAGCCCCGCGAACAGCGGGTCGCTGTCGAGAAAGCGCTCGTAGTAGAGCGTCATCACGTCGGAGATGTCGGCGGACGCGGCGCCGATGCCGCTGCTGCCGATCCATTCGCAACGGTAGCCGGTGGGCATCGTGCCGTCGACGCGCGAACGTTCGACGTGCGCGACGTCGAGCGGCACGATATCGTTCAGCAGTTGCGTGAGGCGCGGCACGAAATGCGGCGTGCCGACCGTCTCGATCAGCTCGCCCAATGTCTTGAACGATACGTTGAAGCGATCGTCGTCGCGGTGGGAGGCGTTCACGTTGAGCAGCATGCGGTTACCGAGGGCCTGTTCCGCCCATGATGCACGTTCCGCCGATACGAAAAAAGTCTGTGTGGGGCCGGGCATCGGAACGGCCGCCCGCAAGCCCGTCGTTGGCGGGAGCAGGGCCTTGAAGCGGCTGGATTCTAGCGCTTGCCGCGACGGACGTCATCAGGGGGAAATACCGGCAGGCGTCTGCCGATCCGCTCGCCCCGTAAGACGTCGCGGGTCATTCCGAAGCGGGCATGCGGGAGCAGTGTAAGCGAGGAACCGTGCCCCTGCCGTTTTCAATCGAGCGACATACGGTTCCGACGACTGCCCCGAGCACGGACGACCTGCCGCCGCGCGCATGCATGGGCCAAGTCGAGACGCGCGACTTCGGAGGAGCGCAAGCGGCCGGCGGGCAACGTGCGGATCGTCGGCATCGATACCGATACATGCGCGTCGCCGACTGTGCAGTCGGCTATCCTCACGACCATCGCACGCGATGGGTTTCGGCGGTTGCAGCGCCGCACGGAAGCAGCGATCGAGCAGGGCGGCGCACATGCGCCGCCCTTGTGCGTTCATGCGTCGATGCGCTCCACCTTGCCGACGAGCAGCCCGTACGACAGGCTGCCCGCGAGCGCCATCGCGGCGATGTAGGTGATCGCGCGCGAGAAGTCAGCGCCGTCGACCAGCAGCCCGATCACGATCGGCGTCGCGATCGCGGACAGGTTGCCGATCAGGTTGAATACGCCGCCCGTGAGGCCGAGCAGCCGCGCGGGCGCGAGCCCCGACACGAGCGACCACGTGATCGACGCGAAGCCGTTGCCGAAAAAGGCGATCGTCATGAACGCGATCACCCAGCCGGTAGAGCTCACGTAGTTCGCGCCGATGATGCAGGTCGAGATCAGCAGCCCCGAGATGATCGGCAGCTTGCGCGCGAAGCCTTGCGAGGCGCCACGCCGCATCAGCCAGTCCGACAGCACGCCCGAGCAGAGCACGCCGACGAACGCGGCGAGGAACGGCAGCGACGCGAGGAAGCCCGACTTGATGAAGTCCATCCCGCGATACTTGACGAGATAGGTCGGAAACCACGTGAGGAAGAACCACAGCGTCGAATTCAGCGCGAACTGGCCGACGTAGATGCCCCACAGCTTGCGCCGGCCGAGCACGACGCCGAGGTCGCGCCACGTCGACGGCGTGCGTTCGCTGCGCGCCGCGACGCGGTCCTCGAGATCGACGAGCCCGCCGCCGTCGCGGATCAGCGCGATTTCGGCCGCATTGACGCCGCGAAACGCGCGCGGCTCGCGATACACCGCGTACCAGATCGCGGCCCACGCGATGCCGGCGAGGCCGGTCGCGACGAACACCATGTGCCAGCCGAGACGCGCTTGCAGCCATGCGAGCACCGGTGTGAGGAACGCGAGGCCGACGAATTGCCCCGACGTGTAGCCGCCGATCGCGCTTGCGCGCTCGCGGGTCGGGAACCACGTCGTCACCACGCGGTTGTTGATCGGGTAGGCCGGCGCTTCCAGCGCACCGACCGCGAGACGCAGCACGATCAGCCCGACGAACGAACCGGCGAAACCGAGCAGCAGCGTCGCGGCGGACCACAGCGCGAGCGCACCCGCATACAGTACGCGCGGCGATACCTTGTCGACGAGCCAACCGCCCGGAATCTGCATCAGCGCATAGGTCCAGCCGAACGCGGAGAACACGAGGCCCGCGCGGACCGGATCGATGTTCAGCGCCTTGAACAGCTCGGGCGCCGCGATCGACAGGTTGCTGCGGTCGAGATAGTTGGTCACGACGGTGACGAACAGCAGCGCGAGGATCAGCAGCCGCTTGCGGCTCGGCGGCGCGGTGGGAGCCGCGCCCACGGTTGCGCGGGCGGCGGATTCGGATGAGGCGCCGGTGTGCGCGGACGGCCGCGCGTTCGGGGTGGCATGGGTGCGTGACGCGGATTGGGCCACGGTCGTCTCCTGTGTTCTATGCGCCGGCCGGCGCTCGCGAACGAGGCGGCCGAATCGAATGGCGTTGGGGCGAACGTTAGAACCGTGGTGCGGCGTGCGTCAACATTTGGGCAGGCATCCCTATTAATGGGACGTTTGGCGCTCAATATGTGGGAACGGACGCCGACAGGCATGTGTCGGCGTCGTCACGAACGAGAGCGGCCAGGCGACCGTTCAGCCGCGCGTGCCGTCGTCGCGATAGCCGTTCTTGCCGACGAAGATTTCCTTCAACGCGGCGCGCAGCGTAACCGGATCGTATTGGCCTGGCGCGAGATGAATCACGTAACGCGTGTGGCCGTCGAGACGTGCGGCGATGCCCGGCTCGATCTCGACGTCGATCGTATCGTCCGTCAGCCGGACCGACAAATCCTTGACGCGCAGGTTCAACTGGTCGCGCACCATCACTTCGATCAGCGTGTCGTCCGGAAAGCGCGACAGCGCGAAGCAATAGTCCTGCTCCGCATCGTGGCAGTAGATGTTGGCGAAGCTTTCGTCGTCGTCGAGGTCGGACGTGGCCGCGCCGACGGTAGCGTGAAGTTCCATGAACGAAGTTCCTGCCGAAGGGTTAGGTATGAGTGCGAGCGTGCGTCGTCGTGTCGACCGCAGCCGCGCCGCCGGGCATCGCATCGGCGTGCGCGTTGCGCGCCTTCAGCCACAGCCCGAATTCGCGCATGACGTCGACCACCGGCCGCAGCCGGTCGCCGTCCGCGGTGAGATCGTACTCGACGCGCACCGGCACTTCCGGATAGACGGTCCGCCGCACGAGCCCCGCGTCTTCCAGCGCGCGCAGGTCGAGCGTCAGCATGCGCTGCGAGATGCCCGGCATGTTGCGCCGCAGGTCGCTGAAGCGGCGCGGCCCGTCGAGCAGATACGACACCAGCAGCAGCCGCCAGCGGCCGCCGAGCAGGCGCATCGCTTCTTCAACGGAACATCCTGTCGCACTCGTTTTCATCGTGCCGAATCCTGGTCGGTAAATTTTTTGTGACTACGGCACAAACGACTGCCGTCTTCCCGGCGCTGCGCCGATGCGAGATATTAGCGCCCGCGTCGCGGCGAATCGATACATGGACCACTCACCAAGGAACCGCATGAAGCTCTATCACGCTCCCGGCAGCTGTTCGCAGGCGATCTGCATCGTGCTGCGCGAAGGCGGATTCGACGCCGAGATCGTCAAGGTCGACGCGCGCAAGCATGTCGTCGAAGACGGCCGCAACTACTACGACGTGACCGAACTCGGCTACGTGCCGCTGCTCGAACTCGACGACGGCACGATGCTGCGCGAAGGGCCAGTGATCGCCCAGTATCTCGCCGACCAGCGCCCGGAAGCCGCGCTTGCGCCCGCTTACGGCACGCTCGCGCGCTACCGGCTGATGGAATGGCTCAACTTTCTCGCCACCGAGATCCACAAGGGCTTCATCCCGCTGCTGTATGCGGTGCAGGCGGGGAAGTACGTGGAGCCCGTGCGGCAGAAGCTCGACGGCCGCTTCGCATGGATCGACCGCCAGCTCGACTGCAGGACGTTCGTTACCGGCGACACGTTCACGGTCGCCGATGCGTACCTGTTCGCGCTGACCGGTTGGGGCAAGGCGGACTGGATGCGCTCGGTGTACCACGCGGATATCGACCTGAGCCGGCATGCGCATCTGCGCGCATGGTACGAGCGGATGCGCGAGCGGCCGGCCGTGCAGCAGGCGTTGCAGGCCGATGCACGGCCGAACGCGGCCTGACGCGTTCAGCGCGCCAGCGTCAACGCCAGATACCCGGCATAACCCGCGCCGTTCGCGAGCAACGCCCAGGTTGCAAGCCCGCGCGTGTGCGCGTTGACGCGCAACCAGGCCGCGGCCGCGAGCGTGATGATCACGCCGGTCAGCACTTCGGGGCGCGGCTCCCACGGCGTCAGCATGATGCCGATCGCCGGCAGCAGCGTGCCCTGGAACACCATCGCGCCGGTGATGTTGCCGAACGCGAGCGTGTCCTTCCCGCGGCGGATCCACAGCACGCTATTGACCTTCTCGGGCAGTTCCGTCGCGATCGGCACGATGATCAGCGACAGCAGCAGCGCCGACACGCCGAGCACGTGCGATACGCCTTCCACGCCGTGAATGAAGCCCTTCGCTCCGCCGACCAGCAGCGCGACGCCGATCAGCAGTTGCAGCACGATCGTCGCCAGGTTGGTCGGCAGGCCGACGCGCGACAGGAACATCGCGTGCGGCGCCTCGGTGCCGTGCCCGGCATCGACGAGCCCGGTCGACGCGCGGAACGTCATCGCGACGTACATCGCGTAGAGGCCGACCAGCATCGCGGCGAGCAGCGCGCGCACGGCCCAGTTGTGATGCGGAACGAACATCGCGACGGTTGCCAGCGAGAACGCGGCGAGGAAGGTGTTCATGTCGCGCACGAAGCCCGTGCGTTCGGGTGCGATCGTGCCGCGCAGCCCGCGCGAGCGGATCACGGCGAGCGTCATCAGGAACGTGGTGAGCGTCACCAGCATCAGCGGCGCGCCGAGAATCGCGCCGACGCCGATCTCCTCGTTCACGGCCTGGTTCGACGTGCCGCCGGCCAGCGCGAGCAGCGGCACCATCGTTTCGGGCAGCGCGGTGCCGACGGCCGCGAACAGCGAGCCGGTCACGCCTTCGGAAATCTTCAGGCGTTCGCCGAGATGTTCGAGCGCATTGGTGAAGACCTCGGCCGCGACGAGGATGACGACCAGCATGAACGCCAGTTCGACAAACATGAAGATCATGCGGCACCTCCGCAGGCAGCGGTGGCGTGAGGGAAGCGAACGGGGAGGAACATGGGGACTCCGTGGTCGGACGCTGACGAACCA
This sequence comes from Burkholderia sp. MSMB1078WGS, assembly GCF_001528895.1. Classification (NCBI taxonomy): domain Bacteria; kingdom Pseudomonadati; phylum Pseudomonadota; class Betaproteobacteria; order Burkholderiales; family Burkholderiaceae; genus Burkholderia; species Burkholderia sp. MSMB1078WGS. Next base: position 259,314 of record NZ_LPDI01000102.1, on the reverse strand, counting down.
TGGCACATCCGCCGCCGTCCGACCAGGAACGACGCGATGTGCCGATGGTCTCGCCAAGCCGATCGGCCGAACGCGCCACGGCCGCAGGCCGAGTGTGTTGACGCGTTCGCTTTCCGGGGGACGGAAAGCAGGCTACTCCCCAAAGACGGAAAGCAGTCTAGCCGAGCGGTTTTCTTTCGACAAGCCTTCGTCTCGAAAAAGATACCCCTCCATCTTATAAGGGCTGCCTTTAGGAGATATACTCCCCTACCCTATACAGGAGCCATCGATGAGTCATACCGTTCGCGAAAAACAGAAGCTGCTGAACCGCGTGCGCCGTATCAAGGGACAGGTCGAAGCGATCGAGCGGGCGCTGGAAGACGAGCGCGGCTGCAACGACGTGCTGCAACTGATCACGAGCTGCCGCGGCGCGATGAACGGCCTGCTGGCCGTCGTGCTGGAAGACCACATCCGGTCGCATCTCGTCGATGCGGACACGCCCGACGCACACGAAGGCAGCGCGACCGAGCAGCTCATCGATGTCGTCCACAGCTATTTCAAGTAAGCGGATCGGAACATGAACGAATTCAAGAGCCCGGCGACCGGCGGCGTGCACAGTCACGCGTTTCTGGGCACCGCCCATGCGCAGAACGAGCGGAAGACGTGGATGGTCATCGGCCTGTGCTCGGCGATGATGATCGCCGAGATCGTCGGCGGCACGCTGTTCGGTTCGCTCGCGCTGGTCGCCGACGGGCTGCACATGTCGACGCACGCGGGCGCGATGCTGATCGCGGCGCTGGCCTATACCTATGCGCGCCGGTACGCCGACGATCCGCGCTTCGTGTTCGGCACCGGCAAGCTCGGCGACCTGGCCGGTTTCACGAGCGCGATCGTGCTGGCGATGATTGCGTTGCTGATCGGCTATGAGGCGATCGCGCGGCTGCTGGCGCCGGTGCCGATTCGCTTCGACGAAGCGATTCCGATCGCCGTGCTGGGGCTCGCCGTGAACCTCGCCAGCGTGTGGCTGCTGAGCGGCGATCACCATCACGGGCATCGTCATGGTCACGATCATCCGCACGACCACGACCACGACCACGACCACGACCACGACCACGACCACGACCACGACCATGACGACGCGCACCACGCGCATCATGGTCACGCTTCGCACCCGGCTGCGCATCGCGACCACAACATCCGGTCGGCCTACGTTCACGTGATCGCCGACGCGGCCGTGTCGGTGCTGGCGATCGTCGGCCTGCTGCTTGCGCGCGCGTTCGGATGGGTCTGGATGGACCCGCTTGCAGGCATCGTCGGCGCGCTGGTGATCGCCAACTGGGCGTACGGGCTGATACGCGATACGGGCGGTGTCCTGCTCGACGTCAACGTCGATCGCAAGCTGACGGACAACGTCCGCCGCGCGATCGAGGCGCTTGGCGACAAGGTCAACGATCTCCACGTGTGGCGCGTGGGCCCCGGGCACATGAGCGCGATCGTGTCGGTCGAATCGGGCGACGCCGCACGCGATGCACGTTTCTACCATGCGTTGGTCGCGCGCTTCGACGGCGTGTCGCACGTGACCGTCGAAGTGACGACGCCTGCGAAGGCGGCCTGATCGTGGCCGTGAAATCGCCGTGTATCGACCTGTGCGCATTCGACGGCCGCACGGGTTTTTGTGTCGGCTGCCTGCGCACGCGCGACGAGGCGCGCGACTGGAAGAAGCTGACCGACCATCGCCGCCACCAGATACTCAACGACCGTACGCGCCGGCAGGCGAAACTCCGGCGCGACGACGCGCAATAGCAAGGGCGCACGCACTGCCGAAGCCGGCAATCGGCGTCGCCGGCCTGCGGTAGTATCGCTGGCATCCAGTATCGGGATTCCTGAACCGGGAGCGACCCATGCAGACCGACTCGTCGACCGGCATTCTTCGCCAGATTCCGCGCAGCGTGTGGGTGCTCGGCTGTGTCAGCCTGCTGATGGACGTGTCGTCCGAAATCATCCACAGCCTGTTGCCGATGTTCCTGATGACGGGGCTTGGCGCGAGCGCGACGGCGATCGGCCTGATCGAGGGGATCGCCGAGGCGACGTCGCCGGTCGTCAAGGTGTTCTCCGGCACGCTGAGCGACTACCTGCGCAATCGCAAATGGCTCGCGGTAACCGGTTACGCGCTCGGCGCGCTCAGCAAGCCGCTGTTCGCGATCGCGCCGACGATCGGCGTCGTCGTGACCGCGCGGATCGTCGACCGCGTCGGCAAGGGGATTCGCGGCGCGCCGCGCGATGCGCTCGTCGCCGACGTCACGCCCGTTCACCTGCGCGGCGCCGCGTACGGGTTGCGCCAGTCGCTCGACACGGTGGGGGCGTTCCTCGGGCCGCTGCTGGCCGTCGTCATCATGCTGGCGTGGCGCGACGATTTCCGCTTCGCATTCTGGCTGGCCGTGATTCCCGGCGTGCTGGCCGTGGTGCTGCTCGCGTTCGGCATCGACGAGCCGGCGCATGCGCCGGGAGAGCGGCGCGTGAACCCGATCCGCCGCGAGGTCGTCGCTCGACTCGGCGCCCGCTACTGGTGGGTGGCGGCCGTCGGCGGCGTGTTCGCGCTGGCGCGTTTCAGCGAGGCGTTTCTGGTGCTGCGCGCGATGGGCAGCGGCGTGCCCGTCGCACTCGTGCCCCTCGTGATGGTCGCGATGAACGTCGTATACGCGTTGTCCGCTTACCCGTTCGGCAAGCTCGCCGATACGACGAGCCACACGAAACTGATGGTGGTCGGGCTCGTCCTGCTGATCGCCGCCGATATCGTGTTGGCACACGGCGCGTACTGGCCGACCGTGCTCGTCGGCGTCGCGCTATGGGGCCTCCACATGGGGATGACGCAAGGGCTGCTCGCGACGATGGTCGCGCATGCCGCGCCGGTCGAATTGAGAGGGACGGCGTTCGGCGTATTCAACCTGATCAGCGGCATCGTGACGCTCGTATCGAGCGTCGTCGCGGGTGTCCTGTGGGACCGGGTTGGCGCCGCTGCCACGTTCTACGCGGGCGCCGTGTTCAGCGCGGCGACCATCGTGCTGCTCGTGCGTGTTCGCACGTCGTTCGGCGCGGTGCAGGATCGTTAGCGCCGAACGCGGAGAGGCGCGGGCTAACCGTCCGTGCCGCGCGGAAAGTAGAGCGCGAACGTCGTGTGACCGTCGCGGCTCGCGACCTCCACCTTGCCGCGATGCAGTTCCATGATCGATTTCACGATCGCGAGCCCGAGCCCCGCGTTGCGCGCCGCGCCGTGCCGCGACGAATCGATCCGGTAGAAGCGTTCGAAGATCCGCTCGACCTGTTCGGGCGGAATCGCGGCGCCGCGATTCGTGACTTCGACGACCGCGTAACCGCCTTGTACGGACACGGCCAGCTCGATCGTCGACGCAGCTTCCGCGTGTTCGAGCGCATTCGACGCGAGGTTGCTCACCGCGCGCCGGAACAGCGTGGCGTCCGCGACGACCGGCGCTTCGCCATGCACGTCGATGCGCACGCCGGCCTCGTCGGCCAACGCCTGGAAGTACGACGCGAGCCGGCGCAGTTCGCCGCCCGCGTCGAGTTCGGCGGTCTTCAGGTGCTGCCGCGCATTGTCGGTACGGGCGAGAAACAGCATGTTCTCGATCATCCGCTGCAGCCGTTCGCATTCCTCGATGTTCGATTCGATCAGCGCTTCGTATTCGTCGGCGGTGCGGGCGCGCGATAGCGTGATCTGCGACGAGCTGATCACGTTCGCGAGCGGCGTGCGCATGTCGTGCGCGAGATCGGACGAGAATTGCGACAGTCGCACGAACGCGCGTTCGAGGCGGTCGAGCATCCGGTTCACCGACGTGGCGAGCTCGCGCAGTTCGACCGGGCCGCCGCGCGCGTCGAGGCGTGCGTTCAGGTTGTGCGCCTCGATGCGCGACGTCTGCCGGCCGAGGCTTTCGACCGGGCGCAGGCCGCGCGACGCGACCGCGTAGCCGAGTGCGCCGACCAGCAGCGCGCCGACGGCCGCCGCGAGCCAGATGTCGACGCGATAGCTTTCGAGTAGCGACTGGCGATCGGTTGCGGTGCGCGCGAGCGCGACCTGGATCGCTTCGCCGGACGGCAGCGTTTCGCGTGCATGCACGCAGCGCGACGTGCCGATGCCGGGCGGCGCGCACGTGAACGGGCTGCCGGCGCTGCCAGCCGGATGCGGCGCAGCGATCACCGACGCGAGCGTATTGCCGGCTTCGTCGGAATGCTCGACGAGCGGATGACGTTGCGCGTCGTAGATGCCGAGATAGACGCCCGGATGCGACAGCAGCACGTCATGGAACACGGCGGGATCGGCGCGCAGCGCGGCCGTCGAGCCGCTGGCGCGTGCGAGTTGCAGGAACTGGTTGAGCTTGGCGGCGATCTCGATGTCGTCGCGCCGCGTCAGTTCGGCAGACAGCGAACGATAGAGATACGCGCCGGTCAGTGCGAACACGAGCGCCGCGACGGCGGCGAACGCGAGCGTCAGGCGCCGCAGCAGCGAATACGGCGCGGGGCGCGCGGTCACGAACGATCCTCGAGCACGTAGCCCATGCCGCGAATCGTGTGGATCAGTTTCTTCTCGTACGCGTTGTCGACCTTCGCGCGCAGGCGCTTGATTGCCGCATCGACGACGTTCGTGTCGCTGTCGAAATTCATGTCCCAGATCTGCGACGTGATGAAGGTGCGCGTCAGCACCTCGCCTTCGCGTTCCGCGAGCAGTTGCAGTAGCGCGAATTCCTGCGCGGTCAGGTCGATGCGGGTGTCGGCGCGCCGTACGCGGCGCTTGAGCAGGTCGATCTCGAGATCGGCGACGTGCAGGACGTCGCGCACGTTGCGCGGCGCGCGGCGCAGCAGCGAGCGGATGCGCGCCAGGAATTCGGCATACGCGAACGGCTTGAGCAGGTAATCGTCGGCGCCGAGTTCGAGCCCGGCGACCTTGTCCTCGATCGCCTCGCGGGCCGTGAGCAGCAGCACGGGGGTCTGCTTCTGCGCGCGCAGCCGCCTGAGCACCTCGAAGCCGTCCAGCTCCGGCAGCATCACGTCGAGCACGACGAGGTCGAAATCCTCGTGCAAGGCGAGAAACAGCCCGTCCTTGCCGTTTTCCGCGACGTCGACCGTGTAGCTCGCCTCCGTCAACCCCTTCCGGAGGTATGACGCCATCTTGGGTTCGTCTTCGACTATCAGTATCCGCATGGTCGGGCAGGCTGTCCGTGATTCCAGCCGGTCAGTGTAACGCCGGAGCGTACGGCATCGCGCGTGCGCGAAGGATGACCGGCGGATGACGGAATTGTCATGAAAAGCCGGTCATGTTTCGGCCATGCCGTCGTCACCGTGGCGGCGATAAGCTGCGGTCGTCTTGTCCCCGGCGCGCGCCGTCACGGCGCCGCGACGGCCCGAACGATCGCTGTCTGCCCGATTTCGCTCCATGTCGTACTGGCGCACCTTCCTCGTCGTCGTATTGCTCGCGCTGAGCCTGCCGATCCAGTCGTTCGCGGCCGTTTCGATGCCGTGCTCGGGCGCCGCTGCGCGGCATGGGGACAACGCGTCGTACGCGATGCCGGCCGCGCAGGACGGTCATCGCGATCGCGACGACCACGCGCGGCACGCGCCGTCGTGTGCCGCGTGCGTGTCCTGCTGCTTCGGCACGAGCATGTCGGGGGCGCTCGCGGTGCCCGCCCCGGCGAGCGTCGGCGTCACGATCGTCGCGCCGCCGCCTTCGGCCGGGGGCGTGTCTTTCCTGACCGGCGGCATCGACCGGCCGCCGCGCCGGATGCCCGCCTAGTCCCTGCCCGCGGCCGACGCGCCGCGATCCGCCATGTGCACCGGGCGCCGTATCGGGCGCGCCGGACGACTTACGACGAGACATGTTCATGCGATTGATCATTGCGGCGCTATTGGGCGCGGCGACCCTCGTGCCGACGCTCGCGCCCGCGCAAACCCCGTTGCCCGATCCGGCGGACGCCGCCGCGTCGGTGCCGGACGTCACCGTGACGTCCGCGTTCGACGGCTACCGGCCGTATCGGGACGACGCAGGCCCGGGCTGGCAGCAACTGAACCGGGACGTGACGGAGCGGCCCGCGAAAGCACGCACGACCGGCGGCGCGGCCGGCAACGGCGCCGCCCATTCGACGCACGGAGGGGCCGCGCGATGACGACGTTCGCGATATCGCCGAGGATCGGTGTGGCCGCAGTCGCGCTGGCGTTCCTCGCGGGCTGCACGACGTTTTCGAAGGACGGCGGGTTCGACGCCGTGTCGTCCGCCGCATCGGAACGCATCGGCAAGGACGCGGTGGTGGTCAGGACCGACGCCGACCGCGAAGCCGTCGACCGGCGGACGAAGGAACTGCTCGACAAGCCGCTGTCGATCGACGACGCGGTGCAGGTCGCGCTGCTGAACAACCGCGGCTTGCAGGCGTCGTACGCGGAGCTTGGGCTGTCGGAGGCCGATCTCGTCCAGGCGGGCCGGCTGCCGAATCCGCGCTTCGCATTCAGCCGCACGCGTGCCGGCGACGGCGAGCTCACGCTCGGCCGCACGTTCTCGGCGAACGTGTTCGCGCTGCTGACGATGCCGCTTGCAACGAAGATCGAGCGCCGTCGTTTCGAGCAGACCAAGCTGGAAACGGCCGATGCGATGCTGAAGGTCGCGGCCGAGGCGCGCCGCGCGTATGTCGAGGCCGTCGCCGCCGAGCAGGCCGCGAACTATGCGCAGCAGGTGCGCGACGCCGCGAGCGCGGCCGCCGAACTGGCGTTGCGCATGCGGCAGGCCGGCAACTTCAGCCGGCTCGACTACGCCCGCGAACAGGCGTTTCATGCCGATGCGGTCGCGCAGCACGCGAAGGCGCGCCAGCGGGCCGTCGCCGCACGCGAGAAGCTCACGCGTGCGATGGGGCTGTGGGGCGAACGCGCGCGGTACGCGCTGCCCGAGCGCTTGCCGGATGTGCCGAAGGCGCGCCCGGACCTGCACGATCTCGAACGTTTCGCGATGAGCAACCGCCTCGACATCCAGGCGGCGAAGCTGCAGACGCAGGGTGTCGCGTCGTCGCTCGGCCTGAGCAAGGCCACGCGCTTCGTCAATGCGGTCGAGCTCGGCTACGTGAACGACTACGAAACCGGCAAGGGCCACGAGCACGGCTACGAGATCGGCGTCGAGATTCCGCTGTTCGACTGGGGCGGCGCCAAGGTCGCGCGCGCCGAGGCCATCTACATGCAGTCGGCGAATCGGCTCGCGAAAACGGCCATCGATGCGCGCTCCGAAGTACGCGAATCGTACGCGGCGTACGTGACGAGCTACGACGTCGCGACGCACTATCGCGACGAAGTCGTGCCGCTGCGCAAGACGATCTCCGACGAACTGCTGCTGCGCTACAACGGGATGCTCGCGAGCGTATTCGAGCTGCTGGCCGATGCGCGCGAACAGGTCGGCGCGGTCAACGGCTACATCGACGCGCTGAAGGACTACTGGCTCGCCGAAACCGATCTGCAGATGGCCGTCGGCGGCCGGTTGCCGTCGCCGGGCGCGACGCATTCCGCCCATTCGGCATCTGAATCCACCCCAGCCGCCGACGCTGCGCCGCAGCCGGCATCCACGCCCGCGGCACCGTCGGCGCCCGCGACGCAACCGTATCCGGAAGGTCATTGACATGGTGTCCCGTCGACAATTTCTCAGCGGCTCGGGCGCCGCGCTGCTCGGTGCGGCGATGGTCGGCAAGGCCGGCGCCGCATCGCTGCCCGAAGCGCCGACGATGGCGAAGACCGGCACGCAGCCGCCGCTCGTGCCGCCCAACGGCCGCCCGTATACGCCCGTCGCGACGCTGAACGGCTGGTCGCTGCCGTGGCGGATGAAGAACGGCTGGAAGGAATTCCACCTGACGGCCGAGCCCGTCGTGCGCGAGATGGCGCCCGGCATGAACGCGAACCTGTGGGGTTACAACGGGCAGTCGCCGGGCCCGACGATCGAGGCGGTCGAAGGCGACAAGGTCCGCATCTTCGTGACCAACCGGCTGCCCGAGCACACGACGATCCACTGGCACGGGCTGCGGCTGCCGAACGGGATGGACGGCGTGGGCGGCCTGACGCAGCCGCATATCCCGCCCGGCAAGACCTTCGTCTACGAGTTCCAGCTCGAAGCGCACGGCACGTTCATGTATCACCCGCACGCCGACGAGATGGTGCAGATGGCAATGGGGATGATGGGCATGTTCATCGTGCATCCGAAGGACCGCGGCACGATGCCGGTCGATCGCGATTTCGTGTTCCTGCTCGCCGCGTACGACATCGATCCGGGCAGCTACACGCCACGCGTGAACGAGATGACCGACTTCAACATGTGGACCTTCAACTCGCGCGTGTTCCCGGGCATCGATCCGCTGCCGGTGCGCGCCGGCGACCGCGTGCGGATTCGTTTCGGCAACCTGACGATGACGAATCACCCGATCCACCTGCACGGCTACAGCTTCGAGGTCGCGGGCACCGACGGCGGCTGGATTCCGCCGGCCGCGCGCTGGCCGGAAGTGACGGCCGATGTCGCGGTGGGCCAGATGCGCGCGATCGAGTTCACCGCCGATCGCCCGGGCGACTGGGCGTTCCATTGCCACAAGTCGCACCACACGATGAATGCGATGGGCCACCAGGTGCCGAACCTGATCGGCGTACCGCAGAAGGATCTCGCGAAGCGGATCGGCAAGCTCGTGCCCGACTACATGGCGATGGGCAGCACGGGCGGCGCGATGGGCGGCATGGAGATGCCGCTGCCCGACAACACGCTGCCGATGATGACCGGCACGGGCCCGTTCGGGCCGCTGGAAATGGGCGGCATGTTCACGGTGCTCAAGGTGCGGCACGGGCTCGGCCGCAACGACTATCGCGATCCGGGCTGGTTCCGGCATCCGAAGGGCACCGTCGCATACGAATACACCGGCGAAATGCCGGACGGTTGAAGCAGCACGCGGCGGCCGCGCCGATGCGGCCGCCGGTTTCCATTCACTCACACGGGAGTCGACACGATGAAGAAGGGACTGGTTTTGATGGCGACGGGTTGCGCGCTGGCGTTCTCCGCTGCGTCGTACGCCGCCGGCGACATGGCCGGCATGGACATGAGCGACGGCGCGAAGCAGGGCGTTGCGGCGGCGTCGCGCATGTCGCACGGCGAGATCCGCAAGGTCGACACGGCGGCCGGCAAGCTGACGATCAAGCACGGCCCGCTGGAGAACCTCGGGATGGACGCGATGACGATGGTATTCAAGGTGAAGGACCCGGCGATGCTGTCGCAAGTGAAGGCGGGCGATACGATCGACTTCGTCGCCGAGGACGTGGACGGCGCGCTGACCGTCGTCGAACTGAAGAAGCCGTGACGCGGAGCGCGAACATGACGATCTCGACATGCAAGCGGCTGGCCGGTTTCACCGCGGCTGCCGCCATCCTTGCGGTCGCACCGGTCGCGGCGTCGGCGCACGGCAAGCTGGAAAGCGCCGCACCGGCGGCCGGCAGCACGGTCGACGCGGCGCCCGATACGGTGCGGCTCACGTTCAACGAAGACCTCGAACCGGCGTTCAGCTCGGTGAAGGTGTCGGATGCGAGCGGCAACGCCGTCACGCAGGACAAGGCGAAGGTCGATGCATCGAACCCGCGCGTGATGACCGTCGCGATGCCGAAGCTGGCAGCAGGCGCGTACACCGTGCAGTGGGCGGCGATGACGGCCGATGCGCATCGCACGAAGGGCACCTATACGTTCCGGGTGAAGGAATGAACGACGGCATCGTCGGCCTGTTGCGGCTCGTGGCGGTGGCGATCCAGAACGCCGGGTTCGCGGTGGCCGTCGGTGCGGTGCTCGGTCGCCGCTGGCTCGCGCGCGGCGCGTCCGCATGGCAGCACGACGTCGGCCGGCGGCTCGTCGCGACGCTGCGCATCGCATCCGTCGTATCGCTGCTCGCGAGCGTCACCGCGTTCTGGGCGCACTGCGCGCTGATGAGCGAAGTGCCGCTGCTCGACGCGGGGCCGGCGGTGTGTTCGATGCTTGCGCGCACCGGGTTCGGTCATGCGTGGCTGGCCGGCACGGTGTTCATGCTCGTCGTCGTGCTGCTGTCGTTCGTCGGGCGCGCGAACGACACGCGGTTTCCGTTCGCGATGATGGCCGCGCTTGCCGCTGTCGCGCTGGCGCGCAGCAACGGCGGCCATCCGGTGGACGCCGGGCTGTTCAGCGTGCCGGTGTGGGTCGACTGGCTGCATCTGCTGGCGATCAGCGCGTGGGTCGGGCTCGTGCTCGTGACGGCGTTCGGCCTGATGCCGCGGCTCGCCCGCATGCCGGCGAGCGAGCGCATGACGGGCGCGGCGTTCGTGCAGTCGCTGTCCGATGCGTCGACCCGCGCGTTGATCGTGCTGTTCGCGACCGGCGCATACAACGGCTGGCGCGGCGTCGCCACGCCCGCCAACCTGCTCGCATCGACGTACGGGCAGATCCTGCTGCTGAAGCTCGCGCTCGTGCTGGTTGCCGCGACGCTCGGCGGGCACAACCGCTTCTTCGGGATGCCGAAGCTGCTGGACGCGTTGAAGGACCCGGCCGCCGCGATGCCGGCACGCGCGTCGAAGCAGTTCGGCGCGGTGCTGCGGATCGAGGCGGTCGTGCTCGGCGGCGTGCTGATGGCGGCGGCCGTGCTCGTGTCGAGCGCGCTGCCGGGGACGGTCTAGCGCGGCGGGTTTTCGTCGGAAGATCGGCTGCCTTGTCGGGACTCGACCGGGCGACGCAGGGCGAAAGCGCGTGATGACGGCGATTACATCGGCCTGTCTTCCGATTACCGGAAACTGTCATTGAGCGCCGCTAAGCTTTCGTCACCCTCACAACCGGGATTCCCGCCATGCGCTCGACAATCCGCCTGTTTGCCCCGCTATTGCTGCTCCCGACGCTCGCCGCGCCGGTATTCGCCGCGACCGCCGCGCCCGTCAGCCCGAACTGCGGCGGCAGCACGACGCCGATCGCGGAGATCCAGGGGCTGGGCGCGCCGTCGCCGCTCGCCGGTCAGAACGCGTCGATCGAAGCCGTCGTCACCGCCGATTTCGGCGGCACGGACGGCTTCGGCGGCTTCTTCGTCCAGCAGGCCGATGCGCAGCGCCGCAACCAGCCGGGTGTGTCCGAAGGCCTGTTCGTCTATGCGCCGAAAGCGCGCGCGAAGGCCGGCGATCTCGTGCACGTGACGGGCAAGATCGAGGAGAAGTACGGGCAGACGCAGCTCACGCTGTCGGGCGCGATCGCGGTGTGCGCGAACGGCCAGACGGTCACGCCCGCGACGCTCATGCTGCCGGTCGACAGCCCGAACGCGTTCGCCGCGTACGAAGGGATGCTCGTGCGCCTGCCGCAGACACTGAGCGTCACCGACAACTACGAACTCGGCCGTTACGGCAGCGTGATGCTCAGCAACGGCCGCCTGCGCACGCCGACGAGCGTCGTGCCGCCCGCGCAGGCGCAGACGCAGATCGACGCGAACGCGCGCAACCGCCTGATCCTCGACGACGGCTCGAACAAGCAGAATCCCGCGACCGTGCCGTACCCGGCGCCGGGCCTGTCGGCCGCGAACACGCTGCGCGCGGGCTACACCGTGCGCGACGTCGAAGGCGTGCTCGAAGTGCGTTACGGCGCATGGCGCGTGCAGCCGCTGCCCGGCGCGGCCGTGCCGGCGTTCGACGCACGTGCGAACCCGCGCACGAACGCACCGGCGCGCGACCCGAAATCAAACCTGCGCGTCGCGTCGTTCAACGTGCTGAACTACTTCAACGGCAACGGTCTCGGCGGCGGCTTCGACGATCCGAACAATCGCGGCGCGAAGACCTTCCAGGAGTTCCAGCGCCAGGAAGCGAAGATCGTCAGCGCGCTGAAGGCGATCGACGCCGACGTGATCGGCCTGATGGAAATCCAGAACAACGGTTACGGCGAACTGAGCGCGGTGCGCCAGCTCGCGGCGAAGCTCGGCAACCACTGGCGCGTGGTCGATCCGGGCACGTCGCGGCTCGGCGGCGACGCGATCGCAGTCGCGATGATCTACGACAGCCGCAAGGTCGAACCGGTCGGCCGCGCGGCGACGCTCGCGATCGACGACAAGAACCGTCAGCCGCTCGCGCAGTCGTTCCGGCTGATCGGCGGCAACAAGCAGGCGCTGACGGTGGCCGTGAACCACCTGAAGTCGAAGAACTGCCCGGACGCCGCGAACGACGATCTCGACCAAGGCGATGGCCAGGGCTGCTGGAACCCGACTCGCACGCGCGCGGCGGCGAAAGTCGCCGACTGGCTGGCCGGCAACCCGACGGGCGTCCAGAGCCAGGGCGTGCTGCTGATCGGCGACTTCAACAGCTACACGTACGAAGATCCGATCCGCACGCTCGAATCGCGCGGTTACCGCAACCTCGTCGCGCGCTGGATCGGCGCGAACGCGTACAGCTACGTGTACAACGGCGAAGCCGGCTATCTCGACCACGCGCTCGCGACGCTGCCGCTCGCGTCGCACGTGAAGGCCGTGCACGAATGGCACATCAACGCGGACGAGCCGGTCGCGCTGCAGTACACGCTCGCGTACAAGTCGGCCGAGCAGCAGAAGACGTTCTACGCGCCGGATGCATATCGCTCGTCGGATCACGATCCGGTGCTGATCGATATCGCGTTGCCGGGCGGCGGGAAGTAATGGTGGTTTGAGTTCCTGCGACAGGCGCGACGCGCGGCAATGCCGTGCGCCGCGCCTGTCCGGGAAAGCCGTTCGAATACCGGGTAAATAATGCCGCGAAAAATCAATCGAACCGGTATTTTATGGATGACGCAGTGCACATCGTTTCTGCAATTGAAGCGCGATTGAGGTGAATCGAATTATCGAATGACGTGCGCATGTCGCTGCACCGTCCCGATCGATCCGGTGATAATAAAAATGAAAGAATGGTCCTGTCGATCCGAAGGCTTTGAATGCGCTGCGCCAATACGGGAAAGGCTTCTACGTTGTGCGGGAAAAGTAAAATATTCGGCGCGGCATTGCCGATGAAGCGCACCTTGCATGAATAATCCCGTTTTCTTTCAAATTCCAGACACTGTCCGCCCTTCGCATCATTGCGGGATTTTTAATATCCGAATGATCTTTGACAACGCGGCGCAGCACCGCCTATTTTTGTCATGTCGTAAATTTCAGTAATACAAAAGTGGTCCAAACTGCAGGGGGCGCGTCCGTGCATCATTCTCGCCGGCAGTTTGCTGTGTCTGTATCAAGTTCAGTCTCTTAGAAGTCCCATCCAACCGCCGATTGCCGACCGTGCAACGCGAGTGGCGGGTATGCCTGCGCGTTTCGCGGGCGTCGGCGGCCTTTGTGACGCGGTATCCGAAATCAAAGGGCAGAGATGAAACCAGACAGGAGCAGTACCGGCAGCCGCCGCGTTCGTCGCGGCCGGCTGGGCGGGCTAGGCGCATTGACCGCCATGACACTGGCGCTCGCGGCATGCGGCGGCGACGATTCGTCGTCCGTCGGCGCGTCGAGCCTCGTACAGGCCACCGCGAGCCAGCAGGCCAGCGCGCAGGCGGCCGGCACCCAGGCGCCGGCGGCCAACCAGCCGTACGTCGACCCGGTCGCGTATTCGATGAACGCGACTGACGGCCTCGCGCCGTCGCAGGTGGCCGAGAAAGCGGCCGTCATGCATTACCAGTGGAAGGGCGGCGGCAAGACGATCGACTACACGACGACCACCGGCCACCTGACCGCGCAGGACGCGAACGGCAACGCGGAAGCGTCGATGTCGTATGTCGCGTACACGGCGCCCAGCACGAACGGCAAGCCGCGCCCGGTCACGTTCGTCTATAACGGCGGGCCCGGCTCGTCGTCGATCTGGCTGCGGCTCGGCTCGTTCGCGCCGACCCGCGTGGCCACGCCCGATCCGCTGTTCGGCAACAACTGGCCGAACTATCCGCTCGTCGACAATGCGGAGAGCCTGATCGACACCACCGACCTCGTGTTCATCGACCCGCCCGGCACCGGGCTGTCGGAAGCCGTGTTGCCGAACACCAACCAGAAGTACTGGGGTTCCGACGCGGACGTGAACATCATGCGCGACTTCATCCAGCGCTACCTGAACGTCAACGGTCGCGGCACGTCGCCGATCTACCTGTACGGCGAATCGTACGGCACGCCGCGCACCGACATGCTCGCGCTCGCGCTCGAATCGGCCGGCGTGCACTTGACGGGCATCGTGCTGCAGTCGTCGATCCTGAACTACTTTGCGGATGCGGTGGAAGCGGTGGCGATCACGCAGTCGACCGAAGGGCTGCTGCTCGACACCGACACGGTGGCCGGCTATCTGCCCGGCTACGCGGCGGTCGCGGCGTACTTCAACCAGGTCTCGCCGGCGCCGGTGAACCAGGATCTGTACGCACTGCAGACGGAACTGTTCACGACGCTGATCTACAGCCAGCTGCAGAAGTACTCGCAGTCGTGGGTGTTGAGCCAGCTCGGCATTCCGGATGCGCTCGGCACGCCGGTGTTCCCGAGCGATGCGACGCTCAGGCTGTGGTCGATCCCGTCGAGCCTCACGCAGCAGGCGCTGCGCGGCTACTTCAACGCGAATCCGTTCGGCACGAGCCTGTTGCCCGGCACGACGATCGGCCGGTACGACGGGCGGGTGTCGTTGCCGAATTCCGATCCGCGGCTGCAGACCGACGGCGATCCGTCCGACATCCTGATCTCGCAGCCGTTCACGAACGCGCTGGCGACACAGATGCCGGACTATCTCGGCTACACGGCTCCGAACGCGACGTACCTGCCGCTGAACGACAACATCATCGGCGTCTGGGACTTCTCGCACGACGGCCAGCCGATGCCCGACACGATCCCCGATCTGCTCGGTGCGCTGCAGCTCAACCCGAAGCTTCGCGTGCTCGCGGAGAACGGCTACCACGATCTCGCGACGCCGTTCTTCAACACGGAGAAGCAGCTCGCGCGGCTGCAGACGGTCAAGGGCCTGAATCCGAAGCTGCAGGTGAACTTCTTCCAGGGCGGCCACATGACTTACCTGGACGACGTCGCCCGTCCGCTGATGAAGCGGGATCTGCAGACGTTCTACAAGGGCGCGCGGATTCCGACGGCGCTGACGCTGCGCATGCTGCCGCCGCCGTGGCCGGACGAGAACCCGCCCAGCGTGCCGACCGGCAGCGTGCCGGGCGCGACGGCCGCGACGACGCTGGCGGCCGCCCCCTGAGCGACGCACGCCTTGTCGGCGGAACCCTCTATTCATCCATTGAATGCGAGCGATCATGTCCCTAATCCAATTGATGCGGCGTATGTCCCCGTTGATCGTGCTCGGTGCCGTGATGAGCAGTGCCTACGCGTTGCCGCCGCAGGCGGTGGCGCCGGTGAAGCTGCCGCACGGCGGGCGCGGTGTCGACGGTCCGTTCTTTCCTGCCACGCGGGCGGCGCCGGTGTTGCCGTCGACCGGCGCGGCCTTGCAGCAGCAGGCGCAGCAGCGCGTCGACGCGAGGCTCGGCGGCAATACCGTGCTGAGCAACGGCGCAGCCGTGACGAAGGCGCAGGCGCAGAGCAGCGGGCTCGGCTTCGTGTCGAAGCACTTCGACGAGATCGATGCGAAGCACACCGGCCGCGTGACGATGAGCGACGTACGCCAGTTCATCCGGCAGCGGCAGGTGCAGGCGCAGCAGGAACAGCAGGACGAGTGACGTAGCAGGCAGGGCGGCGGCCGTGCGGCTTTGCGGGCGCACCGGCCGCCGAATCGTCGGCGGCGTGGCTAAGGCGCGATCACCGTCATCCTGAACGGTCCACCGTGCTCCGCCGCATGCGCGACCGCGTCGTTCGCGTCGTCGAGCGCGAAGGCCGTCACGTCGAACTGTCCGAGGTCGAGCAGCCCGCCGCGAACGAGCCCGGTCATCAGCGTCACGGCTTGCGTCGGGTACATCCATTTGCCGCGCAGCGTGATGTCGTTGCGCATGATCCACGGATACGGCAGCTCGAGCCCGGCCCCGCCGAGCATGCCGACGCCGCCCATCAGCACCACGCGCCCGTACGGGCGAACCGCCATCACGGCCGCCCGCACCGTCGTTGCCGGCACCGACGGCGGCATCAGGTCGATCACGCAGTCGATCGGCCCCGGCGCGGCCTGCTGCATGCGGATGCGGTCTCCGGTTTCGTCGCCGGTCAGCTCAACCGTGCGCACGCGGTCGCCGAAGCGGCGTTCGAGATTCGCGAGCACGCGCACGTTGCGGCCGGGCGCGACCACGCAGCGCGCGCCCATCGCCAGCGCCACCGCGACGCAGGCGCTGCCGAAATGGCCGGTTGCGCCGCTGACGAGCACGATTTCGCCGGCGCGCAGGTCGGATGCCAGCAGCCCGCCGTAAGGCACGAGCAGGGTATTGAGCGCGCACCAGCGTGCGGCGTCGGCCGACGCGATCGCGCCGATGCGCACCGCGTTCTCGGTCGGCACGCGTAGCCGTTCGGCGAACGGACCGTCGTGAAAGTAGCGCTGCAACTGCTTGCCGCCTTCGCCGCGCGTGCTCCAGCCCTGCAGCACGATGTCGGGCATTCGCGCGTCGTCGCGCGAGCGGACGGTCGGGTCGCAGAATACCCAGTCGCCCGGCTGCAATTGCGTCGCGTCGGGGCCGATTTGCCGGACTCGGCCGATCGCGCCGCAGCCGGGCACGATCGGCAGCTCGAGCGGATAGCGGCGCTCGCCGCTGAACACTTCCCGCGCATAGGGTAGAACCGGCGTCGCGACGACGTCCACGACGACTTCGCCGGTGCCGAGCACGGGGTCCGGCATCGTTTCGATCGTGAGCGGCCTGCCGAACGACTTCAGAATCGCAGCTTTCATGACGCTTCCTGACGGTGGGGATGCGTCGATTCTGGCAGGCTTAGAATCTGCAACAAGGCCCGGCGCGAGCCCAGGATGGGCCGATACCACCCTGCCCGGAGCGAACCCGATGACCGTCACCACGCGAACCCCGTTCGGCGATTTCCTGCGCTCGCGGCGCAAGAAGCTGCGACCGGAGGCCGTCGGCCTGCACGGCGGCCCGCGCCGGCGCACGCCCGGCCTGCGGCGCGAGGAAGTCGCGGAACTGGCCGGCATCGGCGTCGACTGGTACGTACGGCTCGAGCAGGGGCGCGACGTCAACCCGTCGGAGGCGACGCTCGACGCGCTGGCGCGCGCGTTGCGGCTCGACAAGGCCGAGGCCCTCCATCTGCGCACGCTCGCACGCCGCGACGGCCCTCGTGCGTTCGTGCCGGAACGCGTGCCGCCGACCCTCGCGCGGCTCGTCGCGCACCTTCAGCAGCCTGCCTACGTGACCGGCCGGCGCTGGGACATCCTCGCGTGGAATGCCGCCGCGGCCGAGGTGCTCGGCTTCGACCGGCTGGCGCAAGCCGATCGCAACATCCTCGTCTACATGTTCGAGACGCCGCACGCGCGTGCGCTGTTCGCCGCGAGCTGGGCCGACGAGGCGCGGCGGATGATCGCGCTGTTTCGTACGAGCCACGATCTCTACGCGAGCGATCCGGCGTTCGTCGCACTGGTTGCGCGATTGCGCGCCGGCAGCAGCGAATTCGCGCAATGGTGGGATGCGCATGACGTGCGCAGCGGCGTGTCGGGCGAGAAGGTGCTCGTGCATGCGCAACGCGGCACGCAGCGCTACGAGTACGCGACGTTCCAGGCGAACGACGATCCCGCGCTGAAGCTGGCGATCTATACGCCGGTGAACGGCGATGAACGGACCTGATGCGGTCGTGACCGGCACCGCCAGACGGCCACGCAGCGAAGCATCGGCTTCATGCGCGACCGCAGGCGGTCAGGCGTAAGGGTGGGGGTGGCTCACGCCGCCCGTCGAGCGGACAGCCGATTCCACAGCATGCCGGAGCGGCTGCCGCTGCGGCAATACGCGAGCACCGGCTTCGGCAGCGTGTCGACCAGTGCGCCGAACGCGTCGACTTCCGCGTCGCCGATGCGGTCGCGCTCGACCGGCAGGTAGCGCGCGTCCATTCCCAGTTCGCGCGCGGCCGCGGCGATCTCCTCGAACGACGGCTGATCCGCGCCTTCGCCATCCGGCCGGTTGCAGATCACCGCACGAAAGCCCGCATTGCGAATCGCCTTCAGGTCGGCCGGCGTGATCTGCCGCGACGCGGTGAAGCCGGTCGCCGCGGTCGCCCGGCATTGCTCGATCGCCCGCGCGAAACAGCCGATCGCGAAGTCGACGTCCTGCTCCGTCGTGAAGCGCCCGAAGCTGATGCGCACGGTACGCCCGGCCGTTTCCGCATCGAGGCCGATCGCGG
The DNA here is from genome assembly GCF_001528895.1 of Burkholderia sp. MSMB1078WGS. Classification (NCBI taxonomy): domain Bacteria; kingdom Pseudomonadati; phylum Pseudomonadota; class Betaproteobacteria; order Burkholderiales; family Burkholderiaceae; genus Burkholderia; species Burkholderia sp. MSMB1078WGS. Next base: position 241,033 of record NZ_LPDI01000102.1, on the reverse strand, counting down.
TCAGCACGTGGGACGGTGCGCCGCTGGTCGAATTGCATGCGGAGGTGGACGACACGGCGAGCGCTTCGCCGAGCATGAACGGGAAGAAGCCCGGCGCATCGACCGTCAGGCTCAGCGTGTGCGGGATGCGGCGGGCGGCGGCCGCGTTCTGCGTGACGTCGCCGAGCGCGAACAGCGCGTCGGTGAGCCGCGCGCCGAGCGCAGCGATCCGCGCGGCTTCGCCGTCCAGTTTTTCGGCGGCGAGTTCGCACGCGACGCCCATGCCGACGATCTGATGCGTCGCGAGTGTGCCCGAACGCAGCCCGCGCTCGTGGCCGCCGCCGTGAATCTGCGGCGCGATCCGGCTCGCGATCTCGCGGCGGACGAACAGCGCGCCGATCCCCTTGGGGCCGTACACCTTGTGGGCGGACATCGACATCATGTCGATGCCGAGCGCGCGCACGTCGATCGGTGTCTTGCCGAGCGCCTGCGCGGCGTCGACGTGGAGCAGCGCGCCGGCGGCGTGCACGATGCGGGCGATCGCACCGATGTCGGTCAGCGTGCCGATCTCGTTGTTCACGAGCATCAGCGACACGAGGCCGGTGTCGGGGCCAAGCGCGCCCGCCACCGCGTCGGCGGTGATTTCGCCGTGGGCGTCGGGCGTCAGGAAAGTGACCTGCATGCCGCGCTTCGACAGGTTCGCCATCGTGTCGAGCACGGCCTTGTGCTCGAGGCGGCTCGTGATCAGGTGGCGCTTGCCGGTCGCGTTTTCCGCATAACCCTTCAGCGCGAGGTTGTTCGATTCGGTGGCGCCCGATGTCCAGACGATCTCGTCGGCGTCCGCGCCGATCAGCGCGGCGACCTGCGCACGGGCGTGCTCGACCTTGTCCTTCGCCTGCCGGCCGGCGGCGTGCGAGCTGGAGGCGGGATTGCCGAAGATGCCGTCGAAGCCGAGGCAAGCCGTCATCGCCTCGATCACGGCAGGGTCGGCGGGGGTCGTGGCTGCGTAGTCGAGGTAGTGCAGCGGGGTGGGTTCGCTCATGTCCGTCTCTTGCTCATTGCGTAGTGACGGAAATGATACGGGGGACAGAAGGGAAAAAGGATCCAAAGTTGGCTGGGGATTCCGCTCGATGTGGAATAACGTTTCCTCTATATGTGAAATGGGGGAATTCGTTTCTTTTTGGGCCAGCCGAGTGCGGTGGCGCCGGCATGCCGGCTCGCGCGTATCGAGCCTCTCGCGTTGCATCGATATTTCTCACCATCCGAATTCCTCGCAAGCTCCGCACGAGACGATTTTTTCGGTAAGTGAGCGGTAAGTCGACTGGTCCTACAGTAGCCCCCGTTTCGACTGCCGACTCCAGGAAAACGATTGTGAAAATTGCCGCCCGCCGCGCACGTCCGTTATGGCTGATTGCCGCTTCATTCGCACTGTCATCCGCTTCCGCATGGGCGGACGACGCCATGAGCCCGCCCGATCCCGATCATTCGGGGCTGACCATCCTCGACCACGCGACGAACGTCACGCATTGGGGATTGGGGGCCGGCGTCGGCGTCGAACCGTCGGTCTACAGCGGCGACGGCACCCGCGTATTGCCTTTTCCGCTGGTCTACTTCGACAACAAATGGGTGCAGGCCATCGGCACCACGGTCGATCTGAAAATCGGCAGCTGGAGCGGCGTCCATCTCGCGCTGCGTGGCCAGTTCTCGCTGTTCGACGGATACAAGGGCTCGGACGCACCGATCCTGAACGGCATGGACAATCGCAAGGGCGCGTTGTGGTACGGCCCTGCACTGTCATGGAACACGCGCTTCGGCACGTTGTCGGGCAGTTTCCTGCTCGGCGGAAACAAGGGCGAGCGCGCGAAGATCGGCTTCGAGAAGGCGTTCGCGCTCGGCGCGTTTTCGATCGCGCCACATGTCGGCGCGGAATGGTTGAGCAACAAATACGTCGACTACTATTACGGCGTGCGACCATCCGAGGCACGTGCGTGGCGCGCCGCATACAGCGCGGGTTCGGCCGTGAACGTGTCGGCCGGCACCCGTATCGACTACCGGCTGACGAAGCAGCAGACGGTTTTCGTGGACGTGGGTGTGTCCCGACTCGGCGACGGCATCACCGACAGTCCGCTCGTCGGAAGACGGTTCGTTCCCGAGGCCAGAATCGGCTACATGTATCGGTTCAAGTGAGTGCGAGTATGCCAAGGGTGGCGATTGTCGAGGATCACGAGCGCCTGGCCGGCCTGCTGGCTCAGGCGCTGGCGGCGGCGGGGATCGAATCCGACCGGTTCGGCAATGCTCGCGAAGCCGCTTACGGTATCGACCGGGCCGATTACGCGCTGCTGATCGTCGATCGAGGATTGCCCGACGGAGACGGCCTGGCGTTCTTGCGGACGCTGCGCGCGGCGGGGCGCATGATGCCTTGCCTGATGCTGACGGCGCGCGACGCGTTGCATGACCGCATCGACGGACTCGAAAGCGGGGCCGACGACTATGTGACCAAGCCGTTCGAAATGAGCGAACTCGTCGCCCGCGTCCGCACGCTGATGCGGCGCCCGGCGCTGCTCACGGCCCTCGTCGCGTCGTTCGCGGACGTGACCGTGGACCCGCCCCAGCGCGCGATGCGCTGTGGCGATCGGACGGTACTGCTGGCGCCGGCCGAACTGCAGATCATGCTCTGCCTGATCGAAGCCGCGGGCCGGACCGTCCGGCATTCGAACCTCGAGCATGCCGCATGGGGGTTCGCGGAGGCGGTCACGCCGAACGCGCTCGAGGTGACCGTGCACCGCTTGCGCAAGAAACTGACGGCGATCGGCGCAACGACGCGGCTCACCAATATCCGCGGCGCCGGCTTCGCGCTGCGCGACGCGTGACGATGCTTCGCCGCGTGTCCCAGATTGCCGCCCCCCGCAGGAAAACCGCGATGTTCCGTCATTGGATCCTGCGCCTGTCGACGCGCCTATGGGTGACCAACGTCGTCGCGTTCGCCGTCAGCCTGGCGCTGCTGTCCGCGCTTTCCATGTATTTTCTCGCTCGATATCCGGAATTTCTCGGGCGGCGCCAGCAGATGGAGAGCATCCGTCATATCGAGGCCGGAATGCGCTTCGACGCGGCCGGGCGGCCGGTATCGGTGCGATTGGGCGAGCATCCGGCGGCGATGTTCCGGCTCTTGCCAACCGACGCGATGTACCGCGTGCTCGATGCGACGGGGAAGGTGTTGCTGGCGTCGACGCCGTCGAACGGCGATCGGCCGTGGCTGACGGAGGATCTCGCGACGGCGGCCGGCAAGGTATTGCCCGTCACGATCGACGGCAAGGCGTACGCGGTCGCGACGCAGCGCGCATCGAACGGTAGCGTCGTCCATTACGTGCAGATGGCGCAAAGCAGGCAACTCGTCGATGCGCTCGTCATGACGAGGATCGATCCGATACCGAAGACCGTCGCGTATGTGCTCGCCATCGCGACCGTCATTTTCGGACTGACGCTGCCGTTGACGATCGGCCACGTGCTGAAGCCGTTGCGGGAAGTATCGCGTGCCGCGCGGGAAATCGAGCCGCGCAATCTGAAAACACGGCTGTCTTCGGCCGGTATTCCCAGCGAGATCAAGCCGCTGATCGATGCGTTCAACGACGCGCTGAGCCGGCTCGAGAATGGCTTCGCCGTTCAGCAGCAGTTTCTGGCCGACGCCGCGCACGAGTTGCAGACACCGCTCACGCTGGTCAGAGGGCAGATCGAGCTGCAGCCCGACATCAGCCAGAAAGCGCTGCTGCTTCGCGAGATCGACTTGATGGCCCGGCAGGTCAAGCAACTGCTGCATCTGGCCGAAGTCAGCGAAGCGCAGAACTTCAGCTTCGACGACGTGAACGGCGACGAGGTCGCGCGCGACGTCGTGAGCTTGCTGGCCGGCAAGGCCGATGCGAAGCAGGTGAAGCTCCATATCGAAGCGCGCGATTCCGCGTCACGCATACGGGCGGACGGCGGGGCGCTTTTCATCCTGCTCAAGAACCTTGTCGAGAATGCGATCAATGCGTCGCCGTTGGATGGCGTCGTCGTGCTGACCGTTCTCGAGACGGCGATTCATGTCGACGATGAAGGGCCGGGCATTCGGCGGGAGCATCTTCCGCTGCTTTTCGACCGATACTGGCGGGCGCCGGATTCGCGGTATGACGGCGCTGGGCTCGGGCTGGCGATCTGCAAGGAGATCGCCGAGGCCCATCGATGGAAGTTGACGGTCGATGTACTCGCAACGGGGACGCGGTTCAGTGTCTGGTTTTAGTTGGCATGAAGGGATTTCGACCCCTCACGCAAGCCGCGCGGGTCCGTGGGTTACCTTGGTGACGGGTGCGGAGGAGTGCGCCTGTCATGCTGACGTGTCGCTTTTCACCGCCCCCTTGTCCGACGTCGATTTTTCGATATAATGAACTCACGTTCGGAATGACGAACGTGAGAATTCAAGCATCCAGAGTCGGGTTATCCGACGCCAACCTGCCCTCCCGGGCAAGGTGGACGCCCTCGAGGCGATGCGGCCGATTGACGGCAACGAAGCGGGAGCAGCATGGCTGGCACCGGTTCGATCACCATTCATCCGGAGCAACCATGAGCCAAGTTTCCTCCGCTTCCCGCCCGACCGTCTGTGAAGACTGGTCGCACTTCCTTCCCGGTTTCACGTTGACGCATACGGTTCATCTCGTTTCGAGACGGCTTCCGGGCATCGTTTCGACCGCGGAGGCCGTGCTCGAAGGTGAAACGGCGACGGTCGATCGTTGGGCCATCACCCGCTGTGGCGACGTTCTCGAACAAAAGATCGTGCTCGGTGAGATGACGGAAGGGCAAGCGGTGCGGCTGCGTGAGCGGCTTGCCGCGCTGGAGGGGGTGCTCCGGGCGCGGGTGGAGCATCATTTCGTTCGGAGCCGATCAGCGGCGACCTGATATGTGCGGGGAGCGATCGTTAGACGGTGCTTTCGCGTCGTCGTGGAAATATGCATCAGCAGTCGTCACGCACGCCAGGCAAGGCTTCTCGGGAAAAGTGTACATCCTCAGCATGACCACGCATCGTGTGTTTTCTCGCCGTGGTCGCGCTCCGCGCCTGATGCGCTTGCGTTTCTCTGCCTTCCGTCTACGTTCACCCTAGTAATAGGGCCGGTTCTTCGTGAATATGCGGCTTCCAAATCCCTAGCAACGCGTTCTGCATGCAATTAGCGAGGTTCTTGCCGAATACGGCATCACGGCCGAGCAACTTTTCGGACGACGTCGTGCCGTGGCATCAGGCGAGCGTGCGCCGGTCGCGCCGAAGTATCGCGATCCGAAAGGCGGCAAGATCTGGAGCGGGCGTGGCAAGGCTCCGCAATGGATTGCAAGCGCGAAGAATCGCGATCGGTTTTGATCGAGCAATGAGCGGCGTCAATCATTGAGCACGACGAAGCCGACGTTATCGGATGGAAACTACCTGGCGATTTGTCGTGAGCGGACGGTCTTTGCCGCTAGGGCAAACGGGCACGGCGACGCGTTCCCGCACGCGGCGATGATCGTCACGGCTGGATAGGCTACCTTTACCCGCGACGGTGTCGAAGTGTGGAACTGCAGTGCGCGCTACGCCGCTGCCCACTTCAACACTCAGTCGATCCAGGAGATGAGGTCGCAAGGTCAAGGCTCAGACTAGGCTCGAAATCAGGTGGCAGCCACACGTGGCGCAATGGCCGTGCCGTGCGATCGGAACACTATCATCGGTCATCGACGAGTCGCCTTCCTCGATGAGGTTTGGCGACACGTCGGGATGTTGGGGGCACGACACGCGATCGCCTTTGCGTGCGACAAAGCGGCCGTCGAAGCGCATTGTGCTAGACCCCGTTTCAACCTTGCCGCCGTGATCGGTGGCGTCACCGACGCGGATGAGATTCATCATTTCGCGGGCTCGCTAGCAGCGGATTGCCGCAGACCAACGCCAAGGCCGTTGCCCCGCAGTCGGTTACTGCTTACCCAACCTCGAACGGGGGGGCCTTCTTTGAATTCTGATAAGCGACCGACGTGAATCCGTGATAGCTGGTGTACGCATCGACGGACTGTCCAGTCAAAATAAAGACTCCTGGCAATTTGCACGAGTAATCTGGCGCTGAGTAAAACTGAAGCCTACCGCCTCCTATGACTACCATCCCACCTTCCGAATGAGGTATGGCAGTAGCAGTCTGCGACGCATTCTTATTGAGTTCTTCGCAGTTCGAAGTCGCCTTCGATGGTTTTCGAATACAGTCAGAAATGAATTTTCGGTATTTTTCTTCATTTACCTTTAGCACGTCCGGATGATCTGGGTCTCGCGTCACGTCCAGCGCCTTCATCGAATTTGTATCCAAATTCACCCAACCGATGGCCACTTGTTTATCGAGGTTGTCGGGGCTGTCCGCAGCGATATACAGTCTGACGCTATAGACTCCATCAGATACATCCTCGATATCAGCTTGGATGTCCTTCTTGTTCATTGCAACATGCTCAAGCGGGGGTACAACCAACTCCTTTAATTCGTTCTTACATACTTCGGCGGAGGCGTATGCGCCGCACGAAATCGCCATTAAAAAGGTGGCTGCTGCGATTTTCTCAAATATTTTCATATCGGATCACTGAAATGAATTTACAATTCGAGGCATTATTGATTCGAGTGTTTTTCGGTAAATTGCCTGCGCGTTTGCATAAATTGAGAGCCATCGAGCGTAATTCCCATTATAGTGCGCAATGTACCTTGCCTTGAACTCCATGCCTAACGGCAACGCACAATATTGACGTGCTCGCCCACGACCAGTGGGCCGGCACGCGGTCATTGCCCGAATTGCTAGCCTACGTAGCATAGATGGGATTAACCGAAGTCCACATCTTTTGAGCGAATCTGCAGTGTGGAGGGGGGCGGGGCGGCGTACCTATACCGGGGAGAAGGGGCGTTTCGTGGAGGCTCCACCCTGCAATTTCTCTCGAAACCGGAAGTCGATAGCACCGATTTTGTGCTCGATAGAGGATGCAAATTAAAAGCGTTCCGCGCCCTGTTCAGCAAGGGCTTGAGGCAATTTTGCCCCCTTCCGCGGAACGCTTTTCCAAGAGGTCACGGAATGCTTTCATTTCTCACGAACAGCTGACAAGGGGAAAACATCCCCCTCACTCCACCGTCACCGACTTAGCCAGATTCCTCGGCTTATCGATATCCGTCCCCCGCGCCAGCGCCGCGTGATACGCGAGCAGTTGCATCGGCACCGTATGCAAGATCGGCGACAACGGTCCGTAATACTCGTTGAGCCGAATCACCTCGATCCCTTCGCTCGGCACGATCCCGCAGTCCACATCCGCGAACACGAACAGCCGCCCATTCCGCGCACTGACTTCATGCATGTTCGACCTGAGCTTCTCGAGCAACATGTCGTTCGGCGCGACCGCGATCACCGGCATTTCATTGCTGACGAGCGCCAGCGGCCCATGCTTCAGCTCCCCCGCCGGATAAGCCTCCGCATGGATATACGAAATCTCCTTCATCTTCAGCGCCCCTTCGAGCGCGATCGGATAATGCATCCCGCGCCCGAGAAACAGCATGTTGTCGCGTCGCGCGAGCAACTCCGACCACGCCATGATCTGCGGTTCCAGCGCGAGCACCTTCGACATCGCATCGGGCAGATGCCGCAGCGCGCGCAGATGCTCCTTTTCTTCATCGTCGCTCAATCGCCCGCGCACCTGCGCCAGTGACAGCGTCAGCAGGAACAGCGCAACGAGCTGCGTCGTAAACGCCTTCGTCGACGCCACGCCGATCTCGACTCCTGCGCGCGTCACGAATTGCAGCGCGCATTCGCGCATCAGCGCACTCGTCGCGACGTTGCAGATCGCGAGCGTGTGCGTCATCCCGCTGCGCTTCGCGACATGCACCGCGCCGAGCACGTCAGCGGTTTCACCGCTTTGCGACACCGCAACCACCAACGTGCGCGGATTCGGCACACCGTCGCGATAACGAAACTCGCTTGCGATTTCCACACTCGCCGGCAGCTTCGCGATGCTCTCGATCCAGTACTTCGCCGTCAGCGCCGCGTGATAGCTGCCGCCGCACGCGAGCAGCAGCACCGAATCGACGTCGTTGAACACGCGCCACGCGCCGTCGCCGAACAGCTCCGGCATGATCGACGAAACGTCGAGCAGCGTATCGGCCACGGCCTGCGGCTGCTCGAAGATCTCCTTCTGCATGTAGTAGCGATACGATCCGAGATCGGCCGCGCCGCTATGCGCGGCGACGCGTTGCACCGTGCGCTCGACGCGCTGGCCGGCCGCGTCGACGATCCAGTAGCGATGCAGTTGAATATCGGCGACGTCGCCGTTTTCCAGGTAGGCAATGCGATCGGTGATGCCGGACAGCGCAATCGCGTCGGACGCCAGAAAATTCTCGCCTTCGCCGACCCCGACCACGAGCGGCATCCCGTCGCGCGCACCGACGATCCGGTGCGGCTCGTCGCGGCACATCACCGCGATCGCATAGCTGCCGCGCAGTCGCGCGACCGCACGCCGGACCGCGTCGAACAGGTCGCCGTCGTACAGGTGATCGATCAGGTGCGCGATCGCCTCGCTGTCGGTCTGGCTCGCGAACACATAGCCGTGCGCTTGCAGTTCCGCACGCAACCGATCGCAGTTTTCGATGATCCCGTTGTGCGACAGCGCGATGCGCGCGTTGGCGTCGCTCGGCGAGAAGTGCGGATGTGCGTTGAGCGTTACGGGCGCGCCATGCGTGGCCCAGCGCGTATGCGCGATGCCCGTGTAACCGGACAGCCCCTGCGCGGCGATCTCGCGCTGCAGGTTCGCGACACGATCGACGCTGCGGGCGCGCGCCAGCGCGCGGTCGCGGTAGACCACGACGCCGCACGAATCGTAGCCGCGGTATTCGAGCCGCTTCAGGCCGTCGACCAGGTTCGGCAGGATGTCCCGCTGGGCAACCGCCCCGACAATTCCACACATATCGCGCTCCGTAAATGTCCCGTCTGGATCAGTGAGAGCGATGGTAGAAGCAGTTGAATGGAATTTAATTTCAAAAAGAGAAGATAAATGAAATGAATAGCTGATCGGCTATCATGTTGAAATTAAATTTCACTCGCTGACCGGAAGGAGTGGCCAATGGCCGGCATCACCCTCGACGAGCTCGACCTGCGCATCCTCGCGATCCTGCAGGACGACGCGTCGGTCTCGAACCTTCAACTTTCCGAGCGCGCGCTATCGTCGCCGCCCACCTGCATGCGTCGCGTGCGGCGGCTGACGGAGGCCGGCGTGATCCGTCGGCACGTCGCGGTGCTCGACCCGGTCGCGATCGGCACGGCCGTCACCGCGTTGATCGAGATCAGCCTGGACCGGCAGACGGCCGAGGACTACGACGCGTTCGAAGCGTACGTGTGCGCGGAGCCGGCCGTCACGCAGTGCTATCGCGTGTCGCCGGGGCCCGATTTCGTCGTGATCGCGGATCTGGCCGATGTCGCCGAATACGACGAATTCGCGCGGCGGCTGTTCACCGGCGCGTCGAACGTCCGCAACGTGCGTACGTTTTTCTCGACGCATCGCGCGAAATTCGAAGCGAACGCGCGGGTCGCGCATGCGATGCGCAAGCGTAGCGGCGGCTAGGTCGCACGACGCGGGCCGAATTCGAAACGCGGAATATCAGAACGCCAGCGCCTGCTGCACCGGATGGTGCGCGCCGCGCGAGAACCCGGCGCCTTCGAGCGACAGCAGCGCGCGCTTGCGATCGATGCCGCCCGCATAACCGGTCAGGCTGCCCGATGCGCCGACCACGCGATGGCACGGCACGATGATCGACACCGGATTGCGGCCGACCGCGCCGCCCACGGCGCGCGCGCCGCTCATCGGCAGCCCGATGCGCTCGGTGATGTCGCCGTACGACACGAGTTCGCCGAACGGAATCGCCAGCAGTTCCTGCCATACCCGTCGCTGAAACGCAGTGCCGCGCAGGTGGATCGGCACCGAGAACGTATCGCGTGCGCCGGTGAAGTACTCGGCGATTTCTTCCGCGACCCGGCGTGCGATTGGCGACGTGGCGAGTGCGTCCGCTTCGCGCACGATCGCCAGCGACGGGAAGTATTTTTGGCCGACGAAGTACAGGCCGGTCAGCACGTCGTCCTCGATGCGCACGGCGATGTCGCCCAGCGGGCTCGGAATCAGGTGAGCGGGAGTCATCGTGACATCTCTCCATGAAGGCGCCATGCATGCAATGCGGCATACGCGCGCCACGGCGCCCAGCGCGCCGCCGCGTGCGGCGCGGAGGACGGCCCGCGCGCGGGTTCGGTGCGGGCGGGCAGCCATGCGTCGTCGGCGGGAAATGCGTTCGGCCATGCCATCGCGCGCATCGCGACGTACTGCACCGCGCGTTCGTCGAAGCCGGGCAGCGCGCGCAGCGCGGCGAGCGTCGCATCGAGCGGCGCCATCGGTTCGAGCGCGAGCGTGCCGTCGTCGACGGCGCGGGCGAGCGACACGATCGCGCGTGCGGTGTCGCGCTCGATGCCGATCGTCTCGAGGGCCGAAGGCGGCAGCATGGCCAGCGTCGCGGCGCAGGGCAGTGCATGCGTGAGGCCCGGCGGTGCGCCGTCGACCGGGTGACCGAAGCGTGCCGCGATCCGTGCGAGCAACGGCGTATCCGCTTGCGCGGCCGCAAGCTGTTCGCCCGCGATGGCACGAATCGCAATCTCGAGGCCGTCGAACGCGCCGGGCGCGCGCAGACCCGGCGCCCCGCTCGCGAGATCGCCGAGATGCGCATCGATCACGTCGGGGCGGCTGTCGAGATCGAACAGCCGGCGCACGCGTGCGAGCACGGCCGGCACGACCGGCGTGAGCGCGGGCGACACGGTGACGGCCAGCGCGAAGCGCTGCGGCACGTGCGCGACGGACAGCCAGCCGGCCACGCGGCGGCCGCCGTTCCGGGCCGGCAGGTCGACGACGCGCGCATAACGCTGCGCGTCGATCCGCTCGACGCCATCGATCTGCCGCTGCGCGAGAAAACGCATCAGGTCGGCCCATGCGAACGGCGGCCGGTACGGCAGCGGGAAGGTCATGTCGCCGTCGGCCGATGCACCGGCCCCTTTACGCAGTCGCAGCGGATTGAGGCCGTAGCGCTGGCGGAACAGGTCGTTGAAGCGCCGTACGCTGCCGAACCCGGCCGTCGACGCGACGACGGCCACCGGCAGCGCGGTATCGGTCAGCAGCCGCTTGGCCATCAGCAGCCGCTGCGTCTGCGCGAACTCGACCGGTGACACGCCGAACTGCATACCGAAGATGCGGCGCAGATGGCGTTCGGTCACGCCGACGCGCCGTGCGAGCGCATCGACGGAATGCGCGTTCAGGAAACCGTCGTCGATCAGCGTCGCGGCCGCGTCGGCAAGATTGCCGGACAGGTCGAGCAGCCCGTGGCCGGGCGCGAGTTCGGGGCGGCAGCGCATGCAGGGCCGGAAGCCGGCTTTCTCGGCGGCCGCGGCGCTCGGGTAGTAGCTGCAGTTGCGCGCCTTCGGCGGCTTCACCGGGCAGACGGGGCGGCAGTACACACCGGTCGTCGCCACGCCGACGAAGAACCAGCCGTCGAAGCGGCGGTTGCGCGAAAGCAGGGCGTCGTAGCAGGTGTCGGGATCGAGGCGCATGGGACGACTGTAAACCATTCGCGCCGTCGATTCTGGCTGGAATCGGACATGTGTCTCCGCCGCCGCGCGGCCGCGCGGCCGCCGGGCCCTGCGGGAAAATCAGGGGAAAAACGGTTAATGCCAATCTGCGGAACAGTCGTCTCTTTTACCGCGGCCAATTTGAGATGACTCATCGAAATCCCCGACTGACACGGCCCCGGCACACACTTATTCTTTGAAAAACGTTTTCCAGACGGATCGGCGAAACGTGCCGTGCGCAGCCGCGCGCCGCCGTTCGCCCCGGCGCCGGTCGCCGGTCAACGAACTTCGTGCGGCGCGACGGGCGCGACCGCGCATCGGAGACATTCATGCCCACTGCCGTCGTCGGCGCCGTGCGCGCGGTTGCCAGCCGCTACCGCTGGACCGTCTGTGCACTGCTGTTTTTCGCGACCGTCATCAACTACATGGATCGGCAGATCCTCGGCCTGCTCGCGCCGATGCTCCAGCACGACATCGGCTGGAGCCAGGTGCAGTACGGCCGCATCGTGATGGCGTTTTCGGCGTTCTATGCGCTGGGCCTGCTCGGTTTCGGGCGCATCGTCGACTGGCTCGGCACGCGCGTGTCGTACGCGGTGGCGATGCTGGTGTGGAGCATCGCCGCGATGCTGCACGCGGCGGTCGGCTCGGTGACGGGGTTCGCGTTCGTGCGCGCGCTGCTCGGCATCGGCGAGGGCGGCAACTTTCCGGCCGCGATCAAGACGACGGCCGAATGGTTCCCGCGCCGCGAACGCGCGCTCGCCACCGGCATCTTCAACTCGGGCGCGAACATCGGCGCGGTGTTCGCGCCGGCGATCATTCCGGCGATCGCCGTGGCCTACGGCTGGCGCGCGGCGTTCGTGATCATCGGCGCGATCGGCATCGTGTGGCTCGCGGTGTGGCTGGTGATGTATCGCACGGCCGACACGCGCGCACTCGCGGCGGAGTACGACGAGCCACGCGACGAAGCCGAAGCGCTCGATGTGGCGAATGCGAACGCCGGCGCGCCGCGCTGGGGCGAACTCATCCGCAAGCGCGAGACGTGGGCATTCCTGGTCGGCAAGTTCCTGACCGACCCGGTGTGGTGGTTCTACCTGTTCTGGCTGCCGAAGTGGCTCAACGAGTCGCGCGGGATGGACATGCAGCACATCGGTTTGCCGCTCGTCTGCATCTATGCGCTGACGACGGTCGGCAGCATCGGCGGCGGCTGGCTGTCGTCGATGCTGCTGCGCGCGGGCTGGAGCGTGAACCGTGCGCGCAAGACGGCGATGCTGATCTGCGCCTGCTGCGTGCTGCCGATCGCGTTCGTGTCGCAGGTGCAGAGCCTGTGGATCGCAGTCCTGATCGTCGGCCTCGCCGCCGCCGCGCACCAGGGCTGGTCGGCGAACCTGTTCACGACCGCGTCCGACCTGTTTCCGCGCCGCGCGGTCGCGTCGGTGGTCGGCATCGGCGGGATGGCCGGCTCGATCGGCGGCGTGCTGTTCTCGGAAGTGATCGGCCAGGTGCTGCAGCGCACCGGCCACTATTGGGTGCTGTTCGCGATCGGCGCGTCGGCCTACCTGATCGCGCTGGCCGTGATGCACGTGCTCGTGCCGAAGATGAAGCCCGCGAAACTCGACGCATGAATCGCGTCGTTGCAAACGAACGCGCCGCCTCGGACGGCGCGTTTTTTGCGTTCGGGGCGGTGACGGGGCGCGACCGCGTCAGCCGGCCGCGGCCGTCGACGCGCGCATGATCAGCCGCGGCTCGAACGTCGAATAGCTCGCGTCGGTGCGCCCGGCGAGCGCGTCGATCAGCTTCTGCATCGCGAACTCGCCCATGTTCTCGCTCTGGATGTCGACGGTCGTCAGCGCGGGCGCCGCGTATGCGCCGTACGGCACGTTGTCGATGCCGGCGACGGATACGTCCTGCGGCAGCCGGAAGCCGAGCGACGCGGCTTCCTTCATGAAGCCGAGCGCGATCAGGTCGTTGTAGCAGATCACGGCCTGCGGGCGCTGCGGCCCGAGCATCACGCGCGAGCACGCGCGCTCGCCGGCCTCGGCGGTCGGCGCATGCGCGTCGTGCACGTCGAGCGTGAGCCCGGCTTCGGCGAGGCAGTCGCGCGCGCCCTGGATCCGTTCGTCGTTCACGCGCGCGGTGCCGAAGCCGAGATACGCGATGCGCGTATGGCCGAGGTTGAGCAGGTGGCGCGCGAGCATGTAGGTCGACAGCCGGTTGTCGATGCCGACGCTCGGAATCGGCAGGCCGGGGCTGCGACGCAGCAGCACGAGCGGCTTGTTGAGGTCGAGCATCCAGCCGGCTTCCTCGTCGGGCATCCGCGTGCTGACGATCAGCCCGTCGACGCGCTGCGCGAGCGCCTCGATCAGCGAACGTTCGCGCGCCTGGCTCTCCTCGGTATCGACGAGCAGCAGCGTGTAGTCGTGCTGCAGCGCGACGCGGTTCGCGCCTTTCACCACGTTCGTGAAGTGCGGGTTGCTGATGTCGAGGATCACGAGGCCGATGGTGCGCGTGCGGCCGGTGATCATCGAGCGCGCGAGCGGGTTCGAACGGTAGCCGAGCCGCTCGATGGCCTCCTTCAGTCGTGCCTCGACGGTCGGCGAGAAGCGCTGCGTGCCGTTCACGTACTTCGATACCGTCGCGACCGACACGCCGGCTTCCGCGGCCACGTCGCGGATCGTCGGGGAAACTTTTTTCATCCGCAGGGTAACGTTTTCGTTCGATAACGCCGGATTGTGGCAGAAAAATCCGGCGCGCGGCCAGCGGTCGATATCGGGAAAGTGCGGATGGGCTGCGAGCGGTTCGGCCATTGACGTTCGGCGCCCCGGCCGCGTATAGTTGGAAAACGTTTTCCGATTGAGATCGATTCAAGGAGATTCGATGAACGCCTCATCCACCGCCGCGCGCAAACCGTTCGGCCGCCTGCTGCTGACGGGCGCGGCCGGCAACCTCGGCCGCCAGTTGCGCGGCGCGCTCGCCGACTGGGCCGACGTCGTGCGTGTCAGCGATATCGCGGCGCTGGGCGACGCGGCCGCGCATGAAGAAATCCGCGTGGTCGACCTGGCCGACCGGCCGGCCGTGATGCAGCTCGTCGACGGCGTGGACGCGATCGTTCACCTCGGCGGCATTTCGGTCGATGCGCCGTTCGACGATCTGGTCGGCGCGAACATCACTGGCACGTACAACCTGTACGAAGCCGCGCGCAAGCACGGCGTGAAGCGCGTCGTGTTCGCGAGCTCGAATCATGCGATCGGTTTTCATCCGGTCACCGAAGTGCTCGATGCCGATTCGCCGCTGCGCCCCGACAGCCTGTACGGGGTGACGAAGTGCTTCGGCGAATCGCTGTCGCGCTACTACTTCGATCGCTTCGGGATCGAAACCGTCTGCCTGCGGATCGGCTCGTCGTTCGAGGTGCCGAAGAACCCGCGCATGCTCGTCACGTTCCTCAGCTATCGCGATTTCATCGAGCTCGTGCGCTGCTCGCTGCTGACGAATCGTGTCGGCCACGCGATCGTCTACGGCGCGTCGGACAACCCGGTGAAGTGGTGGGACAACACGAAGGCCGGCTTCCTCGGCTTCCGCCCGCGCGACAGCTCCGAGCAGTTCGCCGGGCTGTTTCCGGTGACGGCACCGACCGCCGAGTACGACGATCCCGCGCAGCGGTTCCAGGGCGGCGGCTTCGTCGTGGGCGAGCCGATGGAGCGGAAGGCGTCGTAAGCGTCGCCTGCGTCAGGCATCAACGCAGAATGTCGGTCGCCTTGTGCCGCTCGTCGACGCCGTCGATCAGGATCAGCGGGCCGCTCGCGTGCCGTGCGCGTAGCGGCTGGATCTGCCGGTACGCCTCCGATTCGTACCATTCGCGCGCCGTGTCGAGGTCGGGAAACGCGATCGCGATCAGATCGCCGCGCCATACACCTTCGCGTACTTCGGGCCGTGCGCCATGAATCACGAAATGGCCGTCGTACGGCGCAAGCGTGCCGTCGATGCGTTCGAGGTATTCGACGATGTCGTCGCACATGTCGACGTCGTGCAGGTGGGCGATGGCGTAGGCGGTCATGGCAGGCTCCTTGGCGGGATGCGGTTCGAGAGTCGTTGGAGCCATGATCGTGGCGCGGGCGGCGCGCGTCGATTACCTGCGACGTAAGCAAAGCGCGGCAACCGCGCCACATCGTGTTTCAGGCCGCGGTGCGCATCGATCGATGGATGAGCAGCGTAATCCCACGGCACAATCCATCACGCCCGCTTGCGCGCCGGCCGCGCCACGGGCGCCGGCTCCAGCGGCTCGCTGGCCTGCTCGCACAGCCGGTCGAGCATCCGTTGCGCGGCGCCCGCGCAATCCTCGCCCGCCGGCTTGTTCTCGATCGCGTCGATCAGCGTTTCCAGATGCTGCCGGTTCTGCGCGAGCCGCCGTTCGAGCAGCGCGATTTCGCCGACCTTGTGCCGCAGCGCGACCAGCAGTTCGTCGCGCGGCCATGTGCCGAGATCGGGCGGCAGCACCGCACGGATCTCGTCGAGCGCGAAGCCCGCGCGCTGCGCGCGATCGATGATCGCGAGCCGCGTCAACGCTTCCGGCCCGTATTCCCGATAGCCGTTCGCCTGCCGGCGGGCCGGTTCGAGCAGGCCGCTCGCTTCGTAGAAGCGGATGCGCGACGCCGCGAGGCCGCTCGCCTTCGCCAGTTCGCCGATTTTCATGGGGGGCTCCAAAAAGGCTTGACCTTAAAGTTGACTTTAAAGTTATCGTGGGCCATCGTCAATCGAGGATCTGCCACCATGAATCTGTTTGCGCCCCTCACACTGCCCAACGGGGCGGTGATTCCGAACCGTCTGGCCAAGGCTGCGATGGAAGAAAACATGGCCGATGCGGACCACGCGCCGTCCGATGCGTTGCTGCGCCTGTACCAGGCGTGGGCCGACGGTCAGGCCGGCCTGATCCTGACCGGCAACGTAATGGTGGACGGCCGCGCGATGACGGGGCCGAACGGCGTCGTGCTCGAAAGCGACGCGCATCTCGACCGTTTCCGCCGCTGGGCGCGGATCGCCCGCTCGGGCGGCGGGCACGTGTGGATGCAGATCAATCACCCGGGGCGCCAGATGCAGGCGGCGCTCGGCCAGACGACGCTCGCGCCGTCGGCCGTGCCGCTCGCGCTCGGCGCGTTGTCGAAGCAGTTTCCGGTGCCGAAGGAAATGACGGCGGCCGATATCGCCGACGTGCAGCAGCGCTTCGTGCGTGCCGCGCAGCTCGCGGAGCAAAGCGGTTTCACCGGCGTGCAGGTGCATGCGGCGCACGGCTATCTGCTGAGCCAGTTTCTGTCGCCGCTGACGAACCGCCGGCAGGATCGATGGGGCGGCAGCATCGAGAATCGCGCACGCCTGCTGCTCGATATCGTGAAGGCGGTGCGCGCGACGGTATCGCCGGCCTTCGCCGTCGCGGTGAAGCTGAATTCGGCCGATTTCCAGCGCGGCGGTTTCAGCGCGGACGACGCGAAGCGCGTGGTCGAATTGCTGAATCCGCTCGGCGTCGATCTCGTCGAACTGTCGGGCGGCAGCTATGAAGTGCCGGCGATGCAGGGCGAGGCGCGCGACGGGCGCACGCTCGCGCGCGAAGCGTATTTCCTCGAATTCGCGCGCGACATCACGGCCGTCGCGCGCATGCCGCTGATGGTCACGGGCGGGATCCGGCGTCGTGCGGTGGCCGAGCAGGTCGTGAACAGCGGCGTGGCGATGGTCGGCATCGCGACCGCGCTGTCGATCGACCCGAACCTGCCGCGCGACTGGCGCGCCGGCAAGGACAGCGCGCCGGTGCTGGCGCCGATCCGGTGGAAGAACAAGGCGCTGGGCGCGCTGGCGAACATGGCCGTCGTCAAGTTCCAGCTCACGCGGCTCAGCGAAGGGCGTCGCACGCACCCGCAGGTGTCGCCGCTGCGCGCGCTGGTGAAGCAGCAACTGGCCGCGCAGTGCCAGACGCGACGCTACCGGAAGTGGATGGCGGGGCCGCGTACTTGATCGATGCGTCCGGTTGGCCGCGGCGATACCGGAGGCTGACCGACCCGCCGCCGCGCACGCGGCGGCGCGCGCGTTGCGTGGCGGCGCGCCGCATCAGAACCGGTAGTTCGCGAGCACCTCGAACCGCCGGTCGTTGCCGAGCAGATACTGCGCCTCGTTGTAGTACGCGGACTGCACGTAGCGACGGTTGAACACGTTGTACGCGCGGGCGGTGATCGTCGTGTCCTTGCGCGGCCGCCACGCGAGGCCCAGGTCGACGGTCGTGTACGACGGCATCGCGAGCCGGTTCGCGGTATCGGCGAACCGCTTGCCGACGTACTTGACGCCCGCGATGCCCGTCCAGTCCGGCGCGAAGCGCCAGCTCACCCACAGGTTCGCCAGACGCTGCGGCACCGACACCGGCACGTTGCCCGCGCGCGATACGGTCGCGCCGCCGGACGACTGCTGGAAATCGTCGTATTTCGCGCGCAGGATCGATACGTTCGCATCGACGCGCCAATCCTTCGCGATCTCCGCACCGACCGTCGCCTCCAGCCCGCGCGACGACTGCCGGCCGACCTGGATCGACTGGTTCGGGTTCGCCGGGTCGGCCGTCAGGAGGTTGCTCTTCACGATCCGGTACGCGGCCAGCGTCCATTCCGCGTTGCCGTCGAGGAACGACTGCTTCACGCCGATCTCGATCTGCCGGCCGGTCGCGAGCGTGAAGTTCGCCTTCGACGCATTCAGCGACAGCAGCGAGCTGACCGGATCGGCCGCGACCGAATACTGGCCGTACACGGCGAGGCCGGGCCGCACGTCGTATACGGTGCCGACGCGCCAGCCCGTGTTCGCGAACACCTTCGTGAATGCGCCGCCGTTCACGAGATCGTCGCGGTTCACGCTCGCATGGTCGTAGCGCAGCCCGCCGATCACCGACCAGCGCGGCGTGATCGCGAGCCGGTTCTCCGCGAACAGCGCGTACTGGTTCGACTGGCTGCGGTACTTCGGAAATGTACCGGCCGTATTGATGAAACCGCCCGGATCGAAGTCGAGCGGATCGACCGTCGACGTGCCCGAATACGGCGAGTTGTTGTCGTGCTGGAACGTCGTGTGGTTGAACTCGACGCCCGCCGAAAACGTGTTGCGCATCCCGAACAGCGCGCTGTCGACGGTGGCCGTCGTCACGTTGCCGTACTGCTCCTGATCATGAAAGATCTCGGTGTAGCTGCTGCGCCGCACTTGCGCGCTCGACGGCACGTACGTGTAGTACTCCGCATCCTTCCAGTGACGATTGCTCTTCATCCGGTACAGCGTGCTCGTCACGTTCAGGCCGTCGCTCGGCTGCCAGTTCGCCGATACGGTGGCCCAGCTGTCGCGGAACGCGATGTCGGCGTCGCCGACGTTGTAGTTCTTCTCGTCGAGCGCGCGATCGCGCGCGCCGTCGACGAGCGGCGTGCCGAAATACCGCATCGGATGCTGGAAGCCCTGCGCGTACGACGCCGTCACGTACAGGTCGGGCGTCACGTCGTAGCGCAGCGCGCCCGACACCGACAGGTTGCGCGAGTCGCCGCGATCGACCCAGTTCGACGAGCGGTTGCCGCTGATGTCGAAGCGGTACGACAGCTTGTCGCCGATCGCGCCGCCGCTGCCGAACGCGGCGCGCGCCGTGCCTTCGGTGCCGCCGCCGACTTGCAACTCGTTGCGGATCGGCGTGCGCGCCGGCTTCTTCGGCACGATGTTGACCACGCCGCCGATCGCGCCTTCGCCGTAGATCACCGAAGCGGGGCCGCGCAGCACGTCGATATGGTCGACCGACCACGTGTCGAACGGGAACGTGACGCCGATCGCGCCGTACGGGCGCACGCCGTCGTAGAGCTGCGTGACCGACGACGCGCCGACGAAGCCGCGCGCGGCGAGCTCCGAGTCGCCGTTGCCGGGATGCGGCGACGCGCTGATGCCGGCGGCGCGGCTTACCGCGTCGACGATCGAACTGTCGCCGCGCGTGTCGAGGGTCGCGCGGCCGATCTGCTCGACGCTCGCGGGCGTTTCGAGCGGCGACAGCCCGAGATGGCTGCCGGTGTCGAGCGGTTGCGTCAGTGCGGGTGCCTTCTGCGCGTCGACGCGAATCGGTGCGAGCGTGGCGCTGGTGCCGTCGCCGCCGCTTTCCTGTGCTTGTGCGTGCCCGGCCGGCGAGAGCGCCGCGAGAACGGCAGCGGGCAGCATCGATCTGAACTTCATTGTTTCGGTTTCCTTCGAATGGGGGAGGCGCTTGCGTCGATCACGCTGCGGCCGGGGCCGCGCGGCCGAACAGCAGCCGGTCGAGCAACCAGACCGCGACGAGCGTCAGCCCCATCAACGGGAAAACGATGCCGAGCAGCACGAGCCCGGCGACCCAGCCGCGCATCGGCGGCGTGCCGCGTTCGCGCGACGGTGCGCCCAGCTTCCCGGCCGGGCGGCGTTTCCACCACATCACGGTGCCCGTGACGGCCATCGCGGCCAGCCCGAGCGACAACACCGCGCAAAGGATCTGGTTCGCGAGCCCGAAATAACGGCCCATGTGCAGCGACGTGCCGTACGACACGGCTTTCGATACCGCGCCGTAGTCCTCGTAGCGGATGTCCTTCAGGACGGCGCCGCTGTACTGGTCGACATAGATCGTGCGTTCGGCCTTCGGGTCGGCGGGAAAGTACGACGCGGTGAACACGCCATCCGCGCCGGCCGGCAACGCGAGCGTGTAGCCGCTCGTTACGCCGAGCCCGGCGACGATCGCGATCGCGCGGGCCAGCGGCAGCGGCGCGGGTGCCGGCGCCGACGGCGAATGCGGCACGGGCACGTTGCCGACCGCCCACGGCGTTTGCGGCAACGGCAGGTCGTCCATCACCATTCCCGGCATCGATTCGCCGGAATCGTGGTGATGGCCGGACGGCATGGCCGCCTGCGCAGGCGCCTGCCCGGCCGCCACGGCGGCACCCGGGCGCGTCGAGCGGATCGACCCGCCGCCCCACGCGCCTTCCGGTGCGCCGAGGTTCACGGTCGCCGCGAGCGCCTTGAAATTCTTGCCCCACGAGCCCGACCACGGCAGCCCCGTCAGGATGAACGCGACCGTGCCGGCCGCGAGCCAGATGCCGGCCGACGCGTGAATGCTCTTCCACAGCGGCCGGCCGCGCAGCGACAGGTCGGGCCGCAGCGCGCGCCCGACGCGGGCCGTACCGCGCGGCCACCACAGCGCGACGCCGGTGCCGATCATCACGAAGGTCCAGCAGGCGGCGAGCTCCATCAGCAACTCGCCGGTCTTGCCGAGCAGCAGCTTGCGATGCAGCATTCGGTCGACCTCCATGAAGCGGTTCTCGACGCTCAGCGTGCCGAGCACGCTGCCGTCGTACGGGTTCACGTACACGCTCTCGCGGCTGCCGTCGCGCAGCCGGAATACGTACTCGGCGCTGCGGTCCGGCGCGGTGGCGACCTGCACGGACACCGGCGTGGCGCCGGCCGGCATCGCGGTGCGTGCGCGGGCGAGCAGCGTGTCGGCATCGAGCCGCGGCGTCGCGCGCGGTTCGACGACCAGCCGGTGCGGATACAGCAGCGGTTCGATCTGCGGCTGGAAGCAGTAGAGCGTGCCCGTGATCGCGAGGATCACGAGGAACGGCATCACGAACAGGCCGGCGTAGAAATGCCAGCGCCAGAGCGTCCGATAACCGGCGCTGGCGGAACGGGCGGGCGAGATGGCCCGATCGACGGTGGTCGACATGGTGTGAACTCCTCGGGTGCGTCGAGCGGCGCGACCGGCGCGGGCCGGCTGCGGTCGACGTGCGTCGCACCCGCATGCGTGCATCGCCGCGGCGGGCGGCGCGGCAGCTGCGCCAACGGTGCGCAGGGCGGCGTCGCCCGCGCGATGCGGGCATTCGGGTGAACGCGTGAATCAGGTCAGGGCGAAACGAACGGCGTGAACGCGCATGCACGTCGACGTGCGCGCGTCACGGGGCAAAACGTTCAGCAGAACAGAGGAGGGGCGCGGGAGGGCGGGCGATCGTCGAATATCGATCGCACGAATGGAAGACCGTCGAAGCGAATGAAGAAGCGCCGCGGTGGCGCCGCGGGAAACAGCAGCACCAGCAGCACGAACGACGCGAGCGCGGTGAACAGTGCGGCGCCGAATGCGCACAGGCTGTCGCCGTTGTCAGAGGACGCCGCCTGGTCGGCGTGCGCGTCATGCTTCAGTGCATCGGCGAGCGCGCGCGCATCGTTGGCCGGCGTGATCGGCGCGCCCGCATCGAAGCGGGTGCCCAGCGCGGCGCCGGTGACGATCAGCGGGCCGCGGCCCGAACACAGCACCACCGAGCCCGCATCCGGACCGTCCGGATCGAGCATCACGGCGCCCGACATCAGCGCGCGGGACAGCAGCGTCACGAGGAGGTACCCCCACAGCCACCGTCGCGCGACGCCTGGCCGGAGCAGGAAGCGGCGAAGTGCGTTCATGGCGCGCGATTGTACCTCCGTTTACGTGGAGGGACAGTCGGGGCGCGCGTGTGCGGGATGGGTTGGGTTGCCGCGACGGCCGTGCGCGACGCGCGATCCGTTGCGCCGGGTCACACCGGATAGGCGTCGTCGACCTTCAGGTTCGCAAGCCGGAACAGCGTGCGCAGCGTCTGCGGATGAATGTCGCGGTGCGCGGCGAGCGACGTCAGCATGAAGTCGAGCACCTTCGCGTAGCGGAGCAGCACGAGGCAGCGCGCGAGATCGGGCGCGCGGCCGCGCATGTCTTCGGCGAGCGTGACCATTTGCGTCGACAGCGTGCGTGCCATCTCGAGTTCCATCTGCTGTTTTTCGGTCCAGTCGGGCAGCGGCTGTTCGAGCACCTTCGCGAGGAAGAGCTGGAACGACGAATCGGACGAGTTGGGCTGCGCATCCATGAAGAGCCTCGTTGCGTGTGCATACGTACGGGCGTATCCGCGGACGCGCCCGAGGGTGAATCATGTCCGCGCAGTCCCGCGCGCGGCTTCTGCCCGAACGGAATGCAGATTCCGTACCAGCGCCGCCAGACGATTGTTGAGCAATGTTGAGCCGCGATCCGCCGTCGGTCGGCGAGTCCCGTCGGGACTGGATTGCGCAGGCGATCGAGGAGGGTATCTACGGGCGCGAGGTGGACGGCGTCGGGCGCCCGAAACGGCGCGACGACGCGAAATGCTTCACGGATGTAACGTAACGCGGGCCTCGGGCGCGTCGCGCGTTTCCCCTGCGAACGGCCGGAACGACGCGTGCCGTGCGGTTCCGCCGCGCCCGCCGTGCGTCCGCCGACGGTAAACCGCTGCGCGGAACGTGCGCTGTCGCATCGCGCGAACGGCGGCGAGCGCGCCGGTTGTTTCAAAACAGAGACGGTCCGGCGGCGGGCGATCGGTTGTGTGGCCATCCAACTGGCCCACCGATCGGACGCACAATTGTCCATGGGCAGACGGCGCAGGTTTGCCAACAATCTCCGGATCGTCCCCGCGAGATTCGACATGAGCGCCCATACCTTCTTCTCGGCCAACCTGCTGCTTGCCTACACGGCCTATTTCATCGGCACGGCCAGCCCCGGGCCGAGCAATCTCGCGATCATGTCGGTCGCCGCGAACCAGGGCCGCAAGGCGGCGCTCGCGTTCGCGCTCGGCGTGATTTCAGGGTCGATGTTCTGGGCGACGGTCGCGGCGCTCGGCATATCGGCCGCGCTGCTCGCGTGGTCGAAGCTGCTGGTCGCGATCAAGGTCTTCGGCGGGCTGTACCTGCTGTGGCTCGCGTTCAAGTCGGCGCGCACGGCGCTGTCGGGCCCGCCGGCGGCATCGGCGAATGCGGCGCGCGAGCAGCGGCTGTCGCGCTTCTACGTGCGCGGCGCGATGCTGCATCTGACCAATCCGAAGGCGATTCTCGTGTGGGTGTCGATCGTCGCGCTGTCGTCGAACGGCGCGGGCGGGGCGCACGGCGCCGTCGTCCCGGGCTGCCTCGCGATCGGCTGCATGGTGTTCGGCGGCTATGCGCTGGTGTTCTCGATGGACGGTGCGCGGCGGCTTTACGTGCGCGGCCGTCGCGCGATGGAAGCATGCCTGGCCGTCGTGTTCGGCGTGGCGGGCGTCCGGCTGCTGGTGACGAACGTCTAGCAGGGCGACGCATGCCGGAAGCGCCCCGCCGCACCGGCGTGCGACGGGGGCCCGGCATCGATCAGGATGGCTTCAGAAAATGAAGCCCGTATTGATGAACTTCGAGTGGTGATCCGACACGATCGAGTCGAGCAGCTGCTTGCTGGCGTCGGTCTGCTTCGCCGCGACCATCGAGCGGATCGAGAACGCGCGCAGCGCATCGCTCACCGACAGCGTGCCCTCGGCCGAATCCTTGCGCCCCGCGAACGGGAACACGTCCGGCCCGCGCTGGCACTGGCAGTTGATGTTCACGCGGCACACCTGGTTCACGAGCGGATCGACGAGCGCGCCGATCTGCGCCGGATCGGAACCGAAGATGCTGACCTGCTGGCCGTGATCCGACGTCGTCACGTAGTCGAGCGCGGTTTCCACGTCGTCGAACGGTGCGACCGGAATGATCGGCCCGAACTGCTCCTCGCGATACAGCTTCATCCCTTCGGACACCGGATACACGACGGCCGGGTAGAACAGCGTCTTGCTGAATTCGCCGCCCGAACGATTGACGACCTGCGCGCCCTTCGCCTTCGCGTCGTCGATCGCGTCGGTCATGTACACGGTGCGATGCATGCCGGGCAGCGGCGTGATGCTGACGCCTTTTTCCCACGGCATGCCGATTTTCAGCTGTTCGAGTGCGGCGGTGAAGCGCTTCAGGAATTCGTCGACGATCGAGCGATGCACGAGCAGCATCTTCAGCGCGGTGCAGCGCTGGCCGTTGAACGACAGCGCGCCGAGCAGGCACTCCTTCACGGTGAGGTCGAGATCGGCGTCGGGCAGCACGATCGCCGCGTTCTTCGCGTCGAGGCCGAGGATCGCGCGCAGCCGGTGCGACTTCGGGTGCTGCTTCTTCAGGTGATCGGCCACCTTGCTCGACCCGATCAGCGCGAGCACGTTGATCTTGCCCGACGCGAGCATGTGCGGCACGACCACCGCGCCCGGCGCGTAGATCGTGTTGATCACGCCCTTCGGGAATGCGTCACGGAACGCCTCGAGCAGCGGCTCGAACAGCAGCGTGCCGTACTGCGGTGGCTTGAACACCACGGTGTTGCCCATCAGCAGCGCCGGGATCAGCGTCGCGAACGTCTCGTTCAACGGATAGTTGTACGGGCCCATGCAGAGCACGACGCCCAGCGGCGTGCGGCGGATCTGGCCGATCGTGCCTTCCGCGATCACGAAGCGCGAGTTCGTGTTGTCGAGCTCCTTCAGCGCGTCGATCGTCTGCGTCATGTAGGTGACGGTGCGGTCGAATTCCTTCTGCGAATCGGCGAGGCTCTTGCCGATCTCCCACATGATCAGGTTCACGACGAGTTCGCGCTGCGCGACCATCCGCTTGATGAAGTCCTGCATGCACGCGATGCGCTGCTCGACCTTCATCGTCGGCCATTCGCCGCGGCCGGCGTCGTACGCGCGCACCGCGGCGTCGAGCGCCGCGTCGCTTTCCGTTTCGCCCATCACCGGGTAGCTGCCGATCTCGACCTGCTCGACGCTGCCGTCCGCCTGTCGCACGCACACGGGCGACAGCACGGTCTTGGTTGCGCCGTCCCACGGCCGCAATTCGCCGTCGACGAGCGACACGCGCTGGTGAATCGGCGAAGCCAGCCGGAATTCGGCGGGGATGTCCTGTAAGGCGGGAAACAGGTGCTGCAGGGAGGCGGAATCGGGCATGACGGTCTCGTTTGACGGGGTGTCCGGGAAGGGACGGGCGAAGCGAATCCTGAGCTGAACGGTCCTCGATCCTGAATCCGCATCATGACGCGCACGCGACGGCGCGTCACGCGCAAATAGCGTCGATTCAGCGAATGGAACCAGTTCCATTTAAAAGGAACGCCGCAACGAATGCAACATGGGTCGAAACGTGCCGCAATGACAGAAAGCATTCCGAAAGAATGTGTCCGAATCCCGGATATAACGGCCGCGGTGCAGACGCAAACGTTTTACTTCTGCCGAATTGCGTGGATAATGGCGCAGCGCGGCGAGGAAAAAAATGCAGCGAGCCTGAGAGCAGACGTAGTGAAGAACAGAAGAAGATCCGCCGCGTTGCCGATACGAGGTCGGCTGCCCGGAGCGCCGGGTCGGGGTTGCCCGGTCCGGCGCACACCGGACCGTTGAATCCGTTCCGTCTGCTCGATCCGGTCCTTCGCGATCCTCTCCAGTTTCCCCGTCGTCGTATCCCGATTCCCGCGTGTTATCGATCGTTGCCGCATGAGGCGGCCGATTCGAATCTTTCGTTTCTATTACGAAACAAGCCGCTCAAGGGCCCGAAACGGAAAGGCATTCGTCAGGAATGCAGAGCGCGATGCGCGCTCACGTTGCGGCCAGGCGACACGTTGAAAATTAACTAAAAACACGAATCATTCTCGTTTATTATTTCGCCGCATTACGAGCCGTGACGGGGCGTCACGGCTTTTTTCGTGCCGGCTGAGCCGGCCGGCAGCGATTCGTACCGGCCGCTCGCCGCACGGACTGCGCGACGGGGCAATCCTCCACGCGCATCGTCGTTTTCGCGAAAAGGGCGTCGCCGGCCGATTCGACGCGCGACGTGCGCGCGGGCCGGCGCGTTCTCGTTCGCCGTTTTCTTCACCACCTTCTACGTTCACGATGAAACTCAACACGAGCGCGTGCCATGCGCTTCTGATTGCCACGTCGCTGGCCGGCGCCCGCACTTCGTTTGCGCAGGCGGCCGACGCCGCGGCGACCCTGCCCGCGATTTCCGTCAACGCGGCCGCCGAGCATGCGTCGTACGACGGCGGCCATTCGCGCGCGGCGACCAAGACCGACATGTCGCTGATGGACGTGCCGCAGACCGTGAACGTCGTGCCGCACGCGGTGATCGAGGATCAGAACGCGACGTCGCTGCAGGACGCATTGCGCAACGTGCCGGGCGTCGGCTTCTCGGTCGGCGACGGCCAGCGCGACCAGATCACGATCCGCGGCTTCAACAGCATCACGGACCAGTACGTCGACGGTATTCGTGACGATGCGCTGTACTACCGCGACCTGTCGAACGTCGAGCGTGTCGAGGTGCTGAAGGGGCCGGCGGCGGTGCTGTACGGGCGCGGCTCGGCGGGCGGCATCGTGAATCGCGTGCTGAAGCGGCCGCAGGCGACCCCGGTGAACGACGTGGGCGTGACGCTCGGCACGCGAGGCGAGCGGCGCGGCGAATTCGACCTCGGCTGGAACCCGAACGACGCCGCGCGCTTTCGGATGACCGGCGCGGCCGAGAATTCGAACAGCTTCCGCGACCGGTTTCAGCTCAACCGGCAGGCGATCGCGCCGTCCGCGCAGTTCAAGCTCGACCGCGACACGGTGCTGAACGTCGAATTCGACTACCTGCACGACCGCCGCACGTCCGATCAGGGCCTGCCCGCGTATCGCGGCCGGCCGGTCGACGTGCCGATCAACACGTACTACGGGTCGGCCGACGGGGGGAACAGTTCTTACAACGACGTCTCCGCGAAGAGCGCGACGGTGTCGCTCGATCACCGCTTCGACGATTCGCTGTCGTTCCACGGCGCGATCCGCGCGTACGATTTCTCGCTCGAGCGGAAAAACTACGTGACGTACGAGCCGATCAAGACGGCCGCGCACCCGGTCGTCACGCTCGACCAGTCGACGCGCCAGCGCACCGATCACGGCATCGACGGACTGTTCGAGCTCACGCAGAAGACGTCGCTGTTCGGCATGCGTCACGAGCTGCTGTACGGGCTCGAGCTGTCGCAGCAGCAGAAGTTCGACACGATCTACAGCGTGACGAAGGTCGCGACCTACGATTTCTTCAATCCGCAGCCGGTCGTGCTGCCCGGCGTGCCGACCGGCGCGCGCGCGAAGACGAACGCGTCGACCGTCGTCGGGCTCGCGGGCGTCTACGCGCAGGATCTGATCTCGCTGACCGAACACTGGAAGGTGCTCGCGGGCCTGCGCTTCGACTACCTGAACCAGACCCGCCACGACTACACGTCGTCGAACGTCAATCTCGAGCGCACCGATCATGCGTGGAGCCCGCGCGTCGGCCTGATCTACGAACCGCTCGACTGGCTCACGCTGTACGGGTCGTTCAGCCAGTCGTTCTCGCCGCTGGCCGACACGCTGATCAGCTCCGGCGCGTTCTCGAACGGCGCCGCGCTCGCGCCGCAAAAGACTACCGCGTATGAGGTTGGCTCGCGTTTCGACCTCGGCGGCAAGGCCACGGCCAGCGTCGCGCTGTTCGACATGCGCCAGACCAACCAGCAGATCGGCGATCCGGCGAATCCCGGCTATGCGCTGCCGATCGGCACGCAGCACGTGCGCGGGATGGAGCTCGGCTTCACCGGCGAGATCGCGCCGAAGTGGTCGGTGTATGCGGGTTACGCGTACCTGAACGGCACGGTGGACGGATCCGCGCAGTCGACGGCGGCCGGCCTCGCGGTGTCGAGCAACACGCCGGGGCTGATGCCGCGCCACAGCGCGAACCTGTGGCTCAAGCGCGAGCTGCCGTACGGCTTCTATGCGGCGGCCGGCATGCAGTTCCAGTCGGCGCGCTACACGTCGGCGAGCGATCTCGTTACGCTGCCGTCGTTTACGGTGTTCAATCTGGGCGCCGGCTATCGGAGCAAGAAGGTCGACGTGACGCTCACGCTCGACAACCTGTTCAATCGCCGCTACTTCATCGCCGCGCACGGCAACGCGGACCTGTACAACATGCCCGGCGATCCGCGTACGCTGACCGCCACGGTGAAGTGGCACATGTGACGCACGCGGTGCGCGACAATGCGGCTGCCCGCCGCGCAGCCGCGCGATGACGCCGGCGCGACGGCGCCGTTACTCGACGTCCTCGTCGTCTTCCTCAGCGGCGTCGTGCGCGTCGCGCTCCGGCGCCGCATACGCGCTCGCCTGTTCAAGCAGCCAGCTGCGGAACGATTCCAGCGGCTTGCTGTGGCTGAGCTCGGTCGGATACACGAGGTAGTACGCCGAATCGCCGACGGTTGCCGCATCGCACGGCACGACGAGGCCGAGCTGCTGCAACTGTTCCTCGACGAAGAACTTCGGCACGAGCGCGACGCCGAGCCCGGCCGCGGCCGCGCTGATCAGCATCGTGTGCAGTTCGTAGCGCACGCCCTGCATCGTGCGGATGTCCTCGACGCCGTGCGTCTCGAACCACTGCGCCCACGCGCCGGGGCGCGTCGTCGAGTGCAGCAGCGGATACGCGAGCAGATCCTCGACGCGCTCGACCGGCCCGTCCAGCAGCGCCGGCGAGCAGATCGGCACGACTTCCTCGCCGAACAGGTAGTCGGACGACGTGCCGGGCCAGGTCGGCTTGCCGTAGTGGATCGCGGCTTCGAAGTGCGTGTCCTCGAACGAGAACAGGTCGGTGCGGCTGCCCATGTTCACGCGCACGTCGGGCGTGCGGTCGTAGAAGCTCTTGATGCGCGGGATCAGCCAGTGCGACGCGAAGGTCGGCAGCACCGCGAGCTCGAGGTAACCGCCGCCGCTGCCGTGCGCGATGATCGACAGCGTGTCGCGGTCGAGCGTTTCCAGCGCGCGCCGCACTTGCGTGCCGTACAGCTTGCCGGCCCGCGTCAGCACGACGCGCTGCTTCACGCGCGCGAACAGCCGCACGCCGAGGCTCGCCTCCAGCGTCGCGATCTGCCGCGACACCGCGCTTTCGGTCAGGAACAGTTCCTTGGCCGCGTGCGTGAAGCTCTCGTGGCGGGCGGCGGCTTCGAAAGCCACGAGCGCGCCCATGTTGGGGATCTTGAATTTGCGCATGATGTCGGGGGCCGTTTAGAGATGGAACGTCATGGGAACGGGGTATTCCATCTCTAAACGGACCCTTGATTTGTCTGACGAAGGGATCCTCGCGGCGTCGGGGTGAAACGCCTGCGAAGAACCGGCCGATAATTCCAAAAACTCATCACATATCAATTTAATCTCGCTTTACGCCCCGCTGCAACCCTTTGAATAATGCTTCCCGTGCAAGGCCAGGCGCCCGCTGGGCGGCCGGCCGACGAATGGCCGGCACGTTTGCCGGCGGGCCTTCCGAGACGAGAATCCTGATGCGCAATCCGAATATCGACAGCTTGCTGACGAAGCTGCTGGGACAGGCGAAGACCGACGCCCTGTTCTCGACCCTGAACATGCCGGCCATCCTCGAAGAATGGGAAGACGGCGTCGTGACGCGCGCGGAAATCGCGCAGGCGATGAACATGGCGCTGTTCGAAGGGCTGCTCGAGCGTTCGGCGAACGGCCGCGCGTACACGGCCGACACGATCGAAAGCGGCGGTTCGGTCTATTTCGACCACGGCGCGCTGCGCACGGTGCGCTGGCCGCACACGGGCGCGCTGCCGCCGGGCGAGGCCGCGTTCACGCGCATCCTGCGTCCGCTCGGCTTCCGCCTGAACGGCCGTTACCCGCTCGACAAGCTCGGCATGACCGGCCGGGCGTACGCGCATGAGGACGCGCCGGACGAAATCGCGCAGTTCTTCGTCAGCGAACTGCATCCGGAGCGCTTCTCGAAGGAATTCCAGCAGGCCGTGACGAATGTCGTCAGCTCGTCGCGCGACCCGTTGTCGCCGGCGGCCGTCGCGCTGCTGTGGGAAGTCGAGCGCGAAGGCTGGCTGTCGCTGGAAGACGCGCATGCGTTGCTGCCGGAAATCGTCGGCGCGTTCGCGCGCCAGCACGACCTGCCGAACGAGCTCGACTATGAAACGCTGCTGATGGAATCGGCGGAAATGGCGTGGATCGCGACCGAAGGCAATGCGTTCAACCACGCGACCGACCGCGTCGCCGACGTGTTCAAGCTGGCCGACGCCGAGAAGGCGAAGGGTCGGCCGATGAAGCCGGAAGTCGAACGCTCGCGCTCGGGCCGCGTGTTCCAGACCGCCTATCGCGCGGATACCGTCGAGCGCGAATTCCGCACCCGCGACGGCGGCACGGTGAAACGCAACGTGCCGGGTTCGTTCTACGAGTTCATCACGCGCAAGCGCACGTTCGACCAGACGGCGCGCCGCTGGGTGACCGACCTGCGCTTCGACGCGGGCAACGCACAGGGCATCTTCAAGATGACGGCGAACGCGGCGAAGTAAGCGCCGCGTCGCGCGCCGCATGCAAAAGCAGACGGGCCGGCGGCTGGGTTTCAGCCGCCGGCCCGTTTTCGTTCGTCGACGGGGCGTCGCGTGCGTCAGAAGAGGTGCGTGACCAGATAAAACAGCACCAGCAGCCCGATCGGTACGCCGAGCAGCCATGCGATCAGATACTTGCCCATGTCGTTGTCCTCCTCGTGGCCGCGACGCGGCGCGCGTCGCGGCGGGGTGAGACGACTGGCGCGTTACAGCTCGCGGTCGAATTCCTTCAACTGCTTCTCGGCTTCGTCGCGGGCAATGCCGTAACGCTCCTGGATCTTGCCGGCCAGATAATCGCGATTGCCTTCCGCGACCGCGAGATCGTCGTCGGTCAGTTTGCCCCACTTGGCCTTCAGCTTGCCGGTGAGCTGCTTCCACTGGCCCTTGATCTTGTCTTCGTTCATGGTGTGCTCCTTTCGTAAGGGGAGAAAAGTGCGGCACGCGGCCGCGTGATGGTTCAGGCCTTCGCTTTCAGGCCGGACGCGTCGACGTGCTTCACGCCCTTGATGGCGCGCGTCACGGCGACGGCCTTCTTCACGGCGGTCTTCGTCGGCAGCACGCCCGTGAGCGTGACGACGCCGTCCACCGTCTTCACGCTAATGTCGGTGCTCTTCACGCCGTCGGTGGTCGCGAGCTCACTCTTCACCTTGGTCGTGATCCATGTGTCTGTCACCGGCTGGCTCGATTCGGTCGCCATGCCGCTGTCGGTCGACGAGGCCTGGGCGTGCGCGTTCGTGAGCGGGGCAGCGGAAAGCAGGAAGGCCGCGCTGACGGCGAGCAGTGTCGAAAGGTGCGAGGTCTTGTTCATTGATGTTCTCCTTCGATTGGCGGGTGAATCAATGGGCGAGCACGGATCGTTCCCGTGCGTTCCCGGGCCTTAGCGGGCGATCGGCGTGTCGTAGCCGGGCTCGCGCGGCGGCATGTCCGGCCGCGGCACGTCGGGCGGCAGCGGCACCGGCGGGTCGGTGCCCGGCGCCGGTTCGGGCGGATTGTCCGGGGGCGGTTCGGGCCGCGTCGGATCGGGTGTCTGATGCTGTTTCATCCGGGTGTCCTCCTCTGCGGTATGAAAGGGCAGCGCATGAGCGCCGATGCAGTACCAGCGTACCGACGCGAACGCGAGCGGACATCGCGCAAATTCACCTGATCGGCTAGTGCGTTTGCACCGGGGACGGAATGAACGGGCGGGCTCGCGACGTGCACCATGATCCGGGCAACGCCGCACGACGGGCGCGCGGGCCGCATTGTGCCGTTCGGCGGGGCACCGCACGATCGCGAGCGGCGTGCGAATGTACTATTCGAGATAGTGCATCCGCGCCTGTCGGGCCGTTGCGCGGCACGCGATCATCGCCGCACGCGCCGGCCGGGGCGTGCCACTGCAACGGGCGCTCGGCCGGCGCTCATGTCGACGACAGGGACAACGATTCGATGAACGAACAAGTAGACGAACAGGCGCTCAAGTCGCATACCGACCGGCGTCAACTGCACCAGATCATCGCCGGGCTCACCGAGGGCGTGATCCTGATCGAGCCCGACCAGCGGATCGTCTGGGCGAACGAGGCCGCGCTCGCGATGCACGGCGTGACCGAGCTGAAGGCGCTCGGCGCGGACGTCACCGAATACCGCGAGCGATTCCGGCTGCGCTACCGGAACAACCATCCGGTGCGCGACGGCCACTATCCGATGGATCGCGTGATCGCCGGCGAAGAGTTCAGCGACGTGACGGTCGAGGTCGAATCGGCGGCCGACGAGTCGGTGAGCTGGGTTCACCGCATCCGCAGCCTGGTGCTGACGAACGCGGCCGGCGCACCCGATTGCCTCGCGCTCGTGCTGCACGACGCGACCGAATGGGCGAGCGCCGAGGAGCGCTTCGAGCGCACCTTCAACGCGAATCCGGCGCCGGCCGTGATCTGCCGGCTCGACGACTTGCGCTACGTGAAGGTCAACCAGGGCTTTCTCGACATGACGGGGTACGCGCGCGACGACGTGCTCGGCCGTTCGGTGTACGAGATCGACGTGCTCGAACAGGCCGAGCGGCGCGAGCTCGCGATCGAGCGGCTCGGCGAAGGCGCGACGATCCCGCAGATGGAAGCCGTGCTGAAGCTTGCCGACGGCAACACCAAGGCGGTGGTCGTCGCCGGGCAGCCTATCGACATGAACGGCGAGGCGTGCATGCTGTTCACGTTCATGGATCTCGAGCCGCGCAAGCAGGCCGAGCGCGCGCTGATGCAAAGCGAGGAGCGCTTCGCGACGGCATTCCGGATGGCGCCGGTCGCGACCGCGATCGTCACGGCCGACCGTTTCGAGCTGCTCGACGTGAACGACGCGTTTGCCGCGCTGACGGGCCACGCGCAAGGCGACCTGCTCGGCAAATCCGCCGACGAGATCGGGCTGTGGGCCGAGCGCGGCGTGTGGTCGCGCGTCGAAGGCCGGCTCGCGCGCGACGGCAACGTGCGCAACGCCGACGTGCAGATCCGCACGCGCGACGGCGACGTGCGCGATTGCGTCGTGTCGGCCGACCCCGTCGCGATCCACGGGCGCGACTGCCTGCTCGTCGCACTGCTCGACATCAGCGACCGCAAGCGTACCGAGATGGAGCTCGTCTATGCGATCGAGACCGCGATGCAGGATGCGTCGTGGTTCAGCCGCACGCTGATCGAGAAGCTCGCGAACGTGCGGCGCGCGAATGCGCCGGATGCGGGTGCGCAACTGTCCGACCTGACCGCGCGCGAGCGCGACGTATTCGACCTGCTGTGCCACGGCCTGGCCGACAAGGAGATCGCCGGCCGCCTCGGGCTGGCGCCGAACACCGTGCGCAACCACGTCGCGACGATCTACGCGAAGCTCGACGTGCACAGCCGCGGCGAGGCGATCGTCTGGGCGCGCGAGCGCGGGATCGTCGGCGCGGCCGAGGCGAACGGCGCGCGCGGCGACAAGGGCGGTGCGAAGGGCAAGGACTGACCGCGGCGGTACGAATGCACCAGGCGCACTGGTGCATCCGCATCTGCCGCCCGCGGCGCGTGCTTGCGATCCTGTCCACTCGGCGGCGCCGCGCAGGGGCGCGGCATCGCCGGCTTTCCTCAACCATCGCAGGAGACGACCATGGACAGGAATCGCATCGAGGGCAAGCTCAAGCAGGTCAAGGGTTCGGTCAAGGAAGCACTCGGCAAGGTGACGGGCGACCGCGAGACCGAAGCGGAAGGCGTGGCTGAACAGCAGGCCGGCAAGCTTCAGGAGAAGGCCGGCGAGGCCGCCGACGCGGTGCGCAACCACAAGGGCACCGATCGGCACTAATCGATGACGCGGCGCCTTGCCGGCGTCGCGAAGGCCGGCCGGGCCGGCGTCGCAACGATGATGCGTTGCCGGCATGACCATGGCCGGCCTTGATCCAGCGGCGCGGCCGCCCTTCGCCATGGACGGCTTCCCTGCACGGTCCACCGACGGGCGGGCCGCGGATCGGCCACGACTACGGAACTTGATGACAAATCCTCACAACGTAGTTCCGATATTTCGTTTGCTGCACGGGTATTGGCTACCCACAATCCATTCACCTCTTACGCGATGAAAGGCTCTTCGGAGACGGAGCCACGGTAATCGTCCGCCCGGATCGGCGCATTGCACCCGCCCTCGGCACGGAAAGGCATCACCGACGCGCAGGAGGTTGCCGGCGCGCGACCCTCGCGCGTTGCATCCCGACCCCCAGAAGAAGGACTGCCATGACGTTCCGCATTCGTTCGCTTTCCGGCGTTGCACTGACCGCCGCGCTTCTCGTGTTCCAGACGGGCGCGGCCCGGGCGCAGGAGACGATCGTCAAGGTCGGCGTGGCCGGCCCGCTGACGGGCGGCGGCGCCGCATACGGCAAGGACATCGAGAACGGCGTGCGCATGGCGGTCGACGAAGCGAATGCCGCGCGCACGACCGTCGGCGGCAAGCCGGTGAAATTCGTCATCGCGTCGCAGGACGACCAGAGCGATCCGCGCACCGGCGTGCAGGCCGCGCAGCAGCTTGCCGACGCGCAGGTCGCCGTCGTGATCGGCCACTTCAATTCGGGCACGACGCTGCCCGCGTCGAAGATCTACGCGAAGGCCGGCATTCCGATGATCACGCCGTCGGCGACCAATCCCGACATCACGCGCGCCGGGCTCGATACCGTGTACCGCGTGATCGCGACCGACACGCAGAACGCCGGCAATGCCGGTGCGTATGCGGCGAGCGTGACGAAGGCGAAGCGCATCGCGATCATCGACGATCGCACCGCGTTCGGCCAGGGCGAGGCCGATGAGTTCGAGAAGGCCGTGAAGGCGAACGGCGGCACGATCGTCGCGCGCGAATTCACGAACGACAAGGCCGTCGACTTCAGCGCGCAGCTCACGAAGATCAAGAGCACGAATGCCGACCTCGTGTTCTTCGGCGGCCTCGACGCGCAGGCCGCGATGCTCGTGAAGCGCATGCGCCAGCTCGGCATTCGCGCGCAGTTCCTCGCGGGCGGCGGCGTGATGAACGCGAACTTCATCCGGCTGGCCGGCAACGCGGCCGAAGGCGCGGCGGTGTGGGAGTACGGGCAGCCGCTGTCGCGTCTGGCGAAAGGCAAGCTGTTCGAAACGAAATTCAAGCAGAAATACGGCGTCGACATGCTCGCATATGCGCCGTTCGCGTACGACGCGACGTGGATCGCGATCAACGCGATGCAGAAGGCGAACTCGACGAAGCCGGCCGATTTCAACGGCGCGCTCAAGGGCACGCGCTACGACGGCATCACGGGCACGATCGCATTCACGAACACGGGCGACCTGAAGAACCCGAGCTCGACGCTGTATGAAGTGAAGAACGCCGCGTGGCAGCCCGTCACGACGAAATCGGCGGACTGAACGCAACGGGCGAGCGGGCTTTCGCGGCGATGCCGGACGTGCTGAAATAGCCGGAGCGATCGTCGAGGAAGCCTGCCCGCGCGACGCCGCGCGAGTCGCGGCACGAACCACCCACGGGCGCGGCCGGCCGGCGAAGGGCGGCGCCAAGCCCGTCATCAGCGTGAGCGGCCCCAAGCCTATTACGTGCAACCGGAGTCAGTCGTGAGTTCTCAAGTCGTCATCGTCGGCGGTGGTGTGATCGGCAGCTCGATCGCGTATTTCCTGCGCGCCACCGATCCCACGGTCGCCGTGACCGTCATCGAACGCGATCCCACCTATGCGAGATCGTCGTCGGCGCTGTCGGCCGCGTCGATTCGCCAGCAGTTCTCCACACC
Organism: Burkholderia sp. MSMB1078WGS; assembly: GCF_001528895.1. NCBI lineage: Bacteria > Pseudomonadati > Pseudomonadota > Betaproteobacteria > Burkholderiales > Burkholderiaceae > Burkholderia > Burkholderia sp. MSMB1078WGS. The sequence continues at coordinate 204,918 of NZ_LPDI01000102.1, read as the reverse complement.
GCTGTCGATCGAGATGTCGCTGTTCGGCATCGACTTCCTGCGCACGATCGGCGAACGGCTCGAAGTGGACGGCAACCGGCCGTCGATCGATCTGCACGAAGGCGGTTACCTGTTCCTCGCGACGCCGGCCGGCGACGCGACGCTGCGCGAGAATCATGCGCTGCAGACGCGCCTCGGCGCCGATATCCGGCTGATGGACGGCGCCGCGCTGCGCGCGAAGTTTCCGTGGCTCAACGTCGACGATCTCGTGTCGGGCGCGTACGGCGTGAGCGGCGAAGGCTGGTTCGACGGCTACGGGCTCGTGCAGGCGCTGCGCAAGAAGGCGCAGGCGCTCGGCGCGCGCTACGTGGCCGCCGACGTGAAGGACGTCGTGCGCGACGGCCGCAGGATCACGCACGTCGTGACGGGCGACGGCGAGCGCTACGCATGCGACACGCTGGTCAACGCGGCCGGCGCGTGGACGCGCACGCTGTCGTCGATGATGGGCATCGACATTCCCGTGTATGCGCGGCGGCGCAGCATCTTCAACGTATCGTCGCCGGCGAAGCTCGCCGATTGCCCGCTGCTGATCGACCCGACCGGCGTGTATTTCCGGCCGGAAGGGCGGACGTATATCTGCGGCACGTCGCCGAGCCCGGATCGCGACCCGGACGACCTGCCGCTCGACGAAGTCGATCACGCGCTGTTCGACGACGTGATCTGGCCGACGCTCGCGCACCGCGTGCCGGAATTCGAGGCGCTGCGCGTCGAGAATTGCTGGTCCGGTTACTACGAGTACAACGTGTTCGATCACAACGCGATCATCGGCTACCACCCCGAACTCGACAACGTCGTGTTCGCGAACGGCTACAGCGGCCACGGGCTGCAGCAAGGGCCGGCGACGGGGCGTGGCGTCAGTGAACTCATTCTGGGCGGGCGTTACGACACGCTCGACCTGTCGTCGCTCGGCTGGGCGCGCGTGCTCGAAAACCGGCCGATCGTCGAGAAGAACGTCGTGTAGCACGGCGTGACCGCCCGGTATGGGGTGGGCGGGATTCTCCTTGTGTCTCAAACCCGTTGGCCCGACTCCGTCGGGCCTTTTTTTGCCGCGCGGGCCGGTTACCCCGCGCCGTAGACGGCGTCCCGCAGATCGAGCGTGTACTGCCCGTTCATGCCTTCGTAGAGCGTGTTCGACAGCGACACGACGGTGAGCCCGCGTGCGCGGTCGACGAACCACGAATGACCGTAGACGCCGCCCCATCGCCAGGTGCCGACGGATTCCGGCGACGCGGCTGCCTGCGGATCGTGCAGCACCGAGAAGCCGATTCCGAAACCCGCGCCCGGCAGGTCCGGCAATTCGAAATCGCCGGTTTGCACGCGGCCCATCTCGTCGACGAGCTCGGCGGGCAGGATCGCGCCGCCGCCCGCGCGCAGCGTGTCCAGCACCGTCAGCACGTCGCCGGCGGTGCCGACCATCCCGGCGCCGCCCGATGCGAACGCTTGTGCATTCAGCGCGCGCGACGGCGAGTACGTGACGCCGACGAACCCTTCGACGATGGGCACCGTCTCGTTCTCGGCGAGCCGGTGTGGCTGCGGCGTATCGTTGACGTACGGCGTGGCGAGCCGCGCGGGATCGCGTGCGACGAAGGCCGTGTCGCGTGCGCCGAGCGGGCGCAGCACGAGCGCATCGACCGCGTCGGCGAGCGGCACGCCGCAGACGGCCTCGATCAGCGCGCCGACGACGTCGATCGACAGCGAATAGTTCCAGTTGGTGCCGGGTGCGAACAGCAGCGGCACGCTGGCGATCCGGCGCAGGTTTTCGGCGAGCGTGATCGATGCGCCGTCGAGCCCGTCGGAGACGCCCGCACGCGCATAGGGGCCGTTTGCGTCGGTTTCGTTGAAGCGATAGTCGAGACCGGCGGTATACACGAGCAACTGGCGCACCGTGATCGTCGGCACGCGGCCGTCGGGCAGCGCCGGGCGGAATTCGGGCAGCCAGCGCGTGACGTCTTCGTCGAGCGACAGCTTGCGTTGTGCGACGAGCGCCATCGCGGCCGCCGAGACGATCGGCTTCGTCACCGACGCGAGCCGGAACAGCGTGTCCTCGCGCATCGGCGTACGCGATTCGCGGTCCGCGAACCCGGCCGCGCGGCGATAGACGAGTTCGCCGTCGCGGGCGACGAGGACGACCGCGCCGACGAGGCGCTGCGTGTCGAGCTGGCGGGACAGGACCGCGTCGATACGCTCGGCGAGCGCTGGATCGGTTGACGACTGCAGTGACGATGCGGGAGAGGAGGTCATCGAAATATCCGTCGTGAAAGGGCTGATCGACATGTTATGGGACGCTTGCCGCATGCGTCGTTAACCCTTACGCGGAGCGGGGCGATGTGGGCGGCGCAGGCCGGCGGCGACGAACACCGGGCCCGGCAGCAGACAAAATATGCGCCAATCGGCCGGCGGCGTTCGTTAGAATCTGCTTTCGTCGAGGAAATGACGCATTTGCATTGGTGCAGAGCAGTATCGAATCGAAGACGCGGCTTGTCCCGATTCCATCGTTCATCTTTCACCGGAGGCGAGCATGCCAGGTTTACTTCCCGATGTTGACCGCGAGGGGCTCCTCGAATATTCGGTGGTGTACACCGATCGCTCGGTCAATCACATGTCGCAGCGCTTCCAGGGCGTCATGCGCGACATCTCCGCCACGCTGAAAAAAGTCTACAACGCGAAGTCGGTCGCGATCGTCCCGGGCAGCGGCACGTTCGGCATGGAAGCCGTGGCGCGACAGTTCGCGACGAACAGGAAGTGCCTCGTCATCCGCAACGGCTGGTTCAGCTTCCGCTGGTCGCAGATTTTCGACATGGGCAGTATCCCGTCCGAAACGACGGTGCTGAAGGCGCGTCCGGTCGAAGCCGGCAGGCAGGCCGCCTATGCGCCGGCGCCGATCGACGAAGTGGTCGCCGCGATCAGGGAAAACAAACCCGATCTCGTGTTCGCGCCGCACGTCGAAACCGCGTCCGGCATGATGCTGCCCGATGCGTACCTGCGCGCGGTGGCCGATGCCGTGCATGCGGTCGGCGGCATGTTCGTGCTGGATTGCATCGCGTCGGGCACCGTGTGGGTCGACATGCAGGCGAGCGGCGTCGACATCCTGATCAGCGCGCCGCAAAAGGGCTGGAGTGCATCGCCGTGTTGCGCGATGGTCATGTTGAGCGCGCTCGCGCGCGAGCGCATCGATGCGACGACCAGTACCAGCTTCGCGTGCGATCTGCGCAAGTGGCTGCAGATCATGGAAGCGTACGAGGGCGGCGGGTTCGCGTATCACGCGACGATGCCCACGGATAGCCTCGCGACGCTGCGCGACGTGATGAAGGAAACCGACGCATACGGTTTCGACAAGGTGAAGGCGGAACAGCTCGAGCTCGGCGAGCGCATTCGTGCGCTGCTGACGGAGAAGGGGTTCAGGAGCGTGGCCGCGGCAGGGTTCGAGGCGCCGGGTGTCGTGGTGAGCTACACGGACGATGACGGTATTCGCACCGGGAAGAAATTCGCCGATGTCGGTTTGCAGATCGCGGCGGGCGTGCCGTTGCAATGCGACGAGCCGGAAGATTTCAAGACTTTCCGGCTCGGGTTGTTCGGTCTCGACAAGCTGCACGATGTCGATGGCGCGGTGAAGCGGTTTGCCGATGCGTTGAACCGGATTCTTTGAGGCGGTCGTGCGCAACGGGTTGCGCCGGTGGCCGCCGCGCGTTCGTCGAACGGCGGCTTCCGGGTCGTTGAACACTCAACCATTCAGAGGCGTGACATGACCGAAGGCGCTCTGACATTTGCCAGTCAAGCCGAATGGGAAAGCTGGTTGGGGAAAAACGGCGGCACGTCGGCCGAAGCATGGCTGCGGCTCGCGAAAAAAGGCGCGGGGCAGAGAACCGTCACCTATCAAGAAGCGGTGGAAAGCGCCCTCTGCCACGGCTGGATCGATGGCCAAAAGAAGGCCGAGAGCGAGCAATACTGGTTGCAGCGTTTCACCCCGCGCTCGGCGAAAAGCATCTGGTCCAAACTCAACAAGGACAAGGCCGAAGCGCTGATCGCCGCCGGCAGAATGCGCGCGGCCGGCATGGGCGAAATCGAGAAGGCGAGGAAGGACGGCCGCTGGGAGGCGGCCTATACGTCGTCCGGCAACTCGACCGTGCCGGACGACTTGCAGGCGGCATTGGACGCCAATCCGAAAGCCGGGAAGTTCTTCGCGACACTGAACAGCCGTAATCGCTATGCGATCCTGTTTCGGATACAGAACGCGAAGAAGCCGGAAACACGGGCGCGAAAGATCGCGGAATTCATCGACATGCTCAAGCGGGGCGAGACTTTTCATCCGTAGGGCTGCGGCGTCGACGCGTCGTGCCGGGCGCGATGCAATCCGAGACAGTGCCGGTCGAGGATGCGCTGACGCGTGCACCGGTCGAACTCGATTTCGCGTTCAGTCGGCGCGCACTGGCTTCGCCAGCCGGCAGTCCGGCGGCTCGCGCAATTCTGATCGGCAATTGTGGAATAGTCTTTGATGTCCCAAGGCGATCAGATGCGAATGGATTGCATGATCGCGACGGCGGATCGACCCTGGCACGAAAGCCCCACCTATACAGGAAGCGACAGTATGAAAATGAATGCATTTGCCTTTGGCACGACCAACTGGGCCGAAATCGAACGAACGGAACATCGAGGAGAAACCGGAGTCGCTTATTGGCGCACGCGGTTCTTTGGTGAGGAGCCGAATCGGATCCGTGTGCGGATGGTGGAATACACGCCCGGCTACCTCGCCGACCACTGGTGCCAAAAAGGGCATGTTCTTTTCTGTATGGAAGGCGAACTGGAAACAACGCTCAAGGACGGGCGGAAGTTCGTTTTGACGGCGGGCATGAGCTACCAGGTTGGCGACAACGCGGAGCCACATCAGTCCTACACCCGGACGGGTGCGAAACTTTTCATCGTCGATTGACCCAGGTGTCGGAGTGATTTCGTCAGTCCGCTTTCAGATGCCCGGAGGTCTCATACGGGTCGTTTGAGCTGGTAACGCACTACCATCGCATGCGACACCGTTGCGGTCATCGCTACATCGCATCAGCATGCTGATTGATCCATCCACCCGGGGGAATTCATGTTCGACCACGTCAAATTCGGCGTCAGCGACTACGCCACCAGCAAGGCGTTTTTCCTCAGGGCACTCGAACCGCTGGGTGCCGAAATCGTCGGGGAACGCGAGCCGTCGTGCGGGATCGAGATCGGACTGCCCAGCAAGTCTTCGCTGTGTCTGTTCCCGACCGACGAGAAACCGGCGCATCTCCACATCGCGTTCGTGGCCGACACGCGGCAGCAAGTCGATGCGTTCCATCGCGCGGCGCTGGAGGCCGGTGGGAAAGACAATGGCGCGCCCGGGCTGCGGCCGCATTATCACGCGAACTACTACGCGGCGTTCGTCATCGGTCCGGATGGACACAATATCGAGGCGGTGTGCCATCGGGCGGAGGGGTGATGCGCGGGATCGGTAAAACGCTCGCGGCGATCGCGAGCATTGCGCTCGTCGGCATTGCCTGCGTTCAAGCCGCGCCCCGCGAAACTGCATTCCCGCGCTTCACTCAGACGGAAGGCAAGCTCGACGGCGACGGGCTTCCGCTCTCCGGCGTGAAGCTCTGCGTGCTGCCCGACCGTACGCCGTGCTTCGAGATGCCGCCGGCGCCGCTTCCCCATTCCTCGAAGGAGCTGTACCAGTTCGGCCTGAATCCACGGTCCGAGCGGTTGCCGATCGCGTCCGGCGGCTCGTGGGTGTTCTTCTCGGGGATGTTCTCGGGCGGCGGCAGCGGGATGCTGGAGCGCGTCGCCGTGCTGCGTGTCGGCGCGGACGGCAAGATCGAGAACCTGATGCCGAAGGTCACGCAGACGGAAATGGCCGATCGCGCGATGTGGAACTTGCCGGAGGTGTCGCCGTATCCGCTGTTTGTCCGCGCGGACGCCGAGTGGCAAGAGGGCGAAGTGCATTTCGACAAGCACTTCTTCGAAGTCGACGTGTGGGTGTTCGACCCTGCCGCCAATCAATACGCGAAGCGCTTTTCTTATCGCACGAGCAAACGCTACGACAGAGGCGAGGGTTCGGACCACGTGCTGGCCGCCGAGCGCGCGGAAATCCTGCGTCGGCTTTCAGCGGGCAAGTAACGCGGTTATCGCTGCGCGTCCCCGTACGTCTCCTTGCACACCGCACGCAGCGCGTCGACGAGCAGATCGCGCGCGGGCGACTGCGAATCGGCGGAGCGCGTGAACAGCGCGATGGGCGGCAGCGTCCATACCAGCGAATAAGGCACGATCGCCACGCCGGCGATTCGCACGAGTTCCTCCGCGATATCGGCCGGCACGATCGACACGGCCTCGTCGCTCGACGCGATCATTTCGCCGATCAGCTTCGACGAGTAGCTTTCGACGATCGGCACGGGCGGCGTGATGCCGGCCGACAGGAACAGGTCGGTCACCTGTTCGCGCATCGGCGTATGCGGCGCGCCGAGAATCCAGTCGAGCGCGTGCAGCTTGTGCCAGTCCAGCGGCGTGCGGGCGAGCTTCGCCGCCAGCCGCCGGCTCGCGATCATGCGCGGCTGCTGCTGATACAGCACTTCGAACGAAACCTGCCCGAGATCGATCGCCGACGACGCGCGCCCGATCACGATGTCGACACTGTGATCGCGCAGTTGCAGCAGCAACTGATCGCTGGTGCCTTCGTGAATCGTGACGGTCAGGCGTCGCTCCATGCGCGCTTGCAGCCGCTTCAGCGCGGCCGACAGCATCTGGCCGGAGATGAACGGAATCACGCCGATGTGCAGATGGGCCGCATGCCCGGCGGCGACGGCCTCCATCTCGCGGGCGAGGTGGTCGAGATCCTTGATCATCGCCTTGGCCCGTTCGAGCACGACCGCGCCGAGCGCGGTGGGCCGCATGCCGCGCGACGAGCGCTCGAACAGCGGCGTGCCGAACATGCTCTCCAGCTCGGACAGCGCGTTCGTCACGGCCGGCTGGCTGCTCGCCATGTGCTCGGCGACGCGCGTCAGCGATCCGTGCTGCTGGATCTGCAACAACAGCACCAGATGCCGAATCTTCAGACGAGCGCCGAGCCGCCTGACCACGTCGTTCGCGTCAAAATTCATTGACTGGTCATGCATTCATCAGGAAAAAGTGATGGACCGATATTAAAACAGAATCATCACGTTATGGCGGATCCCTAGAATCACCTTCATGGATTGCGCCGGGACTGGCCTGGCGCCCACGCCGGGACCCAGACATGAAACAGACAGAGACACAGCAGCAGGCCGCGTTCGACTATCACGAGTTTCCGACCCCCGGGAAAATCTCGGTCGTGGCGAGCAAGCCGCTGGTGACCCAGCGCGATCTGGCGCTGGCCTATACGCCCGGCGTAGCGAGCGTGTGCGAGTCGATCGCCGCCGATCCGCTGCAGGCGCACCGCTTCACGAGCCGCGGCAACCTCGTCGGCGTGATCACGAACGGCACCGCCGTGCTCGGTCTCGGCAACATCGGCCCGCTCGCGTCGAAGCCGGTGATGGAGGGCAAGGCCGTCCTGTTCAAGACGTTCGCCGGGATCGACGTGTTCGACATCGAGATCAACGAGACCGATCCGGACAAACTGGTCGACATCATTGCCGGCCTCGAGCCCACGTTCGGCGGCATCAACCTCGAGGACATCAAGGCGCCGGAATGCTTCACCGTCGAGCAGAAGCTGCGCGAACGCATGAAGATTCCCGTCTTCCACGACGATCAGCACGGCACGGCCATTACCGTTTCCGCCGCGTTCATCAACGGGCTGAAGGTCGTCGGGAAGTCGATCAAGGAAGTGAAGGTCGTGACGTCGGGCGCCGGTGCGGCCGCGCTCGCGTGCCTGGACCTGCTGGTCGACCTCGGGCTGCCGGTGGAAAACGTCTGGGTGACCGACATCGAAGGCGTCGTCTATCTCGGCCGTACCACGCTGATGGATCCGGCCAAGTCGCGCTTCGCGCAGGAAACCGATGCGCGCAAGCTCGCCGAAGTGATCGGCGGCGCGGATGTGTTCCTGGGGCTGTCGGTGGGCGGCATTCTCACGGCGGAGATGCTGAAGGAAATGGCGGCGCGCCCGCTGATTCTCGCGCTGGCCAACCCGACGCCGGAAATCTTCCCCGAACTGGCGCACGAGACGCGCGACGACGTCGTCATCGCGACGGGCCGCTCGGACTACCCGAACCAGGTCAACAACGTCCTGTGCTTCCCGTACATTTTCCGCGGCGCGCTGGACGTGGGTGCGACGACGATCACGCGCGAGATGGAAATCGCCGCGGTGCACGCGATCGCGGGGCTGGCCGAGGAAGAGCAGAACGAAGTCGTCGCGGCGGCCTACGGTGCATACGACGTGTCGTTCGGCCCGCAATACCTGATTCCGAAGCCGTTCGACCCGCGCCTGATCGTGCGGATCGCGCCGGCCGTGGCGAAGGCGGCGATGGAAGGCGGCGTGGCGACGCGTCCGCTCGCGAATCTCGATGCGTACGTCGAGCAGTTGCAGCAATTCGTCTATCACTCGGGCGCGTTCATGAAGCCGCTGTTCGCGACCGCGCGTCAGCTCGTGCGCGACGGCGGCAAGGCGCGGATCGTGTTCACCGAAGGCGAAGACGAGCGCGTGCTGCGTGCGGTGCAGGTGATCGTCGACGAGAAGCTGGCGCGGCCGATTCTGGTCGGGCGTCCGGAGGTGCTGCTCGCGCGCATCGAGCGGTTCGGCCTGCGCTTGCGGCTCGGTCAGGATGTCGAAGTGACCAATCCGGAATACGACGAGCGCTTCCCGCAGTACTGGACGAAGTATTGGGAACTGCGGTGCCGCGACGGTATTTCGAAGGAAATGGCGCGCGTGGAAATGCGCCGCCGCCTGACGCTGATCGGCGCGATGATGGTGCAGCTCGGCGACGCGGACGGGATGATCTGCGGGACGGTGGGCGAGTATCACAATCACCTGCGGTTCGTGGACGAAGTGATCGGCAAGAAGCCCGGTGCGTCGACCTACGCGGCGATGAACATCCTGTTGCTCGATCAGCGGACGGTCGCGCTGGTGGATACGCACGTGAACGACAACCCCGATGCGGAGCAGATCGCGGAATTCACGATCGCGGCGGCGCGGCAGATGGAATGGCTGAATCTGACGCCGAAGGTGGCGTTGCTGTCGCGCTCGAATTTCGGGTCGGGGAGTGCGGCTTCCGGCGCGAAGATGCGCCGGGCGCTGGAGATCGTTCGCGAACGGGCGCCGGATATCGAGGCGGATGGCGAGATGCATGGCGACTGTGCGCTCGACGAAGGACTGCGGGCGAAGCTGCTGCCGATGTCGCCGTTGAAGGGGGCGGCGAATTTGCTGGTCTGTCCGAACGTGGATGCCGGCAATATCGCGTACAACCTGCTCAAGACGGAAGCGGGGAGCAATGTCGCGGTGGGGCCGTTCTTGCTCGGCGTCAATGCGCCGGTGAACATTCTGACTTCCAGCGCAACCGTGCGGCGGATCGTGAATATGGCCGCTTTGACCGTGATCGAGGCTAATCGGGGTGTGGCGGGCTGATTGATCGACGCTTGTGGGGCGGCCACGGCCGCCCCTCGGTTTGTCGGCATTTGGCCATGAAACGCCGTTGGAAAAATAAAATCCGAGCGGCTGCTAGAGGCTGTAACGGGGCATGGATATCTGATCGGCTTTCGCAGGATCATGATTCCGATTTGGCTTCGCTGAGCACGTTCTCATTGCCGGGGCGGTCATCGCGTTGATGCGGGGCGGCCCACATCCTGGATTCGCGCGTGGCCGTTGCCCGCGCGTCGCAACTCATACCCATAGGCATCTTCAACCACTATCACGGCCGCAAGGACCGTGAGGCCGCGTCATGTCCGGCGAAACGGCTTGCATGGAAAAGCGGGAGAACATCGCCGACACGTGTTGCCAAAATAATGCACGACGTATACAGTTGCCCATAGTGCATCTTGAGGTCTCCTGCATAGCCGGCCGACTGCCATGACAGGCCGACGCCGCGCAGGACCTTCGATGTTCAACACCCGCCATTGGAGCGACGTTGATGCATCACACGCTATCGCTGTTGTTCAGCGCGATGTATGACCTTGGCTTCGCGTTGTTCCATCTGACCTTCTGGCGCTGGTTCAACTGGCCAAGGTCTCTCGAGAAAAGCGGGAGACTCAATCGGGGTATCACCCAGACCCTCAACGTGATGTTGAGTTACGTGTTCATTGTCTATGCGGTGTCGCTCGTCCTGGCTGAAACGCGAACCCTAGGCCCGCTTGCGCTGGCGGGAACCGGATTCTGGTTGCTGAGGGCGATTGCGCAACCGGTGCTGTTTGCCGGAACACGCTTGAGCTGGATTTTCGTGGCTTTGTTCGCCCTTGGCGCGGGCCTGCATGCGGTCACATACGTCGATTCCACGAAAGTGGGTGTCGAGGCATGGTCATCCGCTCAACCGCTTTCGTGAAGGCAGCGTCGGCGCGCTTCCGATTGCCGGATTGTCACGGTTTCTAGAGAAGTTTCCCGAAACGAAACACTGTCCAACATCACCATGAATGCCGACCAGCTCTTTCAACAGGCCCATGAAATCGTCAGTCATTGCGCGCTCTGTTTCGTGTCTTCGAGCGACGCCACCGGTCAGATCAACTCCAGGGTCGTCGAGATCCTGGAAATCGGAAGCGACCTCACGATTCGTTTCATGACCGATTCGAGAACGCGTAAAGCGCTGGAGATCAGCCGGGGAAGTGCGATCAGTCTGTCCTTCCTCAGCATGGCCGACCGTGGATACGTGACGCTCGGAACCGTTCCGGCGGTTTCCGCCGACACTGCGTTGAAACGACGCATCTGGAAAGAGTCGCTGCTGACGTGGTTTCCCGATGGGCCGGACGATCCATACGTGATCGCCGTAACCTGCACGCCGGTCTGGGTCGAGATGTGGTCGCGCATGCGGGGGATCGCGCCCGATCCGCTGGGCCTCAATTCGGTTCGGCTGATCCAGAAGGACGGCAACTGGCACGTCAATCACACGTTTCCAGCCATGCGCGAATCGTTGCGTGAGGGATCGTATGACGAGCAATGACAAGCAACCGGTCGTCGTCATCGGTGCAGGGCTGGCCGGCCTGGCCGCTGCGCTGATGCTGGCGCGCGGTGACAAGCCTGTCGTCATCGTGGAAGCATCGGGCGAAGCAGGCGGCTGCTGTTCGACCACGACGGCTGACGGCTTCACGTTCAACAACGGCGCGATGTATGTCGCGGTGCCGTCGCTGATTCGCGCGTCTTTCCGGCGCCTCGGTCTCGATTTCGATCGCGAGGTGCCGATGGTGGCCATCGAGCGCCCGCACGTCACGCATCTGGACAATGGAACGGCCGTTCATCTGTCCAGTGCCGACACGTCGTATGTGGAAGGCGATCGCGCGGATTCGCGGACACGGCAACTACGTAAGGGCCTCGGCAGGCTCCGGCAGCAATGGGGGCCCGCTTACCGAACGCTGGTCGACGAAGTGTTGCCGCACGAGCCTTCGTTGCTGCGGACGTTGGGCAAACTATGGCGTTACCTGCCGCGCATGAGCGGGCATGCCGGCCGTCTGATCGAAGCGCACTTTGCCGATGCAGACCTGCAGTCGGCGGTTGCGTCGACCCTGCTCTACACCGGGCAAGGTCCCGACTGCCTTCCGGCGACACAGATCATCGGCCTGATTGCGATGCTGGAGGAGGGGTTCCATCTGCCGCGCGCAGGCATGGGCGCCATCCATTCCGCGATGACGCGCGAGCTGTCCAGGCGTTCGGTGCCGATCCGGTTCGGCGCCCATGTACGCGAAATCGTCGTGGAGAACGGGGCGGTCCGTGGCATCGTGCTGGATGACGGCGAGCGCATTTCGACCGATTGCGTCGTGGCGACCTGTTCGGGTTTCGAAGTGGTTCGGCATTTGTTGCCCAGCCGCGCGGTGCCACCGCGGCTCGCGCACAGGGCGCGCACGGCGCCGCTGTCGCATCGGGCGATTTCGATTCAGGTCGGCTGCTCGGGTGCCAGACTGCCGCGCGCGTTCATTACCAATCATGTGCCCTCGATGCGGCAGCAGGCGGCGCTGCATGTATCGACTCCAGGCGTACCGCACTGGCTCGCCTATACCTGTCCGTCGCTGGTGTTGCCGGAGCTTGCGCCAAGCGGCAAGGCGGTGCTGGAACTGTATGCGCCGGCGACAGGTATCCACTCCGTATCGGAATGGACGCGCGCGATGACGCAGGCTGCGGTCGACGACTATCTCCACGCGATACAGGCGCATTTTCCCGGCCTGTGCGTCGAAAGCGTCCGCGTGGCGGATCCGCAGGATTTCGCAAGCGAACGGCATGTGTACGAAGGCGCGCTGTACGGCATTGCCCCGGGTACGGCGCCCGACAAGTTCTTTCCGCATCGGGCGGGGCTGCGCGGCCTCTATCTCGGAGGACAAACGACGTTCCCGGGGTATGGCGTACCCACGGCCATGTTCTCCGGCATCCAGGCGGCGGAAGCCGCGATGCAGGACATGCGCGGGCATGCGTGATCGGCGGGTCGCGTGACCGTGGGCAATGTCCGAACCCCGCATCGGCCCCACGTTCCGCGCGCCGCCCTCATTTGATGACCAAACCGCAAGACCTAGTGCATAGATATCGTTTGCCGAGCCCTTAATGACTATCGACAATCGTGGCTCGAATTCACCGCCGCGGCGCCAGAAGCGCCTTGGCGGCGGCACGCGACGGCTATCCTGGCCGGCCGTGCCCACCCGCTCACGACGACATGTACGCGTTCACGCCCTCATTCCAAAACCCTGCCGGCTCGCCGATCCGCGAGTTGTTCAAGTACCTGTCCGAACCGGGCATGATTTCCTTCGCGGGCGGTTACCCGGCCAGCGACCTGTTCGACGTCGACGGCCTGAATGCGGCCGCCGAACGCGCATACGCGCAGCCCGTTCGCTGTCTGCAATACGGCCCGACCGACGGCCTCGCCGAACTGAAGCAGCAACTGATCGCGCTGATGGCGCGGCGCGGCGTCGCCTGCACGCCGGCCGAACTGCTCGTCACGACCGGGTCGCAGCAAGGGCTCGACCTGCTGCTGCGCGTGATGGTGTCGCCCGGCGACGTCGTGCTGACCGAACAGCCGGCGTACCCGGCCACGCTGCAGGCGATGCGTTTGCAACAGGCGCGCATCGTGACGATTCCGGTCGACGGCGAAGGGCTCGACGTCGATCGTCTCGGCGAACGACTCGCGTCCGGCGCGATCGCGCAGCCGAAGCTGCTCTACACGGTCCCGACCTTCGCGAACCCGACGGGTGCGACGCTCACGCGCGAACGCCGGCTGAAGCTGCTGCGTCTCGCGGTGCAATACCGTTTCCTGATCGTCGAGGACGATCCGTACGGCGACCTGCGTTTCGCGGGCGAAGCCGTGCCGTCGATGCTCGCGCTGGCCGGCGAAGTGGACGGCGCGCGCGACTGGATCGTGCATTTCGCGAGCCTGTCGAAGATCGTCGCGCCGGGGCTTCGCGTGGGCTGGACGATCGCGCCGGCCGAAATCGCGCGGCGCTGCGTGATCGCGAAGCAGACGGTCGATCTGTGCAGCGCGCCGTGGACGCAGGCGACCGCCGCCGAATACCTGGCCGACGGCGCGCTCGAACGCCATCTGCCGCGCATCGCGGCCGCGTACCGGCGCAAATGCGACGCGATGTGCGACGCGCTGCGCGACGGTTTCGGCGATGCAATCGCATTCCATCGTCCCGAAGGCGGGATGTTCGTGTGGGCGCGGATCGGTGCGGTGCCGTCGGACGTGCTGCTGCAGCAGGCGATCGCCAACAGGATCGTGTTCGTGCCCGGCAAGGCGTTCTTCGCGGACGACGTCGACGCAGCGTCGCTGCGCCTGTCGTTCGCCGCGCCGGACGTCGATGCGATCAGGGAAGGCGTCGCGCGCCTCGTGCGCGCGTATGGTGCGGCGCTGGCCGCGTGAGGAGACATCGACATGACGATCACCGTCAACGAAACGACATCGACGGGCGCAGCATCGGTCGCCGGCGACGAGCGGCCGGCCACGCATCGCTCGACGCAGATCGGCGCGGGGCCGCGATATGTGGCCGACGTGCTCGGCCGCTTCGGCGCGGAGCCGGCGACCGATGGCGGCGATGCGGCGCCGGTCGTGCTCGGCTACAACTGAGCGGCGCACGCGCGGCGGCGCATCGCATGCGAGCGGTCGCCGACACGAACGGTTAAGCTTGCGCGATCGAAACACCGACGATCGCCGCTGCCTCATGTCCGACTCGACTTCCGAATCGCTCGCGCAAACCTATGACCGGCTGTGGTCCTGCCTCGAATCCGGCGTGCGCGTGCAGCGCTCGCCGTTCACGATGTTGCAGGCGGCGACGCTCGGCCTCGATGGCGCGCCGAAGGTCCGGACGATCGTATTGCGTCAGGTGAATCGCACCGAGCGCGTGCTGTCGTTTCATACCGACGTGCGTTCGGCGAAGGTGGCGGAGTTGCGTCGCGATCCACGTATCTCGATCGTCGCCGATGATCTCGATGCGCTCGTGCAGATTCGCGCGGAAGGCGTTGCGGCGATCTGCGACGACGAAACGCAACGGCGTGCGATCTGGCGAGCGAGCCGGCCGCATACGTTGCTGCTGTATCGCGCGCCGTTGCCGCCCGGTACGCCGGTCGCGTCGCCCGAAGTCGCGCATATCGACGGCGCCGCACCCACCGGCGACGGCTACGAAAACTTCTGCCTGATCCACATGACGGTCACGCGCATCGACTGGCTCGAACTCGCGCGCGCCGGCCATCGTCGAGCGGTATTCGACCTGAACGAAAGCGGCTACGAAGCCCGCTGGATCGCGCCCTGACGCGAACCCGGCGCGCTCGGGCCCATCAAGGCCGCCCGTCCGACGCGGCCCCGATCATCCATTCGCGCATCACCGCGATCGCGTCGTCGTCGCGGCGCTCGGCCGGATACACGAGATAGAACCCCATCGACAGCGGAAACGCGAAGTCGAACGGCTTGCACAGCCGTCCGGCGGCGATGTCGCGCTCGACGAGCGGCTCGGTCGCGAGCGCGATGCCCTGGCCGGCGGCGGCCGCATCGATCGCGAGCGACGTCTGGTTGAAGCGCAGCCCCTTGTGCGGATCGACGTCGACCGATTCGGGCATCGCCGCGAGGAACGCGGGCCACAGGTCGTGCGCGTCGTGCAGCAGCACCTGGCCGGCGAGCGCACGCGGCGAAGCCGGTGCGGTCAGCACCGAAGGGCTGCATACCGCATACACGTCGAGCGGGAACAGCGCATGGGTGGCGAGATGCTTGCCGAACGGCGGCTTGCCATAGCGGATCGCGAGATCGACGCCGTCGTGGCGAAACGTCGCGATCTGCGGGTCGGCGATCACGCGCACGTCGTAGTCGGGGTGCGCGTCGGTGAACTGCGCGAGCCGCGGGATCAGCCACTTCGACGCGAACGACGGCGTCGTGCTGATCGTCAGCGCGGCGCGCCGTTTCACGAGCTTGTCGGTCGCGTCGGCGATCGCGTGCAGCGCGCGCTGCACGTCGGAGAAATACGCGGCGCCGTCGTGCGTGAGCGCGAGGCCGCGCGGCAGGCGCTCGAACAGCTTCAGGCCGAGCACGTCCTCGAGGTGGCGCACCTGCTGCGCGACGGCGCCCTGCGTGACGCCGATCTCGTCGGCGGCGGCGCGGAAATTGAGGTGCCGCGCGGACACTTCGAACGCACGAAGCGCGTTCAGCGGCGGCAGGCGGGAGGGGCGTGGCGGCATCGTCAGGCTGTAGAAAAACTATCGGCTGGCGGCAGAAATACTGGTTCGACAGTCGGAATGGATGCGCCTACATTACCACCATGGCGCGCCGAATGGCGGCTGCGCGACGGCGGAATGAGAGCAAGGAGCGGATCGTGACTGTAGAAAAAGTGGCGTTGATCACGGCGGCGGGCAAGGGCATGGGCGCGGCCATCGCGCGGGAACTGGCGGCGACCGGCTATCGCGTCGCGCTGATGTCGCCGTCGGGCAGCGCGGTGGCGCTCGGCGAGGAACTGGGCGGCTTCGGCATCGAGGGCTCGGTGACGGAAGAAGCCGATATCGACCGGCTCGTGCAGGAAGCGGTTGCGCGCTACGGCCGAATCGACGCGGTCGTGAACAACACCGGCCATCCGCCGAAGGGCGAACTGCTGGCCATCACCGACGACAACTGGCACGCGGGGCTCGACCTGATCCTGCTGAACGTGGTGCGCGTGATGCGCCGCGTGACGCCGATCTTCCAGAAGCAGGGCGGCGGCGCGGTGGTCAACATCTCGAGCTTCGCGGCGGACGCGCCCGAGCAGCCGATGCCGGTGTCGTCGGCGTTGCGCGCGGCGCTGAGCGCATGGACGCGCCTGTACGCGGAACGCTATGCGGCCGAGAACATCCGGATGAACGCGGTGCTGCCGGGCTTCATCGACAGCTGGCCGGAAACGCCGGAGATCGTCGCGCGCATTCCGGCCGGCCGCTTCGGCAAGACCGGCGAGATCGCGAAGACGGTCGCGTTCCTGCTGTCCGACGGCGCGGGCTACATCACCGGGCAGAACATTCGCGTCGACGGCGCGATCGTCAAGGCGCTCTGAGCGTCACACTCACACGGGCGAGCGGCCGCGCAAGCGTGTCCGCTCGCCGCGCAGCAGCTACAAACGCGTACAAATCAGACAAATCCGGGATACATCGGACCTTTCAAATGGGCGACGCCGCGTGACGAGGGCGCGCCGGATTGAAAGCCAAGGCGCGATCCCGCGCGCGGCATGTTCACTTTCCACTTCACGAAAGGAGATGCCGAACGATGTCTTCCACACCGTTTTCCCCGATGCGTCGCCACCTGCTGGCCACTTCCGTGGCCGCCGGGGTCTCGGCGATGCTGCCCACCGCGCTGCATGCCGCCGCCGGCGCGAGCGGCATACGCCCGTTCACCGCGCACATTCCCGACGAAGCCGTGGCCGACCTGCGCCGCCGTATCGCCGCGACGCGCTGGCCGGGCCCTGAGACCGTCGCCGACGAATCGCAGGGCGTGCGGCTCGCGCGCATGCAGGCGCTGCTGCGCTACTGGGGCACCGACTACGACTGGCGCAAGGGCGAGGCGCGCCTGAACGGTTTCCCGATGTTCATCACGGAAATCGACGGGCTCGACATTCATTTCATTCACGTGCGGTCGCGGCACGAGAACGCGATGCCGATGATCATGACGCACGGTTGGCCCGGTTCGATCTTCGAGCTGCTGAAAGCGATCGGCCCGCTGACCGACCCGACCGCGCACGGCGCGAGCGCGGACGACGCATTCCACGTCGTCGTGCCGTCGCTGCCTGGGTTCGGTTTTTCGGGCCGGCCGACGAAGACCGGCTGGGGTTCCGACCATATCGCGCGTGCGTGGGGCGAGCTGATGGCGCGGCTCGGCTATACGCGCTTCGTGTCGCAGGGCGGCGACTGCGGCTCGGTGATCTCGCATCGAATGGCGATGCAGCGCGTGCAGGGCCTGGCCGGGATTCACGTCAACATGCCGGCAACGGTGCCGCCGGACATCGCGACGCTGCTCGCGACCGATGCGCCCGCGCCGGCTTCGCTGTCGCCGAAGGAGAAGGCAGCGTACGAGAAGCTCGCGACGTTCTATCGCGACAACTGCGGCTACTCGGCGATGATGGTCACGCGGCCTCAGACGGTCGGCTATGCGCTTGCGGATTCGCCGTCCGGGCAGGCTGCGTGGATGTACGACAAGATCTCGCAGTGGACGTATAGCGGCGGCGTGCCCGAACGCTCGATTCCGCGCGACGAGATTCTCGACGACATTTCGCTGTACTGGCTGACGAACACCGCGACGTCGGCCGCGCAGATCTACTGGGAGGATCACTCGAACAACTTCAACGCGGTGGACATCTCGCTGCCGGCGGCGATCACGGTGTTTCCGGGCGAGATCTACCAGGCGCCGCGCAGCTGGGCCGAGCGCAGCTATCGCAACCTGATCTACTTCAACGAAGTCGACAAGGGCGGGCACTTCGCGGCATGGGAGGAGCCGGAATTGTTCGCGCGTGAAGTGCGTGCCGGGTTCCGGCCGTTGCGGCGCGCGTAAGCGGAGGGTACACGACGAACACGGGCCGGCCTGCTGCGCGGCCCGTGTTCGTTTCTACGCAACCGACTGCAATGCCAGCGCGTGGTTTTTTGAATCGCCGTGTGTCGGATCCGCACACGGATACGTTGGGATACAAAGCCTCCGGATGGTTCGGATATAAAACCGGTGAAGCGATTCGCACGGCGGCGCGGTGCCATGCGCCGCCGCTGCGAACGGCGACCCCGATTGCCCGCACGTGCCGCGGGCCCTTTCCTTAGCGATCGACACTGGAGAACGAGTCATGCCTGATACCGTGAACACCCGCCGCCGCCTGATCCTGGGCTCGACGCTGGCGAGCCTGAGCCTGGCCGACCTCGGCTTTAGCGCGCTGGCGCAAGCGCAGTCGGCGCCCGATTCGCCCCCGGCAAAGCGCCCGGCCGGCGTTGCGTCGCTGGGCGCGATCCACCAGATCGATGCGGGCGTGCTCAACGTCGGTTATGCGGATCTCGGCCCGAAGGACGGCCCCGTCGTGTTCCTGCTGCATGGCTGGCCGTACGACATCTACAGCTACGCGGAAGTCGCGCCGCTGCTCGTCGCGGCCGGCTATCGCGTGATCGTGCCGTACCTGCGCGGCTACGGCTCGACGACGTTCCGCTCGGCCGACACGGTGCGCAACGGCCAGCAGGCCGTGACGGCCGTCGACATCGTCGCGCTGATGGATGCGCTGAAGATCGACCGCGCGGTGTTCGGCGGCTACGACTGGGGCGCGCGCACGGCCGACGTCATCGCGGCGCTGTGGCCGCAGCGCGTGAAGGCGCTGGTATCGGTGAGCGGCTACCTGATCGGCAGCCAGGCGGCGAACGCCAAGCCGCTGCCGCCGCAGGCCGAATTCCAGTGGTGGTATCAGTTCTACTTCACGACCGAGCGCGGCGAACTCGGCTACGCGCAGAACCGCGATGCGTTCAACAAGCTGATCTGGCAGCTCGCGTCGCCGAAGTGGCAGTTCTCCGACGAGACTTATGCGCGCTCGGCCGCATCGTTCCGGAATCCCGATCACGTGGCCGTGGTGATCCACAACTATCGCTGGCGGCTCGGCCTTGCCAAGGGCGAAGCACAATACGACGACATCGAGCGTCGACTCGCGGCCGGGCCCGCGATCAGCGTGCCGACGATCACGATGGAAGGCGATGCGAACGGCGCGCCGCATCCGGAGCCGGCCGCGTACGCGAAGAAGTTCACCGGCAAGTATCAGCACCGGACCATCACCGGCGGCATCGGCCACAACCTGCCGCAGGAAGCGCCGCAGGCGTTCGCCGAGGCGATCCTGCAAGTGGAGCATCTGTGATGCGGGCCGGCGTGGAGGTGTGGCGGCGCGGCGCGCGCCGTGCGCTCGTCGCGGGCGCGCTGCTGGCCGGCGCGTGGTCGGCGAGCGGCCCGGCCGCGTTCGCGGAACAGCCGAAGCCGGCCGCGGCCGCGTCGCCGATCTACGGCGTGACGATTCCGCCCGGCTACCGGAAGTGGGAGATGGTTGCGCCGGCCGAAGAGGCCGCACCGCTCGACGAACTGCGCGTGGTGCTCGGCAACCCGGTCGCGATCCGCGCGCTCGAACGGGCGACGCTGCCGTTCCCGGACGGCACGATCCTCGTGAAGCTTGCGTACAAGCGCAAGCAGTCCGACGAGTTCGCGCCGGCGACGGTGCCCGGCCAGGCGACGACCGTGCAGGTGATGGTGAAGGACTCGCGCCGCTACGCCGCGACGGGCGGCTGGGGGTTCGGGCGCTTCATCAACGGCGTGCCGGCCGACATCGGCCAGCATCAGACATGCTTTGCGTGCCATCAGGCGCGGGTGAAGAACCACGATTACGTGTTCACGCGGCTCGCGCCGTGACGTGACACGGCGGTGCGAAGGTGACGGAAAGGCGTGCCCCGGCGAGGCACGCCTTTTTTTCATGGTGCGCGGGGAACGGTGGCGCGCATCGGCAAGCGGGTTTGTATCGCACTGTATCTGCGGCCGTCCCTGAAAAACTGGCATGCAGAAAGCCCCCATTCCGGAAACATGCCGGATACGTGCGCGGGTTCTACTGTCGACATGCAGCAAACGTTCGGTGCCAGACGTTCGCACCGGACACCAAGTGATCGACACCCCCAACTTCCTTCAAGGAGAAGTCTCATGAAAGCCGCTCGAATCCTCGCCGTTGCCGTCCTCGCTGTCGCACCCGCGTTGTCGTTCGCCGATACCGGCCACGGCCTCACGCGTGCGGAAGTGCGCGCGGACCTCGTCCGTCTCGAGAAGGCCGGCTACAACCCGGCCGGCAGCGAAGCGCATTACCCGGACGATATCGCGGCCGCACAGAACGCCGTCGCGGCTGCCGAGCAAGTCGCACGTTCGGACCAGAACGGCCCGTCGAAGTCGCAAGGCGACAACGTGGCCGACACGTCGACGCCGGCCGGCCATCGCGACGCAGCGCAGTCGCGTACCGCACGCAACGCCGCCGACGACCTGTACGCGCATTCGTGATTCAGCGCCGCGCCAGCGACAGGCAGGCGCGGCCGCTCACGCAGTACTTCACTTCAACGACACGACAAGGAAAGGAGCATGACGATGGCCGGTTTGATGAAACGCGTTCTGGTATCCGCCGCGATGATCGGCGGACTGTTCGGTGCGATCGCGGCGCAGGCCGCGCCGAAGGAAGACCTGAAGGGCACCAACGTCGTGCTCGTGCACGGCGCGTTCGCCGACGGGTCGAGCTGGAACCGCGTGATTCCGCTGCTCGAGGCGCGCGGGCTGCACGTGGTGTCGGTGCAGAATCCGCTGAGCTCGCTCGCCGACGATGCGGCCGCGACGAAGCGCACGATCGACGAACAGAAGGGGCCGGTCGTGCTGGTCGGCCATTCGTGGGCCGGCGTCGTGATCAGCGACGCGGGCAACGACGACAAGGTGAAGTCGCTCGTGTACGTCGCGGCGTTCGCGCCCGACAACGGCCAGTCGATCGCCGACGTCACGCAAGGGCTGCCGGCACCGCCATGGGCCGGCGAACTGCGCAAGGACGCAGGCGGCTTCGCACGGCTGTCGGACAAGGCGATCGCGCAGGATTTCGCGCCGGATCTGCCGCCCGCGCAGCAGCGCATCGTTGCGGCGACCCAGGGGCCGTGGTATAGCGGGTGCATCTCCGAGAAGGTCGCGCAAGCCGCGTGGCACGCGAAGCCGTCGACGTTCGTCGTCGCGACGCGGGACCGGATGATCGACCCGACGCTGCAGGAAGCGATGGCGAAGCGAATCGGCGCGACGGTCGCGCGCGTGAACGCCAGCCACGTCGCGATGCTGAGCCGGCCGAAGGCCGTGGCCGACGCGATCATCGCCGCCGCCGAGCGCGCGAAGCAGGATACGCAGTGAGCGAATGCGGCGCCGCGCTTTCGTGAGGAGGCGCGGTGCGCGAGTGATGGCGATGTCTTTCCACCAAGGAGAAGTCATGACGCAACTCTGGCAACTGTCGGCAACCGAACTCGCGAAACGCGTGCGGCAGCGCGACGTATCCGCGCGCGAAGTGGCGGACGCCGTGCTCGATCGTCTCGATGCCGTGAATCCGGCGATCAACGCGGTGGTCGAACACCGCCCCGACGACGTGCGGCGGCAGGCCGACGAAGTCGATCGCGCAATCGCGCGCGGCGACGATCCGGGGCCGCTCGCGGGCGTACCCGTCACCGTGAAGATCAACGTCGATCAGGCCGGCTTTGCGACGACCAACGGCACGCGCCTGCAGGAAAACCTGATCGCGCCCGCCGACAGCCCGGTGGTCGCCAACATTCGGAAAGCCGGCGGGGTGCTGCTCGGCCGCACCAATTCGCCGACGTTCGCATTGCGCTGGTTCACGTCGAATCTCGTGCACGGCCGCACGCGCAATCCGCGCAATCCGTCGCTGACGCCGGGCGGATCGAGCGGCGGCGCGGCGGCGGCCGTGGCCGCCGGGATCGGCCCGCTCGCGCTCGGCACCGACATCGGCGGCTCGGTGCGCTACCCGGCCTATGCGTGCGGCGTCCACGGAATCCGGCCGTCGCTCGGCCGTGTGCCGGCGTTCAACGCGTCGTCGCCGGAGCGCGCGATCGGCGCGCAACTGATGTCGACGGCCGGGCCGATCGCGCGCACGATCGACGATCTCTCGCTCGCGCTGCGTGCTTTCTCCGCGCCGGACCCGCGCGATCCGTGGCACGTCGCGGTGCCGTTCGACGGGTGCGAGGTGCCGAAGCGCGCGGCGCTGTGCGTGCGTCCGCGCGGGCTGGAGGTCGTGCCCGAAGTCGAGGCTGCGTTGCGCGATGCCGCGCGCCGGCTGGTCGATGCGGGCTGGACCGTCGACGAGATCGACGATACGCCTCCGATGCGCGAGGCCGCGCTGTTGCAGGAACAGCTGTGGCTCGGCGATGGGTTTGGCGCACTGGCGAACGCGGTCGAGCAAGACGGCGATCCGGGCGCGGCCGCGGTGATCGCCGCCGTGCACGGCAAGGTGCGCGATCTGCCGGCCGACGTGATCAGCCGCGCGCTGGTCCGGCGCACGACGCTGACGCGGCAGTGGCGGCTGTTTCTCGACGAATATGCGGTGTTGCTGCTGCCCGTTTCGTCGGAACTCCCGTTCCCCGACGATCTCGACCGGCAAGGGCCGGACGGCTTCGACCGCGTGTGGGAAGCGCAGCTCACGTTGCGTGCGCTGCCTGCGATGGGGCTGCCGGGCTGGCCGTCACGACGTCGCTCGCGAACGGCGTGCCGGTGGGCGTGCAGGTGATGGCCGCGCATCATCGCGAGGATCTGTGTTTGCTTGCCGGGCGCGATATCGAGGCGCGTGGGGGGCCGATTACGGTGGTCGATCCGGTGGTGTGACGTGCAGACAGCGCGTGCATCGGCGATACCGCAGGGGCTTCGCCGGTGCGTCGCAACGGCGGATCCTGTCTCTGCGTTCCACTTCCGAATTCACGACTAGACCACGAGCCTGCCAAGCAGATCGGCATGGCCGTATGGGACGCGGATTCCGGGGATTCCCGGGGAAGGCGGGCCGGTGCGGACATTCAGCGGCGCAGCGGCCGCCCCTGGCCGTCGTCGTGGCAGTACAGGTTTAAAAGTATTCCGAATATGGCCGGTATACCGAGCCCTCGTAATTCGAACAGGTCGTTTTTAGAGGTTGAGTGAACAACAGTAAACGGATTGTTGTAACCCATACCAATCGTCTTTGCGGCTGACCGAATAGGGTGCCTGGGCTGCGGGATTGTCGGGCGGGGTATTGATCGCTGGTACGGATACGAAAGAGGTTCCCGGAAAACTAATACTCGTCATATATCGACGACGCTTGACAATTGTTGACGCTGATCGATCTGGTTTCGTGCGATGTTCGATGTCCGTGAGAGCGGATCGGGTGAATCGCGAGTAGACCAGGATCATGAATAAAAAACATTATCGGCTGGTATTCAGCCGTGTGCGCGGTATGTTGGTTGCAGTCGAAGAAACCGCCAGTGCATCGGGCAACGCGAGGCGGGGCGAGGTCGGTGTCGCCATGCACCCGCCACACGCATTCGCCAGCTTCGCGCTTCGTCACGTGGCACTCGCCGTACTGGTTGCGGCCGGCGTGATGCCGATATGGGCCCATGCCCAGGTTGTCGCGGGCGGTGCGCATGCTCCGTCCGTGATCCAGACACAGAACGGACTTCAACAGGTGAACATCAACCGCCCAGGCTCGTCCGGCGTGTCGATGAATACCTATAACCAGTTCGACGTGCCCAAGCCCGGCATTATTCTCAACAACTCCCCGATTAACGTCCAGACTCAACTGGGCGGCATTATCGGCGGTAACCCGAATTTCCAGGCCGGCGACGCGGCGCGTCTGATCGTCAATCAGGTCAACAGCAACAACCCGAGCTTTATTCGCGGCAAAGTCGAGATTGGAGGCGCAGCCGCGCAACTCGTGATCGCGAATCAGGCCGGTTTGGTTGTCGATGGCGGCGGCTTCATCAATACGAGCAGAGCCACGCTGACAACCGGCAATCCGAACTTCGGGCCTGACGGGGCGCTCACGGGTTTCAACATCAACCAGGGCTTGATTTCGGTTGTCGGCGCGGGGCTCGACACGGCCAATGTCGACCAGGTGGATTTGTTGGCCCGCGCTGTACAGATCAATGCCAAGGCTTACGCGAAGAGCCTGAACGTGGTGGCTGGTTCGAACCAGGTCGACTACACCACCCTGAACGCTACGCCGATCGCGGGCAACGGCCCCGCGCCCACCATCGCGATCGATGTCAGCCAACTCGGTGGTATGTACGCGAACAGGGTGTTTCTCGTGAGTTCCGAGAATGGCGTCGGCGTTGCGAACGCGGGCGACATCGCTGCACAGGCGGGCGATCTGACGCTGCAAGCAAACGGCCGCCTTGTACTGTCGGGCCACACCAATGCGGCCGGCAACATGTCGTTGTCGGCCTCGGGCGGCATCCAGAACAGCGGCGTCACGTATGGCAAGCAATCGGTCACGGTCAACACCGGCGCTGCGGACCTGACCAACAGCGGTGCGTTGACTGCCCAACGGAACCTGACTGCCAACGTCGGCAACCTCAACTCGACGGGCACCCTTGGCGCGGGCGTCAATGCCGACAGCACGATCGGCACGAGTGGTGATCTGAGCGTCACGGCCAGCGGCCAGTTGACCGCGACGGGGACCAACAGCGCCGCCGGCAACGCGACCTTTGCCGGCAGCGGCGTCGATCTGTCGAACAGCGCGACGGCCGCCAATGGCAACCTCGCGTTGACCGCGACGGCGGGCGATGTGAATCTGGCCGGCTCGACCGTCAGCACCAAGGGCGCCGTGAACGCACAGGCGAGCGGCACGGTCATCAACGACCGGGGCAATCTATCCAGCGGCGCGGGTATGACGCTCGGCGGCGGCAACCTGTCGAACCAGGGCGGCCGCGCCAGTTCGCAAGGCCCACTGTCGGTGCAGATGGCCGGCGCCGTGTCGAACCAAAACGGCATGCTGAGTTCCCAAAGCACGGCCGACGTTCGCGGGAGTGCTATCCAGAACAATGCCGGGTTGATTCAAAGCGCGGGCAAGCAAACGATTGCTGGTACGTCTATCGACAATGGCGCGGGCCGGCTGATTTCCCTGAACGCGGACGGCCTGTCGGTGACAGCAACCGGTGCGATCACGAACGCTGCCGGCACGAACGTGAGCGGCGACCTGGGCGGCGTCATCGGCGGCAAGGGGGATGTGACCGTACAGGGCAACACGGTCACGAACAGCGGCTCGATGTCGGCCGACGCGAACCTGCACGTGATCGGCCAGAGCATCGACAACGGCAACGGTATCCTGCATGCCGGACAGACCACCACCGTCGACGCCGGCAATCATTTTGCGAATGCAGGCGGCCGGGTCGAGGGCCAAAGCGCTGTGTTGAACGGTGCGACGCTCGACAACTCCCAAGGCACGATCAATGCGGCGACGGTCTCGCTGAACGGCTCGACGCTGTTGAACCACGGCGGGACGGTCACGCAGACCGGCACCGGCCCGATGACGGTCGCGATCACCGACACGCTGGACAACTCGAACGATGGCCTGATCCAGACGCGCAGCACGGACCTGTCGCTCACGCCCGCTACCCTGATCAACGACAACGGCGGCACGATCGCACATGTCGGCACGGGCACGCTGACGGTCGGCAACGCGTCGGGCACCGTCAGCAATAAGGCGGGCGCCATCGCCAGCAACGGTCGAACCGTCCTGCAAGGCAAGACGATCGACAATTCGGCCGGTTCGGCGTCCGGCCAAACGGGCCTGAGCGTCAATGTCGCCGACTCGATCACGAATACGAGCGGCAAACTCACGTCGAACGCCGATGTCGACGTGACCGCGGGCGGCGCACTCATTAACGACGGCGGCGAACTTGGTTCGAAGACGGCAGCGACAACGATTCATAGCGCGTCGCTGTCGAACCTCGACGGCAAGATCGTTTCCCCCTCTTTGACAGCAACCGTCGCTGGCTTGATCGACAACAGCCAGAACGGCGACATCGAAGCCAATCAGCTTTCGTTAACTGCCGCGAATCTGAAAAACCAGGGTGGCCGCATTTCGCAATGGCAGAGCGGGCCGACCACGCTCGGCATTTCCGGCACGCTCGACAATTCGAATGGCGGTGTCATCCAGACCAACAGCGTTGACCTGACGCTCGCGCCGGCCGCACTAGACAACTCGAAAGGCACCATCACGCATGGTGGCACCGGCACGCTGACGCTCGCACCGGGCAACGGTGCGGGAGCCCTGCAAAATATCGGCGGCACGATCGGCACCAACGGGCAGGCCATCGTGAAGGCCGGCAGTCTGGACAATGGTAGCGGCGTCATTGCAGCGAAATTGGGTCTGTCAGCCATGATCGCAGGGGCAATGAACAACGCTCAGGGCCTGATGCGCTCGAACGCGGCGCTGTCGATCATCAGCAACGGTGCGCTATCGAACCGGCAAGGGCACATCGAGGCTGGCACGGCGGGCGACACGAGCACGCTGTCGATTCAGGCTGCGTCGATCGACAACACCGACGGCGCGGTGCACGACTTCGGCAGCGGCGCGATGAACGTGCAAGGCGGCAGCCAGATCGTGAACAGCCACGCGGGCGGTGTCGACGGCATGGGGCAGATGACCGGCCAGGGCGACGTGACGATCGGTGCGGCTTCGATCTCGAACACGCAAGGCGGCCAGTTGATGGGCGCGAACCTCCGTGTTCAGGGCAATAGCCTCGACAACTCCGGCGGGCAAATAGGCAACGTCGCGGATGCCACGGGCGACGTGAACGTCGCGATGTCGGGCGCGGTGACGAATACCAACGGGGCGATCACCTCGACGCGCGACCTGTCGGTAGCGGCTTCCACGCTGCTCGGCGGCGGCACGTACAGTGCGGCGCGCGACGCGGCGATCAATCTGCAAGGCGACTTCGCGACGACGCCGCAAACGCAGTTCAATATTGGTCGCGACCTGACTTTTACGTTGCCGGGTACGTTCGCCAACAGCGCGAATCTGCAATCGGTCCGCAATCTGACAGTCAACGCCGGCAACATCGTCAACACGGGCGCGATCACTGCCGGCAGCCTGCTCAGCACGCATTCGGGCGACCTGACGAACTATGGCGCGATGGTTGGCGGCAGCGTCGCCATCCAGGCCAGCGGCACGGCGTCGAACCTCGGCCCGGTCGCGCTGATCGGCGCATCGGACACGTCGGGCCTGCTGGAAATTCTTGCGCACGACATCGAGAACCGCGACGACACGACACTGGGCGACTCGATGCCGACCACGACGATCTTCGGGCTCGGCAAAGTGGCTTTGGCTGGCGGCAAGGATGCGAGCGGCAACTATACGAACGCGGCGTTGATCAACAATGCGTCGGCGGCGATCCAATCGGGTGCTGCGATGGAGCTGCACGCCGACAAGGTCACGAACACGCGGCGCGTGATGCAGACTTCGGGCAACACGAGTCAGGTCGATCCCGCACTGCTGCAACAGCTCGGCATCAGCATGTCAGGGTGCGCCGCTTACTTCATGGCAGCCTGTAGCGGTCAAGACGTTCACTGGGTCAACATCTTTCACGACCCGAACGATCCCAGTTACGATCCCGCGCCGATCATCGCCGCGCTCAAGGCGCAGCCGGGTGGCGTCTTCACGGTACCGCCGAACGGCGGCCAGTGGAACAGCGGTTATCAGTACACGACCTACGAGGGCAAGGCGGTCGCCAACACCGTGACGAAGCTGAGCCCGGGCGCGCAGATCGCGTCGGGCGGCGATCTCGACGCGTCGACGGTCAAGACGTTCCAGAACTACTGGAGCAGCGTGACGGCGGCCGGCAACATCAAGCAGCCAGCGAGCCTCGACATGGACGGCTGGGGCGCAACGGGCCAGCAGGCGCCGGGTGTGACGGTCACGTATTCCGGGTACTACCACTACAACAACTACGACAACACCGAACACAACTGGACCTTGCCGTTCGGCGACAAGCCATTCGTCGGCGGGCCGGGCGGCTACACGCAGGCAGCGCCGGCCGACGTGCGGCAATACAGCTTGCCCAACTATCGTTCGACGTGGGGCGCAAACGGCACGATCTCGGGCAACGGCGTGAGCGTGAACAACACGGCGGCCAATGCGACCATTCCGTCGCTCGGCCTGCTGCCCGGTCAGGCCGTGCCGGGGTTGACGATCGGCACGGTGAGCGGCAATGCGAGCGGCACGCAATCGGGAGCCGCCGCGATCAAGGGCGGTACGCCGACCTGGGTCGATCCGGTGATCGCGAGCGCGACCGCCGTGAACGTGTTGAACAACCTGACGATTCCGCAAGGCGGGCTGTACCGGCCGAATCCTGCCCCGAACCCGACCTATCTCATCGAGACGAACCCTGCGTTCACGCGGATGAACAATTTCCTGTCGAGCGATTACTACCTTCGGCAGATTGGCGTCAATCCGCTGACGACCGAAAAGCGTCTCGGTGACGGGTTCTACGAGCAGCAGCTCGTGCGTAACCAGGTCACGCAACTGACGGGCAAGGCGGTACTGGGGCCGTATACGGACCTGCAAGGCATGTATCAGTCGCTGATGCTCGCGGGCGCCGAATTGTCGAAGTCGCTGAACCTGCCGCTCGGCATGAGCCTGTCGGCGCAGCAGGTGGCCGCACTCACGACCAACGTGATCATCATGCAGACCGAGACGGTCGGCGGCCAGCAGGTATTGGTACCGGTCGTCTATCTGGCGAAGGCCGATCGGCAGAACGCGAACGGTCCGTTGATCACGGCCGGCAATATCGATTTGAAGAACACGCAGGTCTTCACGAACAGCGGCACCGTGAAGGCGGACACGACGCTCGCGCTTCAGGGCAAGCAGATCGACAACGCGTTCGGTGCGCTGCAAAGCGGTGGGCTGATGTCGCTCGATACGACGGGCAACGTGGACCTCACGTCGGCCAACGTGAAGGCCGGTAGCCTTGACCTGAACGCAGGTAACAAGCTGATTCTGAATACCGCGACGCAGACGACGCACCAGGTCAGCCGCGACGGCGCGACGAGTGACAAGACGACGCTCGGGCCTGCCGCGAACCTGAACGTGGCAGGCGACGCGTCGATCAAGACCGGCGGCGACTTCCAGCAGAACGCGGGCAACCTGAACGTCGGCGGGAATCTGAACGCCAATATCGGCGGGAACTGGAATCTCGGCGCGCAGCAGACCGGCGAGCACAAGATCGTGCAGCGCGCGAACGGCGTGTCGGATACGGACCTCAACAGCGCGACCGGCAGCACCGTGAACGTTGGCGGCAAGTCGGCCATCGGTGTGGGCGGTGACCTGACGGCACAGGGTGCACAGCTCGACTTCGGCCAGGGCGGCACGATCGCGGCCAAGGGCAACGTGACCTTCGGTGCGGCGAGTGTCACGTCGACGATCAACGCCAACAGCTCGGGCGACCAAGGGAATCGCAGCTATGCGGAAACCCGACACGGGTCGGATCAGGCGCTGACAGGCACGACCGTCAAGGGCGGCGATACGCTCAATGTGGTGTCGGGCAAGGACATCAATGTCATCGGCAGTACGATCGACCTGAAGAAAGGCGATGCGAATCTGCTGGCGGCCGGCGACGTGAATGTCGGTGCGGCTACTGAAACGCATGTGTACAACTCGCGCGAGACGCACAGTCGCAGCGGCGTCGTGAGTGGCACGAAAATCGCCAGCTCGCAGGATGCAACCTCGACGATCGCGAACGGCAGCCTGATTTCGGCGGACGGCGTGTCGATCGGCAGCGGCAAGGACATCAATGTTCAGGGTAGTACGGTCGTCGGTACGCACGATGTGGCGCTGAACGCGGCGCACGACGTGAACATCACGACGTCGCAGGACACCAGCCAATCATCGACCACCTATCAGGAACAGCATTCGGGCTTGATGTCGGGCGGCGGCCTGTCTTTCTCGGTGGGCAACAGCAAGCTCGCACAGCAGAATCAATCGTCGAGCGTCACGAACAACGCCAGCACGGTCGGCTCGGTCGACGGTAATTTGTCCGTCAACGCGGGCAATACGCTGCACGTGAAGGGCAGCGATCTTGTGGCAGGAAAGGATGTGACCGGCACGGCGGCGAACATCGTCATCGATTCGGCAACCGATACCTCGCACCAGGCGCAGCAGCAGCAGACGAGCAAGAGCGGACTGACGGTCGGCCTGTCGGGCTCGGTGGGTGATGCGATCAACAATGCGATCAGCGAGACGCAGGCCGCGCGAGAATCGGCGAAGGACAGCAA
Source organism: Burkholderia sp. MSMB1078WGS (assembly GCF_001528895.1). Classification (NCBI taxonomy): domain Bacteria; kingdom Pseudomonadati; phylum Pseudomonadota; class Betaproteobacteria; order Burkholderiales; family Burkholderiaceae; genus Burkholderia; species Burkholderia sp. MSMB1078WGS. The sequence continues at coordinate 174,520 of NZ_LPDI01000102.1, read as the reverse complement.
CGGCCGCGCATCGGCGCTGCATAGCATCGCGGCGGCCGGCGACGTGGCATTCGGCGGTATGGGTGCCGCAAAGCTGCTGGACGGCGCGAAGGGGACGCAGGCCCCGAGCATCGGTGTGCAGGTCAGTGTCGGTTCGAGCCATAGTTCGATGCAGTCGTCGGAAGATCAGGCGATTCAGCGAGGTTCCAGCATCAATGCGGGCGGGAACGCAAAGTTGATCGCAACGGGCAACGGCACGCCGAAGGACGGCAACATCACGATCGCGGGTTCGAACGTGAACGCCGCCAATGTTGCGCTGATCGCGAACAACCAGGTCAATCTCGTCAACACGACCGACACGGACAAGACGCAAAGTTCGAACTCATCGTCTGGGTCGAGCGTTGGCGTGTCGATTGGCACGAACGGCGTCGGCGTGTCCGCGTCGATGCAGCGCGCGCATGGCGACGGGAATTCTGATGCGGCGATCCAGAACAACACGCACATCAACGCGAGCCAGACCGCGACCATCGTAAGCGGCGGCGACACGAACGTGATCGGCGCAAACGTCAACGCGAACAAGGTCGTGGCCGACGTGGGCGGCAACCTGAACGTGGCGAGCGTGCAGGATACGACCGTGAGCGCCGCGCATCAGTCGAGCGCGGGTGGCGGCTTCTCGATCAGTCAGGCGGGCGGTGTCGGTGGGAGCTTCAGTGCGCAGAACGGTCACGCGGACGGCAACTATGCTGGCGTGAACGAACAGGCCGGCATCCAGGCCGGTGCGGGCGGGTTCGACGTGACCGTGAAGGGCAACACCGACCTGAAAGGCGCGTATATCGGCAGCACGGCCGATCCGTCGAAGAACAGCCTGACGACTGGCACGCTCACGACGAGCGACATCGAAAACCACTCGCACTACAGCGCGAACAGTGCGGGCTTCAGCGCCGGCGCATCGGTCGGGCCGAGCAACAAGGCAGTTGGCCCCTCGTCGGTATCGGGCTCGGGCGGCGTTACACCGATGGTGTTCCAGAACGACAGTGGGGATCAGAGCGCGACGACGAAGAGCGCGGTGAGCGCAGGTACGATCAATATCACGAAGCCGGGCGAGCAGACGCAGGATCTCGCGAACCTGAACCGCGATGCGACGGATCTGAACGGGACGGTTTCGAAGACGCCCGATGTACAAAAGATGCTGTCGCAGCAGGCCGATACGATGAATGCGGCGCAGGCGGCAGGGCAGACGGTTTCGCAGGCGATTGGTTTGTATGCCGACCACAAGCGCGACGCAGCATTGGAGGCGGCAGACAAAGCCTACAAGGCTGGCGATTTGGCGGGCGCACAGGCGGCGTTGAACGAGGCCAAGGGCTGGATGGAAGGCGGTGCGTCGCGCGCGGAACTGCAGATGGGCGGCGGTGCGCTGATCGGCGGGCTCGGCGGCGGCAGCGCGCTCACGGCGATTGGCGGGGCAGCGGGAGCCGGCATGTCGTCACTGCTGGCGAACCAGGCCGAGAAGATCAGTAAATCGGTCGGCGATACGACCGGCTCGTCGCTCGTCGGCAATATTGCCGCGAACGTCGCGGCGACGGTTGGTGGCGCACTGATTGGCGGTAGCGCGGGCGCGGCGATGGCGTCGAATGTGCAGCTTTACAATGCCGGTAACGACTCAGGTAACAAGGACGCGCAAGCCAAAGCTGCCGGGATTCAGGGGCTGATTAATCAAGCATTAGCGACGACCTTCGGCACATTGGGCTCCTTGGCCGGACTCCGAAATCCGGTCAGTGATGCGATCGGCACCGCAGTCGATTCAGCCGCGAGCCAATTCGGCACGCTGATGAAGCGTGACGCCCAGGATAAGATTTCGCAATCTCCCGACAAGCTGATCGCACAGGGCGTAGCGAACGGGGTTAACACAGTCCTGGGTTCGAAGGGCGGCGAGCCTCCGCTGGCCGGTCCCGGGATGGCAATGGTCGATTCGATCACGAGTCAAGCCGCAAACGCCGCGCTCGGTGCAACTGATCGCACTCCGCCCTCGAATGCTATTCTGTCGAACAATGGTGGAGGGGCTTCATCAGCTGAAAGTAGCGGTGGGAAGCAGCAAAGCTCAGTCACCTCTCCGAATGCCGCAATGCGTGAAAACGCAAATGCGACTGGGACATACACCAATCCGCTTACGGGCGAAACAGTACCTGCTGAAGGTACTCTGGCAGCCGATCATGTTGTTCCGCAAAAATGGATCAAGCAGCGACCGGGGTTCGATCAGCTTACCTTGGAGCAACAAAGTTCTGTTCTCAACGACCCGGTGAATACAGAAGGTCTCCCCGCGACCTTCAATTCGTCAAAGGGAGCTAAGATGCCGGGAGAGTGGACGACGTACAAAGGTCAACCGCTGGACCCTGCATACATACTGAGCAGTTCCGAGCGAGCCGAGGTGATTCGGAACTATATCGACAATAAGATTAAGTCATTTCTAAATCCTCCAAAGTGATTGCCATGATTTTTAGATCGAATTTTGACAAAAGGTATGGTCATCCAAATTTTGTGGCGTCGCTGGATGGCGATTTTGAGTTCATGATAAATGATCTGTTTGAGTATTTTGAGGGCGAGATCCAGAAGGGGGTGACGTTCAATGCTGGTCAGACTATCCAGTTTGGCTGGATGATATTGATGTTAAAAGGAAGTGGTCATGGCGATTTGGAGTTGTGGGAGCCAGATTTTCGTCGTATGCCAATAAATTGGGTGTTTTCGATAGATAAAACTTTCAGGGATTTGTATTTGCAAAGAGAGATGTGCGCTCAGATGAATGTTGAGCCGAGCTTCCCATCATTATTGGAAAGGGGAATTGTTTCTCCCGGGTTTGGATCGCGTCGAGAATTTTTTATAAACCGGGATTCGCCGCAGAAAGGTGATTCAGGTTGGTTTTTTGTTGAGCGAGGCAATAATGGCGGCGAGGGCAAATTCTCCTCCCTGTTTGAGGTGGCGGTGAATTCTCCAATGGTCGTCCCATTTTTGGCCTTGCCATCTGGTGCAATTGTTAAATATGTTGCGGGCAAGATCGAGGTAAGATTTCATGATCGAGTGATTTCTTCTTCGGAGAATCAATTCTTGCAAAGAATTTTGGGTGGCTGGACGTCTGGCGGGACTTATCATTGAGATTTTTTAAGTGGGATGGTTGTAAGTTAAAAATAGCGCCGGGAGTGGAAGGTAGCTGGGTAAACGAGAACGTTACGGTGGAATTAACGGCGCGCGCTTACAATGATTCAGTCACTGGTACGGGATCCGATCCAGAGATCTGGTCGGGTTTGCGCCTGCGCTGAAAGGAGCTTGGCTTGATGGATTGGCTTGCTTCGTAAAATCCGATGGCGTCGATGGCAACGTGATGATTGATCTAAAACCCTGCTATTAAAGCGGATAAAGCTTGCGATCAAGCTGGTCGTCAGTCGCGGGTGGCTACGCAAAGATGGACCTGCTAGGCGACGGAGCGTGCGATATGAGAAATAATTTGCACGGGATAAAAGAAATGTTTCATATCATTGGAATAGCCGGAATTGCATGGAAGGTTGTCCCGTCAAATGAAAAATGAGCACTTTGCAAGAATAATTGTTGGCGTTTCGATGTTTTTGGAATGCTCTAGTGAGATCGCCGTCGATCCGGATGCATCCATAGAGTTACTGGAGCAAATCAGTGGCGAGTTGCAAAAGATGTCGAATTGTGAAAGGGTATCTTTGTCGAAAAAGTATTCGAGAATTGGCGTCGCAATACGGTTCGCGGTCGAGCTTCGTAACGGACCTCCCATCAAATTTGGGAATTTCGGAATAACGAGAGCGGGCATGCCCACCACCATCAGTGTTTGAGCAGCAATATTTTCTGGTCCGAATAAAAATGACTATGCCGATGCGGGTCGCGGTCTTGCCAATCATCGTCTTGATTACGCTGTCCGCTCAGGCGCAGCAGCCTCCGACGCTGAACGACCAGACCGCTGCTGCCCGTGCCGATGCCGAGCAGAATCAGCAGGTTCAACAGCGCCGTGACGCCCAGCAGCGCGACGCCACGGTGCAAGCACCGGGCGTGCGTTCGGACTTACCACGCCCGGAAGCCTATCCGGTATTGCCGACTGAAACACCATGCTTTCGAATCGATCGTTTCGCGCTCGACGTGCCCGACTCGTTACCGGCCGCGTCAAAGGCGCAAGGCGCATCAACCTTGCCGATGGATCGCTTCGCTTTCGCACGCGACTGGCTCGCGCACTACGCCGGCCAATGCGTCGGCAAGCAAGGCGTCGACCTGATCGTAAAAGGACTATCACAAGCCATCCTCGCACGCGGCTACATCACGACCCGCGTACTCGTTCCAGAGCAGGATTTGTCCACCGGCACATTGAAGCTTGCCCTGATTCCGGGCGTGATCCGCCACGTGCATTTCGAGGACGAGAAGTTACGCGGAACGTGGAAGACCGCTTTCCCGACCCGCGACGGCGACGTGTTGAACCTGCGCGACATCGAGCAAGGGCTCGAGCAGATGAAGCGCGTTTCAAGTCAGGATGTGTCGATGCGGATCGCACCGGGCGACATGCCGGGCGAAAGCGACGTCGTCCTCGACGTGAAGCGCGGCAAACCATGGACCGTCGTGGCGTCCATCGACAACTCCGGCACGCGCGCGACCGGCAAACTGCAAGGCAACGTATCGCTTGGCATCGATAACCCGCTGGGCCTGAACGACATCTTCAACGTCGGTTTCAACCAGGACCTGGAATTTGGCGACAAGCGCTTCGGTTCGCACGGCTGGAACGCGTTCTACTCGGTTCCTTGGGGTTACTGGACCGGTACGCTATCGGCCTATACCAGCACGTACTTTCAACCGCTCGCGGCCGTGAATCAGATGTTCGTTGCCAGCGGGAACATGAAGACGGTCGACTTCAGGCTCAATCGCGTGTTGACGCGCAGCCGGAACGATGTGTTCGGTGCACAGGTTCGGCTGATTCGCCGTTTCGGCGACAGCTACATCGAAGGCACGACGATACCGTCGTCGCACCAGAACGCGACCTTTCTCGAATTCGGGCTGAACGACCGGCACTATTTCGGCTCGTCGCAGTTCGACGGTTCGCTCGCCTATCGCCAAGGGCTCGGATGGCTTGGCTCAACCGACAGCATGTTTGCGGCGGAGGGTGGACAGACTTACAGATTCAAGATGGTCGTGCTCGATGCGAATCTGTCGACACCGTTCGTCATCGGTACGCAGCCGTTCAAATACGTGACGACCTTTCATGGTCAGTACACAGGCAACACGGTGTCGTACCTAGATAGTGTAACGATCGGCAGCCGCTACACCGTGCGAGGCTTCGACGGCGAAACGCTGCTGGCAGCATCACGCGGGTTCTACTGGCGCAATGAGTTGCAGGTCCCGATCGCACAGACCGGGCTCGCGGCCTATGCCGGTCTCGACTACGGCCGCGTATGGGGACCGGAACCGGTCGCCTTGGTCGGCACGCAACTCGCCGGAGCAGTGATCGGCGTGAAGGGCAGCGTCGCGACGCGCTACGGCGCATATGCCTACGATCTCTTTGCAGGCACCCCGGTGTACAAGCCTTCCGGATTCGAGACCGCACGCGTAACACTTGGGTTTCAGCTTACGGCGCAATTCTGAGCAAGACATGTAAAAGCAAAGAGCCATTTGCGGAAGCCCCCTGTCGGGCATCTGGCGCAGTGGGTCGCAATTCGTTAGCCGGTGCGATGCAAGAGGCAGCCGCGGGGTGGGCCATCCGTTGCCGATCGTGGAGATATCAATGCTGAAAAATGCATGGGCCGGAAATGAGCCTCTCTGGAAAGTCTGGTGGGGACTCGGTATTCCCACCAGAGTGGCCGTGTTTCTGATCAACGTCTGTGTCCGGCACATGGTTGATCTGTCGACGCCGAAGATCTACTTGGTACCGCTGCTCTGTGCGCAACTCGTATTGATCGCCGCGTGGATACGCACTGCCTGGATTTGTGCTCCGAATGTGAGGCATCGTCTGTGGATGTATCTTGCGCGAATCTGGCTTGTACTCTGGCTGCTTTCGCTGGTTCAGCAAACGTTGCAGCACGGGTGAGCACCCGCGGTTCTGCGTGGTGTGACAGAGCCGGTCAGCCCGGCTTGATTTATCCGGAATCGATATTGCTGCCGGGCATCTTGACGGCGTCAGCCCGTGAACGTTCGCCTTCGCTATCGAACCCGTCCTCACCCCTGCCACCGCCGCAACTCACGGAGCGTGAGCTGTCCATTCCATTGCCTCGAACACGAGATGACGGAATGGTCCATCCGGCCTTTTAAAACGCTTCGATGCACGACATCGAACGGTCATCGCCTTTCATTTCCAGCCCGCCCGCGACCGCGCATCGATAGCGCGCGTCCGTCATTGCATTCCCCACGGCGCTGATTAGGAAATGAATTTTTATTGGTTCTGCTTCCCCGACCGCACTCGCATAGTGGTGCTGACGGCTATAGACAGCATGCAAGCTGCAACAGCCGCATTCCCGGTGTTTTGTTCATACGAATTTGCGAGAACAAGGAAGTGTCATGACGGTTGAACTGCAAGAACGAACCGCTGCGCAGCAGGCGCTCGAAGACGCGCGCGCGGCAGCCGCGGCGGCCGGCACGCCCTATGCGGGCGGCATCGCGCCGGAAGCCGCGTGGGCGCTGTTCTCGGCGGGCGACGCATTGCTGGTGGACGTACGCACGGCCGAGGAACGGAAATTCGTCGGCCACGTGCCGGAGTCGCTGCACGTGCCGTGGGCGACCGGCACGAGCCTGACGCGCAACCCGCGCTTCGTGCGCGAACTGGAAGCGAAGACCGGCAAGGACGCGGTCGTGCTGTTGTTGTGCCGTAGCGGCAACCGTTCGGCGCAGGCGGCCGAGGCCGCGGCGAAGGGTGGTTTCACGCAGGTTTTCAATGTGCTCGAAGGCTTCGAGGGCGATCTCGACGAACGGCAGCATCGCGGCGGCCGCAACGGCTGGCGCTTTCGCGGCCTGCCGTGGGCGCAGGATTGATTCACGGCCGTGACGGGGAGAAGGCAGGATGGCCGCATTCGACATCGACGACATCGTTCAATCGCTGCAGACGGTGCGCCGCGCATGGCGCGAAAAGCAGCGGCGCTCGCTCGAACCGGGTGGGCGCGATTTGCCGGCGCGAGAAGCGCTCGCGCAGATCGTCGGCGCGCTGAAGGGCGTGCTGTTCCCGATGCGGCTCGGGCCGCCCGATCTGCGGCAGGAAAGCGAGAACTTCCACGTGGCCCATGCGCTCGATTCGGCGCTGAATGCGCTGCTCGCGCAGGTGACGCTCGAATTGCGCTACGCAGCGCGTCAGCGCAATGCCGACGGGCCACCGCCCGACCGCATCGATGAAGTCGCGTCGACGGCCGTGCAGGCGTTCGCCGCGCGCTTGCCGGAGATTCGCCGGCTGCTCGACAGCGACGTGCTGGCGGCCTTCCACGGCGATCCCGCGGCCGGCAGCGTCGACGAGGTGCTGCTGTGCTATCCGGGCATCCTCGCGATGATTCACCACCGGCTCGCGCACGAGCTGTACGGGCTCGGCCTGCCGCTGCTCGCGCGGATCATCGCCGAGCAGGCGCATGCGGAGACGGGCATCGACATTCATCCGGGCGCGCGCATCGGCGCGGGCTTCTTCATCGACCACGGCACGGGCGTCGTGATCGGCGAGACGGCGATCATCGGCGAGCGCGTGCGCGTGTATCAGGCCGTCACGCTCGGCGCGAAGCGCTTCCCGCGCGATGCGGCCGGCCATCTGGAGAAAGGGCTCGCGCGCCATCCGATCGTCGAGGACGACGTCGTGATCTATGCGGGCGCAACGATCCTTGGCCGCGTGACGATCGGGCGGGGCGCGGTGATCGGCGGCAACGTGTGGCTCACGCAAGACGTGCCGGCCGGCGAAAACGTCACGCAGGCCGTGCTGCGCAGCGAAGCGAACGCCGCGCCGCGCACGGCGGCGCGCGTCGCTTAGGAGGGGCGATGAGCGACCTCATCCATCACTTCGGCGCCAACGTGCGCAAGCTGCGCGAAGCGCGCACGTGGTCGCAGGAGCAACTGGCCGAGCATGCGGGGCTGAACCGCTCGTACGTCGGCGAGATCGAGCGCGGCGAGGCGATCGCGTCGATCGTCACGGCCGACAAGATCGCCCGCGCGTTCGACGTGTCGATCTCGACGCTGCTGCCGGCCGCATACGTCACCTGAGGTCGCCGCGCATCGTTTCCCCCTTCGGTTGCACGACCTGACGGCTATAGCATGTTGAGCCGGCAGGGGTGTGCTTCCGATAATCACCGAGCGTCATAAGCAATCCTGTTTTTCATCTTAAGAACCCGGAGCCACACATGTCGACCGTTGCAAGCGGCACGGCCGCGCTGAGCGATCACGCCGCCCGCCAACTAGCGAACGCTACCAAGACCGTCCCCCAGCTTTCCACGATCACGCCGCGCTGGCTGACCCATCTGCTGCAATGGGTGCCGGTCGAGGCCGGCATCTACCGCCTGAACCAGGTGAAGAACCCGGAAGCCGTGCGCGCCGCGTGCACGCAGCTCGAGGACGAAAGCGTGTTGCCGCAGACCTTCGTGCCGTACGAGGAACAGCCGCGCGAATACTTCCTGAACGCGGTGAGCACGGTGCTCGACGTGCATACGCGGATTTCCGATCTTTACAGTAGTCCTCACGACCAGATCAAGGAGCAGCTGCGCCTGACGATCGAGACGATCAAGGAGCTGCAGGAAAGCCAGCTGATCAACAATCCCGACTACGGGCTGCTCGCGAACGTGACCGACGAACAGCGAATCTTCCCGCTGACGGGTGCGCCGACGCCGGACGATCTCGACGAACTGCTGACGAAGGTATGGAAGGAGCCGGCCTTCTTCCTCACGCACCCGCTCGCGATCGCCGCATTCGGCCGCGAATGCACGCGGCGCGGCGTGCCGCCGCCGACGGTCAGCCTGTTCGGCTCGCAGTTCCTCACGTGGCGCGGCATTCCGCTGATTCCGTCGGACAAGGTGCCGGTCGCGGACGGCAAGACCAAGATCCTGCTGCTGCGCGTCGGCGACAAGCGCCAGGGCGTCGTCGGCCTGTATCAGCCGGGCGTCGCGGGCGAACAGGGGCCGGGCCTGTCGGTGCGCTTCATGGGGATCAACAATCAGGCGATCGCGTCGTACCTGATCTCGCTGTATTGCTCGCTCGCGGTCCATTCGCCGGATGCGCTGGCTGTCCTCGATGACGTCGAAATCGCCAAGTACCATGACTATCCCGACACCTACCGTTAATCCCGGCCTGGCCGGCGTGGACGTGCACGGGTTGCCGCATGCGTCGCTGCCGGCCGGGCTGCCCGATCCGGCGACGCTCGCGCGGCTCGCGTCCGAATTCTTCGCGACGCCGCCCGGGCAGGCCACCGCGCCAGGGCTGTCGGCAGGCAGCGGCGCGGTCGGCGGCGTGCCGTCGGCATTGCCGGCGGCGGCACCGATCCTCGCGTCCGTCAGCAACCCGGTGCCGGGCGGCTCGCCGCTCGCAGGCCCGGGCGGGGCGGGCACCGGTGTGCCGGGGCTCGCGCTGCCGCAGGGCAAGGCGCCCGGCACGAATCTCGCGCCATCTGCGCCGACGCACGTGTTGTCGCTCGGCAATCGCGCACCGGCGCTCGCGCCGCATGCGGCCGCGCAGAACGGGTTGCCAGACAACGTCGTGTCGATCGCGCCCGCGCTCGAACCGCGGATTGGCGGGGCGGCGCTCGGCGTACCGCAAGTGAGCGCCGCCGCACCGGAAGGCGCGGGGAAGGCGTCGCCGTACTACTTCACCGACGGTTCGCTGCAGGGCTGGCAGGCGACGCCGCGGGACATCGTCGTGCCGTCGAACGGGCTCGCGTCGCCGGAAGCATTCGGGTTGCCGGGCGACGACGCGCTGCGCGCGCTGTTCGCCGTGCAGCGCGACGTGCCGGTGTCGCATGCGTCGGGCACCGACGTGCCGCGCTACTTCATCGACGATGCGCAGGCAGCCGCGCCGCAAGGCCAGCTGCATCGCGGTGCCCATCCGCCGTTCGACGTGAACGCGATCCGCCGCGATTTCCCGATCCTGCAGGAGCGCGTGAACGGCAAGCAACTCGTCTGGTTCGACAACGCTGCGACGACGCACAAGCCGCAGGCCGTGATCGACCGCCTCGCGTACTTCTACGCACACGAGAACTCGAACATCCACCGCGCGGCGCACGCATTGGCTGGCCGAGCGACGGATGCGTACGAGCATGCACGGGAAACGGTGCAGCGCTTCATCGGCGCATCGTCGCCCGACGAGATCGTGTTCGTGCGGGGTACGACCGAGGCGATCAATTTGATCGCGAAGACGTGGGGCGTGCAGAACGTCGGCGAAGGCGACGAGATCGTCGTGTCGCATCTCGAGCATCACGCGAACATCGTGCCGTGGCAGCAGCTTGCCGCGCAGAAGGGCGCGACGCTGCGCGTGATTCCGGTCGACGATTCGGGGCAGGTAGTGCTCGACGAATATCGGAAGCTGCTCAACGATCGCACGAAGATCGTGTCAGTCACGCAGGTATCGAACGCGCTCGGCACGGTCGTGCCGGTGAAGGAGATCGTCGAGCTCGCGCGTCGCGCCGGTGCGAAGGCGCTGGTCGACGGCGCGCAGTCGATCTCGCACATGCGTGTGGACGTGCAGGCGCTCGACGCGGATTTCTTCGTGTTCTCCGGGCACAAGATCTACGGGCCGACCGGGATCGGGGTCGTGTACGGCAAGCGTGCGATCCTCGACGACATGCCGCCGTGGCAGGGAGGCGGCAACATGATCGCGGACGTGACGTTCGAGCGCACGGTGTTCCAGCCGCCACCGAACCGCTTCGAAGCCGGCACCGGCAACATCGCGGACGCGGTGGGGCTCGGCGCGGCGCTCGACTACGTGAACCGCGTCGGCATCGAGAACATCGCGCGCTACGAGCACGATTTGCTTGCATACGCAACGAGTGTGCTGGCGCCGGTGCCGGGCGTGCGGCTCGTCGGCACCGCGCGCGACAAGGCGAGTGTGCTGTCGTTCGTGCTGAAGGGCTACGAAACCGAGGAAGTCGGGCAGGCGCTGAACGACGAGGGAATCGCCGTGCGCTCGGGGCATCACTGCGCGCAACCGATTCTGCGGCGCTTCGGGCTCGAGGCCACGGTGCGGCCGTCGCTCGCGTTCTACAACACGTGCGATGAAGTCGATGCGCTGGTGAGCGTCGTCAGGAGACTGGCGGCGCGACGCTGACGTTGGTGTCGACATCGATGTTGACCCGCTTGCGGCGGCCTTCGCGGGCTGCCGCAAGCGTTTTCATGTCAACCGGTCAGAAACGTGGCGACGGATTTCGGACGCCATCACCTGCGTGACGATGCCCGTGCGTTGCATGAAGAGGCCGTGGCGGCGTGCACGACGTGAAACGATTGCGTGGTGGACACGGTCGGAATGCTTTGGACAACGACAGGATGATTGCCGGTGAGCCCGAGCAGCGCGACCTCCTGCGCGAAGGTGCGGCGCGCGCGGGCGTCGCTTGCGACACATCCGTCGACGGTGGCGACGGTCTGCCCGTGCAGTACCTGCATGAAGGGCAGCGAGCCGGTCAGGCCGGCCACGTGTCAGCGAACAATGCGCAACGACCGCTGTCGCCGCGCATCGCAGGATCCAGCCAGGCCGCGCACGCCGGCGAACCGGCGCGCACGCTGCCGCGTCGTCAGAAATCGAATCCCGGCCCGCCCGCGCCCGGGCCGCCCGGTGCGGCAGCCGGCGCCGCATCCTTCGGCGCTTCGAACACGGTCGCATCGGTCGTCAGCAGCAGTCCGGCCACCGACGCCGCGTTCTGCAGCGCGGTGCGCGTGACCTTGGTCGGATCGAGCACGCCCGATTCGACGAGGTCGCCGTACTCGCCCGTCTGCGCGTTGTACCCGAAGTTGCCCGTGCCTTCGGCGACTTTCGCGACGACGACGCTCGCTTCCTCGCCCGCATTCGTGACGATCTGGCGCAGCGGTTCTTCCAGCGCGCGCAGCACGATCTTGATGCCCGCGTCCTGATCGGCGTTCGCGCCTTTCAACTCGCGGATCGCCTGCCGCACGCGGATCAGTGCGACGCCGCCGCCCGGCACGATGCCTTCTTCCACTGCCGCGCGCGTCGCGTGCAGCGCGTCGTCGACGCGATCCTTCTTCTCCTTCACCTCGATTTCGGTCGCGCCGCCGACCTTGATCACCGCCACGCCGCCCGCGAGCTTCGCGACGCGTTCCTGCAGCTTCTCGCGGTCGTAGTCGGACGTCGCCTCGTCGATCTGCACGCGGATCTGCTTCACGCGCGCTTCGATGTTCTTCGCATCGCCCGCGCCGTCGATCACGGTGGTGTTTTCCTTGCCGACCTCGATGCGTTTCGCCTGGCCCAGGTCAGCGAGCGTGGCCTTCTCGAGCGTCAAGCCGGTTTCCTCGGCGATCACCTGGCCGCCGGTGAGAATCGCGATGTCCTCGAGCAGCGCCTTGCGGCGATCGCCGAAGCCCGGCGCCTTGACCGCGACCGTCTTCAGGATGCCGCGGATGTTGTTCACGACGAGCGTCGCGAGCGCTTCGCCTTCGACGTCTTCCGCGATGATCAGCAGCGGCCGACCCGACTTGGCGACCTGTTCGAGCACCGGCAGCAGGTCGCGGATGTTCGAGATCTTCTTGTCGTGCAGGAGGATGTACGGGCTCTCGATCTCGGCGATCTGCTTGTCCGGATTGTTGATGAAATACGGCGACAGGTAACCGCGGTCGAATTGCAGCCCCTCGACGACGTCGAGCTCGTCGGCGAGCGACTTGCCGTCCTCGACGGTGATCACGCCTTCCTTGCCGACGCGGTCGATCGCTTCGGCAATGCGCTGGCCGATCGACTCCTCGCCGTTCGCGGAAATCGTCGCCACCTGCGCGATTTCCTTGCTGGTGGTGGTCGGCTTGCTGATCTTCTTCAATTCGTCGACGGCCGATGCGACGGCCTTGTCGATGCCGCGCTTCAGGTCGAGCGGATTGAGCCCGGCCGCGACGTATTTCTGGCCCTCGCGGACGATCGCCTGCGCGAGCACGGTGGCCGTCGTCGTGCCGTCGCCGGCCGCGTCGCTGGTGCGCGACGCGACTTCCTTCACGAGCTGCGCGCCGATGTTCTGCAGTTTGTCCGCGAGTTCGATTTCCTTCGCGACCGACACGCCGTCCTTCGTGACGACGGGTGCGCCGAAGCTGCGCTCGAGCACGACGTTGCGACCTTTCGGCCCGAGCGTGACCTTCACCGCGTTCGCGAGAATGTTGACGCCTTCGGTCAGCTTCGCACGTGCGACGTCGCTGAAAATGATTTCCTTGGCTGCCATGATTGTGCTCCGTTATTGATTGACGACCGCGACGATGTCTTCCTCGCGCAGCACGAGAAACTCGTTGCCGTCCACCTTGACGGCTTGCCCCGCGTACTTACCGAACAGGACGCGCTCGCCGACCTGCAGGTCTGGCACGATGCGCTGGCCGTCCGCGTCCTTGCGGCCGGGGCCGACGGCGATCACTTCGCCCTGGTCGGGCTTTTCGGCCGCGCTGTCGGGAATCACGATGCCCGATGCGGTGGTGGTTTCCTGATCGAGTCGCTTCACGATCACGCGATCGTGCAAGGGGCGTAGGCTCATTTTTTCGTCCTGTGCTGTTCTGTCGAAATTGGCTGGCACTCTTTAACAAAGAGTGCTGACGAGTATAGAAATGCGCGACGACGCGATCCAATAACGGATTCGGAAAAGCATTTGCGCGAATGCGCTTTGGGAGCAGCGCCGGCTCCGCCGCATGGAGACCGTCGCCGGACGCAACGCGCAACGCGGGTGCGTCAGATCAGCAGCGACACCGTCCTGAACAGCGCGAGATCGTCCTTGCGCGCGGAGCGCGCGTGCCGCCGGACGACCTGCAGCAGGCAGTCGATGAAGCAGCGCGCGGCCTCGCTCAGCGTGCTGCTGCGGCGCGTGACGATGCCGAGCTCGCGCGGCTCGAAGGTCTCCTTCAGCGACAGCGCGCGCATCCGCTCGCCGAACGGCGGCACGGCGGCAAGAATCGTCGGGCACCACGTGCACATGTCAGCCTGCTCGAGCATCGTCTGCAGCATCGCGACCGATTGCGCGCGCACGATGCGCCGCTCGTCGATCTGCGCGCCGTGGCGCGTGAACAGGTAGTCGACGAGCGCCGCCTGGCCGTCCGCCGCGAAATTCAGCACCCAATCGTTGTCGAGCAGATCGTGGATCGATCGCGCGCGTTCGCGCGGGTGGCCGGCGCGCACCATCACCGAGGTCTCGTAACGCAGCATCGGCTCGAACGCGAATTCCTGTGCGCTGCCCGGCTGCACGTGCCCGAGCGCGAAATCCATGGTGCCGTCGCGCAGCAGCGGCTGCGCGACGGCGATCAACGCTTCGTAGAGTTCGAGACGCACGTCGGGCATCCGTTCTCGAAAACGCAGCACCGTTTCCGCGAGGAACGTCATGGTGAGCCATGGCGTGACGCCGACGCTCAGCCGCCCCTCGACGCGCCCGCGCATCCGTTCGAGATCGCTCTGCGCGTGCTCCAGTTGTTTCAGCACGAGCTTCGCGTGCGTGAGCAAGGTTTTCCCGTATTCGGTGAAACCGATGCCCTCCGGCGCGCGCACGAGCAGCGGCAGGCGCTCGCTTGCCTCCAGCTCGCGCAACGCGCGCGTGACGGCCGCCTGCGACAGCCCGAGCATGCGCGCCGCGCCCCGGATGCTGCCGGCCTCCGCGCTCGCGACGAGCGCCTGCAACTGATGCAGTTTCATGGTGCGATACCCGACAACGAAAGGTTGTCATCATAACGAAACCGCGGCTGTTCGCCCGGATTTTCGCTGCATACGATCCCGTCACGATCCGCCCTCCGGCGATCGGCAACCGGAACGTAGCGAAGGAGTATCGGGGTTGGGCCAGACACGAATTTTTCCCGAAATGGCAGCGATCGAAGCCGAGATGATCGCGCTGCGCCGCCGGCTGCACGCGCATCCCGAGCTCGGCTTCGAGGAACGCGCGACCGGCGATCTCGTCGCCGAGCACCTGACAACATGGGGTTATCGGGTGGAGCGCGGCCTCGGCGGCACCGGCGTGGTCGGCACGCTGGCGCGCGGCGCCGGCAAGCGGCTCGGGTTGCGCGCGGACATGGACGCGTTGCCGATCCGCGAGACGACCGGGCTGCCGCATGCGAGCCGGCACGACGGCGTGATGCACGCGTGCGGCCACGATGGCCATACGGCGATGCTGCTCGCCGCCGCGTGCTGCATCGCGGTGCGCGCGCGTTTCACGGGCACGCTGAACCTGATCTTCCAGCCGGCGGAGGAAGGGCTCGGCGGCGCGAAGCGCATGCTCGACGACGGGCTGTTCACGCGGTTCCCGTGCGACGCGGTGTTCGCGATGCACAACGTGCCGGGGTTGCCGGCCGGCGTGCTCGGCTTCTGCGACGGCCCGGCGATGGCGTCGGCCGACGAGGTGCGCGTGCGCGTGGCGGGCCGCGGCGGGCACGGCGCCGCGCCGCACACGACGGTCGATCCGGTGGTGGTCTGCGCATCGATCGTGATGGCGCTGCAGACGATCGTGTCGCGCAACGTGAATCCGCAGGAGCTGGCGATCGTCACGGCGGGCGCGATCCATGCGGGCGCCGCGTCGAACGTGATTCCGCCGCACGCGGAGCTCGAACTGAGCGTGCGCGCGCTGTCGCCGGACGTGCGCACGCTGCTCGAGCGGCGCATCCGCGAGGTCGTGCACGGGCAGGCCGCGAGTTATGGCGCGACGGCCGAGATCGACTACCGGCACACCTATCCGGTGCTCGTCAATCACACGGCGGAAACGGCATTCGCCCGCGAAGTCGCGCGCGAATGGGGTGGCGACGGCGCGCTGATTCCGCAGCTGCGGCCGATCGCGGCGAGCGAGGACTTCGCGTTCATGCTGAACGCGTGCCCGGGCAGCTACCTGTCGATCGGCAACGGCGACGGCAACGGTGATGGCGCGACCGGATGCGGGCTGCACCACCCCGGCTACGACTTCAACGATGCATGTCTCGCGACGGGCGCGAGCTATTGGGTCGCGCTGGCGGAGCGATATCTCGCGTGACGCGGCGCACGCGGCGAACCGGCGCCCGATGCGCCGGACGAATTCGATTCACGATCTACACAAGGAGACTGCAATGAAGCAGTGGATGGCGGCGCTCTCGATGGCGCTGGCGGCAGGGGCCGCACATGCAGGCGACTGGGCGGGCAAGGATATCCGGCTCGCGGTCGATCCGACCTACCCGCCGCTCGAGTACAAGCTGCCGGACGGCACGCTGACCGGGTTCGGGATCGACATCACGAATGCGCTGTGCGCGGAACTGAAGGCGCGCTGCGTGTGGGTCGAGTCGAGTTTCGACGGGATGATCCCGGGGCTGCTCGCGCGCAAGTTCGACGTGATCGCGTCGTCGATGACGATCACGCCGAAGCGGATGCAGCAGATCGCGTTCACGAACCGGATCTCGAACGCGCCTGCGCGGCTGATCGCGCGCAAGGGTTCGCCGTTGCTGCCGACGGCCGAATCGCTGAAGGGCAAGCGGATCGGTGTCGAGCAGGGCTCCGCGCAGGCAGACTATGCGATCGCGAACTGGCAGCGGGCCGGCGTGCAGATCGTGTCCTACCCGAACCAGGACCAGGTCTACGCGGATCTCGTGACGGGGCGGCTCGACGCGGCATTCCAGGCGTCGATCGCGGCCAGCGACGGTTTCCTGAAGAAGCCGCAGGGCAAGGACTTTGCATTCGCCGGTGAAGCGATCGACGACACGAAGTACTTCGGGCAGGGCGACGGGCTCGGTCTGCGCAAGCAGGACACCGACTTGCGCGACGCGTTCAATCGCGCGCTCGCGACGATTCTCGCAAACGGCACGTATCGGCGGATCAACCGGAAGTATTTCGATTTCGACATCTACGGCGCGAAGTGAGCCGCGCGGCGTGCTGTCGGCGCGTCGCACGTGAGGAGACCCCGCGCGCGATCGACCGCGCGCCGGATACCGGAAATGACCGCCTGCACGGCCTGCGAATCGCGCGGGCATTCACGTGCAGGCCCGGAAAAACGAATAAGGATAACGAATGAACTGGAGATTTTTTTTCGTCGCGATTCCGGCGCTGTGCGCAGCACCTGCGTTCGCGCAGGGTAGCATCACGCTCTACGGTCTGGTCGACGCGGGTATCGACTATACGAACGACGTCGGCGGCCACGGTGCGTGGCAGATGGCGAGCGGCTTCGCGCAGGGCAGCCGCTGGGGGCTGAAGGGCGCCGAGGATCTCGGCGGCGGCTATAGCGCGCTGTTTCAGATCGAGAGCGGCTTCAACGTGAACGCCGGCACGCTCGCGCAGGGCGGGCGCATGTTCGGGCGGCAGGCTTATGTCGGGCTCGGCAGCACGCGCTACGGCACGCTGACGCTCGGCCGGCAATACGATTCTGTGGTCGACTATCTCGCGCCGACGACCGCGAACGGGAGCTGGGGCGTCTATCCGTTCTCGCATCCGCTCGATAACGACAACACGGGCAACACGTTCCGCGTCGACAACACGGTCAAGTACGCGAGCCCGGATTTCTCGGGTTTCTCGTTCGGCGGCACCTACAGCTTCAGCAACGACACGGGCTTCGCGAACAACCGGGTGTGGAGCGTCGGCGCGCGGTACGAGCACGGCGGGCTGCTGGTCGGCGCTGCGTTCCTGAACGCGAACGACCCCGGCGCGACGTCCGGCGGCGCGGTCGCGGGTTCGGGTTCGGTCGGCGCCGATGCGAACTTTGCGTCGGCGCGGCTGCGAATCTTCGGGGCGGGGATCAACTACACGGCCGGGCTCGCGACGGTCGGCTTCGCGTACACGAACAGCAACGTCACGCGTCCGACCGCGAACGTCGGCTACCTGTTCGGCGACGAGACGATCGCGCCCATGACGGGGCTGCTCGCCGGCGGCACGGTGACGGCGATCAAGTACCAGAACTTCGAGCTGAACGGCAAATACCAGTTCACGCCCGCGTGCTTCGTCGGCGCGCAGTACGTGTACACGACGGTGCGCTACGACGCGACGACGGGCAGCGCGAAGCCGAAGATCCATTCGATCGGGCTGATGGCCGACTACGACCTGTCGAAGCGAACGGACGTGTACCTGATGGGCGCGTATCAGCGGGTTGCAGGCGACGCGACGGGTTCGTCGCTCGATCGGGCGCTCATCCCCGGCGCGGCGGACCTGTCGTCGACGTCCAAGCAACTGATGGTGCATGCGGGGATTCGTCACCGGTTCTGACGGCGTGCGGTCAAGCGGCGGCAACGGACAGCGGAAGACTCGTCGCCCGTCGCCGCCGACGTGCGTGCGCGATCGCGCAACGCGACGCTTTCTCCCGTCACGCCGCGACGCGAATCACGACCTTGCCGAAATGCTGGCCCGACTGCAGGTACGTATAAGCTTCCGGCGCTTCGTCGAAGCCGAACACGCGATCGACGACGGGCCGGATCCGCTTCGCGTCGACGAGACGGACGACGTCATCGAGCATCGCGCGACTGCCGACCATGATCCCGTGAAGCCGCCGGATGCCGCCGATCAGCGACAGCAGCCCGAGTTCGGGGCCGCCGAAACTGCTGAGGCCGCCGATCACCGACACGATGCCGCCCAGCTTCGTCGCGGCGACCGAGCGCGGCAGCGTGTCGCGTCCGCCGACCTCGACGACGAGATCCGCACCCGCGCCGTCGGTGAGCCGCAGCACTTCATGCTGCCATTCGGGCGTCGCGCGATAGTTGATCGTTGCATCCGCACCGAGTGCACGCGCGCGTTCGAGCTTCGCGTCGCTCGACGATGTGACGATCGTCCGCAGCCCCGCCGCATGCGCGAGCTGCAGTGCGACGATCGATACGCCGCCGGTGCCGAGCAGCACGACGGTCGAGCCGGGGCCTGCGCCGCCGTCGGCGAACAGCGCATTCCAAGCGGTCACACCCGCGCACGACAGCGTCGCCGCCTCGTCGTAGTCGAGATGCGCGGGAATCGCGACCAGCGCGGTTTCGTCGGACACGAAGTGTTCGGCCAGCACGCCGTCGAATTGCGCGCCGGGCGAACCGGAGACTTTCGCCGGCGTGGGCGGCCCGTCGATCCAGCGCGGGAAATACGTGTTGATCACGCGATCGCCGGGCTTGAAGCGCGTGACGTCGCGGCCGGTTTCGACGACTTCGCCCGCGCCGTCGGCCACGGGAATCAGCGGCGCGTCGCCGATGCCGAGATAATCGCCGCGCGCGAACATCAGGTCGCGATAGTTCAGCCCGGCCGAGTGGATCTTCACGACGACATCGGTCGGCCCGACCGGCGGGCTGGCCGCGTCGATGCGCCGAAGCCCGGCGACGCCGTCGCCCGGTTTCAGTTGCCATGCATGCATGTTCGACTCCTGGTTCGAGGGGGACGGGACTATCATAGTGTTGCGTATGGGGACGCATTGGCTAGAGTTTGGCCACGCACTGTTTCCATGCGGGACACAAACCTGCGAACGAACCGGAGCGGAATCACATGGACGAGCGGCTGAGAGGCGTCGCGGAATTCGTCGAGGTCGTGGAGTCGGGCAGCTTCGCGGCGGCGGCGTTGCGCGTCGGCGTCACGCGTTCGGCGGTCGCGAAGGTCGTCGCGCGGCTCGAGCACCGTCTCGGCGTGCGGCTGCTGCAGCGCACGACCCGCCAGCTCAACCTGACCGACGAAGGGAACGTCTATTACGAGCAATGCCGGCGGTTGCTGGCCGAACTCGGCGAAACGGAGGCCGCGCTCGACGCGGGCCGGCGCGAGCCGTCCGGACGGCTGCGCATCAGCGTGCCCGTGCTGTTCGGGCGCCAATGCGTGGCCCCGGTCATGCGGCGTCTCGTCGAGCGTCATCCGCGGCTCGAAATCGACGTGTCGTTCAGCGACCGCGTGGCCGACCTGATCGACGACGGCTTCGACATCGCGGTGCGCATCGGCGAGCTGGCCGATACGAGTGCGCTCGTCGGGCGGCGGCTGGGCGTGCAGCGCATGGGCATCTGCGCTTCGCCCGCGTATCTCGAACAGCATGGCCGGCCGTCGGGGCTCGACGAACTCGCGTCGCACGTCGGCATCGCGTACTCGCGCGGCGGGCAGCCGGTGCCGTGGCGGATCATCGGCGCGGACGGCCAGGCGCACGACCACCGCGTGGCTGGGCGCCTGCGGTTCGACGACCTGCAGGCGATCGCCGAGGCCGCCGCCGCCGGCGCGGGCCTCGCATGGCTACCGTGCTGGCTGATGGCGCCGTACTTGCGCGACGGCCGGCTCGCGCTGGTGATGGACAGCAACAGCGTGTCGGGCGCGGAGGTGTTCGCGGTGCGGCCGAAGTCGCGGCACGTGCCGTCGAAGGTGCGCGTCGCCGTCGATGCGCTGGTCGACGAGATCCCGCGGGTGCTGGCGTCGGATGACGGAGACGGGCAGCGCACGCCGCATCGTCGCGAGCGCGATCCGCGCCCCTCGCGCATGGTCGGTTGACGCGGTGTAGGTCGCGTCGACGTACCTGATCCTGGCGCCCGGCATGTCGGCCGGCGCCGTCGCGTTCGTCGCATCGCAGCAGCCGATTCTCGTCGGGGCGCTCGCGCTGCTGCTCGTGGCGCTCGCGCTCGCGTTGCCGGCAGGCAGGGTGCTCGCATGGCAGATCGCGTCGCGATGCGATCTGCCGATGGCGGTAAGCCGCCCCGCTCGAGCGAAGCGGATGACGGCGACCGTACGCGTTTTTCTCACCTGACGCACAATCGTGCGGAACGTGCATGCGACGCGCGGCAGCGTACGCATCGCGCCGTCTTCGATTCTTTCGTACGAGGCACGAATCATGTCATCCCGCACTTATCTCGTCACCGGCGCGTCGCGCGGCATCGGCTTCGCGGTCAGCACGCTGCTCGCGCGGCGCGGCCATCGCGTCATCGGCGTCGCGCGGCATGCGCAGGACATCGATTTCCCCGGGGAATTGCACGCATGCGATCTCGCCGATATCGGGCAGACGGCCGCGACGCTGGCGCGTATCGGTGCGTCGGCCGATATCGACGGCATCGTGAACAACGCAGGCATCGCGTTGCCGCAGCCGCTCGGGCAGATCGACTTCGGCTCGCTGCAGACCGTGTTCAATCTGAACGTGCGGGCGGCGATCCAGGTCACGCAGCATTTCGCCGACGTGATGAAGGCGCGCGGCCATGGACGCATCGTCAACATCTGCAGCCGCGCGATCTTCGGCAGTCTCGATCGCACCGCATATTCGGCCGCGAAAAGCGCGCTCGTCGGCTGCACGCGCACGTGGGCACTCGAACTCGCCGAACACGGCGTGACCGTCAACGCGGTGGCGCCCGGCCCGATCGAGACCGAACTGTTCCGCCAGACGCGGCCGGTCGGCAGCGAAGCCGAGCGCAAGGTGCTCGCGACGATTCCCGCGCGCCGGCTCGGCACGCCCGACGACGTCGCGGCTGCAATCGCGTTTTTCCTGTCGGACGAAGCCGGTTTCGTCACGGGGCAGGTGCTGGCCGTGGACGGCGGCGGCAGCCTCGGCGGGCGCAACTGACGCACGGCGGCGCGGTGCGTGGCGGCCGGCGCGCATCGCATATTCCCGCACCCCGTTAGCATGTGACGAATCCGACTTTGGGCACCGCGCGCGCGACGCTAAGATCGCCGATCCCGTAGATCGAGCGTTCCGCAACAATGAAAAAGTCCGCGTCGCCGTTGCATGCTTTTCGTTTCCGTGTCGTCTGCGCCGCGATTGCCGGCGCGGTGTCGCTCGCGTCGTGCGGCGGCGTCGACGGCGATCCGCCGCCGCAAGCCAGCGCGACGCCGTCGGCCAAGCGCCCGAACATCCTGTACATCATGGCCGACGATCTCGGCTATTCCGACATCCATGCGTTCGGCGGCGAAATCGACACGCCGAACCTCGACGCGCTCGTCGCGTCCGGTCGCATCCTGTCGAACCACCACACGGGCACCGTCTGCGCGATCACGCGCGCGATGCTGGTGTCAGGCACCGATCACCATCTCGTCGGCGAAGGCACGATGGGCGTGCCGACCGACGAGCGGCGCGGGCTGCCCGGCTACGAGGGCTACCTGAACGACCGCGCGCTGTCGTTCGCGCAACTGCTGAAGGACGCCGGCTATCACACGTATATCGCGGGCAAGTGGCACATCGGCTCGGGGATCGTCGGCAGTACGACGGGCAGCGGGCAGACGCCCGACCAGTGGGGTTTCGAGCGCAGCTACGTGCTGCTCGGCGGCGCGGCGACGAACCACTTCGCCCACGAGCCGGCCGGCTCGTCGAACTACGCGGAAGACGGCCGCTACGTGCAGCCTGGCCAGCCCGGGCAGCCGGGCGGTGCGGGCGGCAACCCGGCCGTGTTCTATTCGACCGATTTCTATACGCAGAAACTGATCTCGTACATCGATGCGAACAAGCAGGACGGCAAGCCGTTCTTCGCATACGCGGCCTACACGTCGCCGCACTGGCCGCTGCAGGTGCCCGATCCGTGGCTGCACAAGTACGCGGGCGTGTACGACGCCGGCTACGATGCGATCCGCAACGCGCGGATTGCCCGACAGAAGGCGCTCGGCCTGATTCCCGCCGATTTCAAACCGTTCGACGGCCTGCCGGAAACGACGGCCGCATCGCCCGCGACCGCGAACGACGGCAAGGCCGGCGCGAAGTACGTCAGCGCCGTGCATTCGGCCGCGGACGGCTACGTCGACTACGGCCCCGGCAAGGTCGACAAGCTGTGGTCGAGCCTGTCGCCGGCCGAGCGCCGGGCGCAGGCGCGCTACATGGAAATCTACGCGGGGATGGTCGAGAACCTCGACTACAACATCGGACTCCTGATCCAGCATCTGAAGGACATCGGCGAATACGACAACACGTTCATCATGTTCCAGTCGGACAACGGCGCGGAAGGCTGGCCGATCGATTCGGGCGCCGACCCGACCGCGACCGATACCGCGAACGCGCAGGAGCCGACCTATTCGGCGCTCGGCACCGACAACGGCAAGCAGAATGCGCAGCGCCTGCAGTACGGGTTGCGCTGGGCCGAAGTGAGCGCGGCGCCGTTCCGGCTCACGAAAGGCTATTCGGGCGAAGGCGGCGTATCGACGCCGACGATCGTGCACCTGCCGGGCCAGTCGCAGCCGTTGCCGACGCTGCGCGCGTTCACGCACGTGACCGACAACACGGCGACGTTCCTCGCGGTCGCGGGCGTCACGCCGCCGTCGCAGCCGGCGCCGCCGCTCGTGAACACGCTGACGGGCGTCGACCAGAACAAGGGCAAGGTCGTCTACAACAACCGCTACGTGTATCCGGTCACGGGCCAGTCGCTGCTGCCGGTGCTCACGGGCTCGGCGACGGGCGAAGTGCACACGACGCCGTTCGGCGACGAAGCGTATGGCCGCGCGTACCTGCGCAGCGCCGACGGCCGCTGGAAGGCGCTGTGGACCGAGCCGCCGCTCGGGCCGCTCGACGGTCACTGGCAACTGTACGACCTCGCGTCGGACCGTGGCGAGACGACCGACGTGTCCGCGCAGAATCCGTCCGTGATCGGCGCGCTAGTCGACCAGTGGAAGGCCTACATGAGCAACGTCGGCGGCGTCGAGCCGCTGCGGCCGCGCGGCTACTACTGAGCGCGGGGGCGACACGATGCGGTTCCGCTTCTGGACGATCGGCGCGACGCTGGCCGCCACGCTGTTCGCCGCCGCGTTCGCGGCAGGCTATGCGAACCCGGCGGCGTCGGCCGGCGGCGCGTTCGACGACCTGAATCGCGGCCGCGCGCTCGCGCCGCTCGGTTCGGAGCGCGAGTGCGAACGCTATTCGGGCTTGCCGTCGAAGTGGCGCGACGATCCGAAGGCCGGAATGGTGCATCTGCGCGGCGGCGCGTTCGTGTTCGGCAGCACGCGCGGCTATGCGGACGAGCGTCCGGCCGGCGACGGCCGCACGCGCGTCGGCGGCTTCTGGATCGACCAGACCGACGTGACGATCGCGCAGTTCGCGGCATTCGTGCAGGCGACCGGTTACGTGACCGAGGCCGAGCAGCAGGGCGGCGCGGCGGTGTTCCATGTGCCGACGCGCGACGAGATGAACGCGCGCGACCTCGCGTGGTGGTCGTGGGTGAAGGGCGCGTCGTGGCGGCATCCGCGCGGGCCCGGCAGCGACGTGGCGGGGCTCGGTAACCTGCCTGTGACGCTCGTCACGCAGCGCGATGCGCTCGCGTATGCGCACTGGCTCGGCCGCGACTTGCCGACCGAGGCCGAATGGGAGTACGCGGGCAAGGCCGGCCGCGACGACGCATCGCTCGATGCGGCGCCGCGCGACGCGCAGGGCAAGCCGGCCGCGAACTACTGGCAGGGCGCGTTTCCGGTGCTCGATTCGGCGGAGGACGGCCACGCGGGATTGGCCCCCGTCGGCTGCTATGCGGCGAACGGCTTTCGTCTTTACGACATGATCGGCAACGCATGGGAATGGACGAAGGACGCGTACACGGGCCCGCATCAATCCCACACGAACGGCGACACGGCGGCCGTCGCCCCGCCGACGCGCCGGCACGATACGCCGATGGTGATCAAGGGCGGCTCGTTCCTGTGCTCGCGCGATTACTGCGTGCGTTACCGCGCATCGTCGCGCGAGCAGCAGGAAGCCGATCTCGGCGCGTCGCATATCGGGTTTCGCACGATCCTGAGGGATGCTTCATGAGGCGGGCGATGACGCATTGCGTTGCCGCGTCGCTGGTCGTTGCGTGCGGCTTCGTATGTTCGGGTGCGGCTCTTGCCGCGGAAGCGGTGACGCAGGCGATACGCGTCGGTGTCACGCGCGGCGTGCATGCGGAGATCCTCGACGAGGTGAAGCGCGTCGCCGCCGCGCGTGGCCTCGATGTCGACGTCGTGCAGTTCGACGACGCGTCGCGCATCGATGCCGCGCTCGCGAACGGCCGAATCGACGCGGCGAGCTTCGAGGACGCGCAGCGCCTCGGCGCGACACGCGCGGAAAAAGGCTACGCATTGACCGCCGTCGCCCCGACCGTCACGTTGCCGATGGCGTTCTATTCCCGCAAGCTGACGAGCCTGAACGCATTGCAACCCGGCGCGACGATCGCGCTTCCCGCCGATCCGCGCGGGATGGCGCGCGCGCTCGTGCTGCTGCAGAACGACACGCTGGTGACGCTGCGCGAGAAGGCCGGCCTGCATGCGACGCTGCGCGACGTGACGGGCAACCGGCTCGGGCTGAAATTCGTCGCGCTGCGCCGCGACCGGCTTTACGCGGCGCTCGACACGGCCGCGTTCGTCGCGATCGACAGCGACGACGCGGCCCGCGCCGGGCTGCAGCCCGCGCGCGACAGCATCAGCCTGGAGGATGCGCGCTCGCCGTACGCGAACGTGCTGACCGTGCGCGACGCCGATCGCGCGAAGCCGTGGGTCGCGCAGCTCGTCGCCGCGTACCACTCGGACGACGTCGCGCACTTCATCCTCACACGCTACCAGGATTCGGTGCGGCGGCCGTGGTAGACAGTTACCTGCTCGCGTGCAACGCGTGCGGCCGCTGCTGCAACAGCGCGCCGACGCTGTCGTTGCGCGAACTGTTCCGGTATCGGCACCGCTTCGTCGGCGCGTTGACGATCCGCCGCGTGCCGAAGCGGCGGATCGGCGAACGCTGGCAAGCGGGCGGCCGCGAGCACGCGCTCGATGCGGACGACGTCGCGGCGGCCGATGCGCTGGCGGACCGGCTGTTCCATCGCGGCCGCGTGCACGGCGAATGGCTCGCGCTGACGCTGCAAGGCTACGACTATCCGTCGCTGGGCCGTTGCGCGGCGCTGGCCGACGACGGCCGCTGCGGCGTGCACGCGAACAAGCCGTCGATCTGCCGCGCGGTGCCGCTCGATCCGATGCTGCCCGACCGGTTGCAGGCACGCGTGCTCGCGACGCGGCGCGGCGATGCGGCGTGGCTCGGCGATGCGGCGTGGCTCGGCGCGAATTGCATCGTCGACGCCGCGAGCGTGCAGTCTGCCGAGGTATCGGTGTTCCCGATTCCGCTGGTGACGGCCGGGCAGGTCGAGGATCGTGCGATGCTCGACGCGCATCGCGATGCGCTCGTGTTCGAGCGCGCGGTGTGGCGCGACGCCGTGTTCGCGTCGCTGGCCGACGGCGGGCCGGGCGTGAGCGATGCGCTGTCGCGGCTGGCGCCCGGCGGCTACCTGACCGTGTCGATCGTGCCGGCCCTGCTGGCCGCCGGTCAGGTTTCCGCGCATTGCCGCGCGTTGTGCATCGACTTCATCGATACCCAACTGACCTTGATCGGCGCGAACATCGAAGCGGCGCTCGCGCGCCGGCAGGTGGCCGACCGGCCCGCGACGCGCGAATTGCGTGGCTTCGCGCAGGCGCTGGAGCGGGCGCGACGGGCGCTCGCGGCGACGCCGGCATCCGCCGCCGCCACGCGCGACGATGCGTCACGCATCGAAGCGTGGCTCGACGATCGCGTCGACGCCGCTTCGCTCGCCGCCTGACGATCGCGGCACGCCGCGCGTGCCTTACACTTGGCGCTCTTTCAATCGTTGCAGAGCGAGCGGGCATGTACGCGTCGACTTTCATTTTTCGCGCCGGCCAGTACGACGACGAATTCCACCGGCTCGACCGGCAGATCGCCGACATGGCGCGCGCGACGCCCGGCTATCTCGGCGAGGAAACGTGGGAGAACGCGCAAGCCGGCTTGATCCAGAACGTCTACTACTGGGAATCCGAGGCGGCGCTGCGACAGTTGATCCAGCATCCCGCGCATCTC
Organism: Burkholderia sp. MSMB1078WGS; assembly: GCF_001528895.1. Taxonomy (NCBI): domain Bacteria; kingdom Pseudomonadati; phylum Pseudomonadota; class Betaproteobacteria; order Burkholderiales; family Burkholderiaceae; genus Burkholderia; species Burkholderia sp. MSMB1078WGS. The sequence continues at coordinate 147,717 of NZ_LPDI01000102.1, read as the reverse complement.
GAAGCCAAGGCGAAGCAGGCGCGCTGGCTGGACGGGTATCGTGTCGTGATTTCGCAGGTGCTTCGCGAGTATGGCGACGGCAAGCTGACGCCGCCGCATGCGGCGCCATCCGCGTAAGGGGGGCCGGGTCAGGCGGCCGCCCCGGCTTTTCCCGGGCCGCCCGGCTTGCCCGCCGCGCGCTCCCAGATCGGGAAGGTCGCGTTCTGGATCGACGTCTGCGCGTCGATGACCTTGCGGTGGTCGATGCCGGGCAGGTCGAGCAGCCGGTCGACGGCCGCCTTCGCGCCCTGGGCGTCCTGCGGAAAGCTGCACGCGAACTGCTTGTTCGTATCGAACAGGATCCACCAGACGTCCGACACGAACGGCCCATGATCGCTGGTTTCGATCAGGATCGCGCCGAGGTCGGACAGCGCGATGCCGCGTGTCGTCCCGGTCTGGTCGGTCGACGCGATGCGCGTATCGGTGGCGGTCACGGTCCAGCCGCTTTGCCGGGTAGACGGGCGGGGCGAGGACGGCGCGGCATTCGGTCCGGCCGGGCTGCCGGCGGCTGCGTTTGTCCCAGCGCCTGCGCCAGTGCCGGTCGGCACGCCCCCGCCCGCGGCACCGACCGCAACGCTTGGCGCACTGCCATCCTGCCGTGCGCGCCCGTCGATCCACGGCAACGCGGCGGCGCCCGCCATCGCCGCAATCCATAAGTAGTACCCGGCCCCGAACGTGCGGATCGTTTCGTAGTTCGCGTCGGTCGGGATCGTATGCCACCCGGCCGCAAAGGCCACGACCACGGCCAGCAGCGCCGACACGGTACGGCTCGGCCTGAGCAGCGCGACGACGAGCAGCGGGTTGCCGAGCCAGGCGAATTGCAGGTCGAGGATCGCGAGCCCGCCGAGCGCGAGCACCGTATAGCCATGCAACCAGCTCACCGCGCCGGCCGCATTCGGCGGTTCGGCCGCGACGGGCAGCAGCAGCGACGCGGCATACAGCGCGACGATCACGACGCGCGCGAGGTTCAGGCGGGGCGAGGCGGAGCGAATCTGCATGTGGCCTTCCTGTCGTGCACGGTCATGCGAGGCGACGAATGCCGGACGGCCCGGCCCTCATTCACGATGCGCGGCGCCGACGTGGCGGCGCGCCGAACGCGATTGTGGGCGATTCGCGCGGCGATGTCGAACGCGCGTCGTCCACCGCTGCAAAGTCAAAGCGCTTCGACCAGCAACCGCGTGCTCTTCTCGCAATACTCGTGACAGGCCGCGCGCGCAGCGATCGACGCGCCATGCACGAACCGCGGCGCGTCCGCCCGCCGCGACATCGACACGACGATCGACGGCGGCGACGGCTGCAGCGGCAGCTCGACGACTTCGCCGCTCGCGATCAGCGCATCGACGAACAGCACCGGAATCGCGGCAACGCCGAAGCCGTCGCGCACCAGTTGCACGATCACCGAGATCGACGGCGATCCGGTGATGCGCGTCTCCGACAGCGGCACGCCGTGCGCATGCGCGAGCGTGCGGACGATGTCTTCCAGCGCACGATGGGGCGCGGTGCCGCGCCCGTAGGTGAGGATCGGCTGGCGCAGCACCTGCCGCGCGAGGCCTGTGCGCAGGTTCGGCAGCAGCCCCGCGCGCGCGATCCAGCGCACCGGGTAGTTCGCGAGCGCGTCGCATACGACCGACGCCTCGTCGCTGCCTTCCACGCGAATGATCAGGTCGAGCTCGCCGGCCATCAGCCGGCGTTGCAGCACGACGCTGACGTCGACGGTCAGATCGATCTCGAGCTGCGGATAGTCGGCCGCGAGCCGCCGCATATAGTGCGGCAGCCAGCTGTGCACGACCGTCTCGATCACGCCGAGCCGCAGCTTGCCGCGCAGCGCGCGCTCGCCGGACGCGGCGGCCTGCAGTTCCTGCGTCGCCTCGACCACGGCTTTCGCATAGCCGAGCAGGTATTCGCCGTTCGGCGTGAGCCGGAACGCGCGGCTGTCGCGATCGACGAGTACCGTATGCAGTTCGTCCTCGAGCGCTTTCAGGCGCTGCGAGATCGCGGCCGGCGTCGCATGCAGCGCGGCCGCGGTCGTGCGGAAGTTGCGCAGCTTCGCGAGCGTGACGAAGGTTTCGAGAAAACGCGTGTTCATGGCGGTCGGGCGAGCAGTGGATGCGCAGCTTGCCGGCGACGAAAAATGAACGGGACCGGGGAAAACCCGCGGATCCGTTAAGAAATTCTATACAACGGACGCAAAAAAACTCGTTGGCGACAAATTTTTTTCTTTTCTATTCTTCGCCGTATCCGATGACACGCCACCGTCATCGCCATGCCATCCCGATTCTGCGACCGACCATCATGACGCCTTCCGAATTCCGCCAGTCCGTGCGCCGCGGCGCGTTCCGCGGCCCGACCGCCGGCCATTGCGGCCCGTTTGCCCAGGCGAACCTGGCGATCCTGCCCGACGCGTACGCGCACGATTTCCTGCGCTTCTGCCAGGCCAACCCGAAGGCTTGCCCGCTGCTGGGCGTTGGCGAACCGGGCGCGTTCCGGCTCGACGCGCTCGGCGAGGATCTCGACATCCGCACCGACGTACCGAGCTACAACGTCTACCGCGACGGCCGCCTGACCGAGCAGGTCGAATCGCTGGAAGCGCTGTGGCGCGACGATTTCGTCGTATTTGCGATCGGCTGCTCGTTTTCGTTCGAGGACATGCTCGCCCGCGAAGGGATCGGGCTGCGCCACGTCGAGGAAGGGCGCAACGTGCCGATGTACCGCACGTCGATCGCGAACCGCCGCGCGGGAATCTTCGGCGGCCAACTGGTCGTGTCGATGCGGCCGCTGCGCGGCGCCGACGCGATCCGCGCGGTGCAGATCACGAGCCGGTTCCCGGGCGTGCATGGCGCACCGATCCATATCGGTCATCCGCGGGAACTGGGCATCGAGGATTTGAACGCGCCCGAATTCGGCGACGCGGTGACGATCCGCGACGGCGAACTGCCGGTGTTCTGGGCGTGCGGCGTGACGCCGCAAACCGCGCTGATGGACGCGAAGCTGCCGATCGCGATCGCGCATACGCCCGGCCACATGCTGATGACCGACATCACGAACGCGTCGCTGGCCGTGTTCTGACCGGCCGCACACCCCTTACGCCGCATACCCGCGACACACCACACGCCATTCGACGGCGCATCACGACAGGAGCATCACCATGGAAAGCAAGACCCTCGCGGCGCCCGCCGCCGAGCCCGCGAGCCGCGCGCGCAGCGGCCTGTTCTCGTGGTATGCGGATGCGCAGCCGCGCGAACGCCGCGCGTTCTGGAGCTGCAAGGTCGGCTACATGCTCGACGGAATGGACACGCAGATGCTGTCGTTCGTGATCCCGACGCTCGTCGCGACCTGGGGCATCTCGCTCGCCGACGCAGGCTTCATCGGCACCATCACGCTGCTCGCGTCGGCGCTCGGCGGCTGGATCGCCGGCATCCTGTCCGACCGGATCGGCCGCGTGCGCACGCTGCAACTCACGGTGCTGTGGTTCGCGGTGTTCACCGCGCTGTGCGGGCTCGCGCAGAACTACCCGCAACTGGTCGCGGCGCGCGCGCTGATGGGCTTCGGCTTCGGCGGCGAATGGACGGCCGGCGCGGTGCTGATCGGCGAGGTGATTCGCGCGCGCGACCGCGGCAGGGCGGTCGGCCTCGTGCAGTCGGGCTGGGCGATCGGCTGGGGGCTGTGCGCGCTGCTGTATGCGCTGCTGTTTTCGGTGCTGCCGGCCGAGCAGGCGTGGCGCGCGCTGTTCCTCGTCGGGCTCGCGCCCGCGCTGCTGGTCGTCGCGATCCGCCGTTACGTGAAGGAGCCGGACGTCTACGAGAAGGAGAAGGCCGCGCAGGCGAAAGTGGCCGACGCACCGCGCCTCACCGAGATCTTCGCGCCGAAGCTGATCACGACGACGCTGCGCGCGGCGCTCCTGACGACCGGCGCGCAGGGCGGTTACTACGCGATCACGACGTGGCTGCCGACCTTCCTGAAGACCGAGCGGCACCTCACGGTGATGGGCACTGGCGGCTATCTCGCGATGATCATCCTCGGCTCGTGGGTCGGCTACCTGACGAGCGCGTACCTGACCGACCGCCTCGGCCGCAAGCCGAACTTCATCCTTTTCGCGGTCGGCTCGATGGTGATCGCGTTCTCGTACACGTCGCTGAACCTGACCAATGCTTCGATGCTGTGGCTCGGCTTCCCGCTCGGCTTCTTCGCGTCGGGCATTTTCTCGGGGATGGGCGCGTTCCTCACCGAGCTGTTCCCGACCCGCGTGCGCGGGTCCGGCCAGGGCTTCTGCTACAACGTGGGCCGTGCGATCGGTGCACTGTTCCCGTTCCTGATCGGCGCGCTGTCGAAGCAATACGGGCTCGGCACGAGCATCGGCATCTTCGCGGTCGCCGCGTACGGCGTGGTGATCGTCGCCGCGCTGACGCTGCCCGAGACCCGCGGCCGCGAACTCGACGCCGCGTAAGCGGCAGCGGCCCGCGCGCCGCTTTCTCCCTTTTCCCCCTTTTTTACCGGTACCGCCACGCGGCGCGCGACGCGCGCCGTGCGGCGGCGCTCGCCCCTCGATTCAACGACGCATCGACCCGACATCATGACCGACCGACACCTTTCTCCCGTTTCCTCCGACGCCGCGCGCTGGCAATTCTGGATCGACCGCGGCGGCACGTTCACCGACATCGTCGCGCGGCGGCCCGACGGCACGCTCGTCACGCACAAGCTGCTGTCGGAGAACCCCGAGCAGTACCGCGACGCGGCCGTGGCCGGCATCCGTCACCTGCTCGGCCTCGCGGCTGGCGAGCCGATCACGCCCGAGCGGGTCGACATGGTGAAGATGGGGACGACGGTCGCGACCAACGCGCTGCTCGAACGCAAGGGCGAACGCACCGCGCTCGCGACGACGCGCGGTTTTCGCGACGTGCTGCGCATCGCGTACCAGAACCGGCCGCGCCTGTTCGATCTCGACATCGTGCTGCCCGACGCGCTGTACGAGACGGTCGTCGAGATCGACGAGCGCGTCGGCGCGCATGGCGACGTGGTCGTGCCGCTCGATGTTCAGGGTGCCGAAGCGTCGTTGCGCCGCGTGTTCGACGGCGGCGTGCGCGCCCTCGCGATCGTGCTGATCCACGGCTACCGCTACACCGCGCACGAACGGATGCTGGCCGAACTCGCGCGCCGCATCGGCTTCACGCAGGTGTCGGTGTCGCACGAGGTGTCGCCGCTGATGAAGATGGTGTCGCGCGGCGACACGACCGTGGTCGACGCGTACCTGTCGCCGATCCTGCGCCGCTACGTCGAACAGGTCGCGCACGAGATGCCGGGCGTGAACCTGCAGTTCATGCAGAGCAGCGGCGGGCTGACACGCGCCGATGCGTTCCAGGGCAAGGACGCGATCCTGTCCGGCCCGGCCGGCGGCATCGTCGGGATGGTGCGCGCGGCGCGCGCGGCCGGCTTCGAGCGCGTGATCGGCTTCGACATGGGCGGCACGTCGACCGACGTGTCGCACTACAACGGCGAATTCGAGCGCGTGTTCGAGACGCAGGTGGCCGGCGTGCGGATGCGCGCACCGATGATGAGCATCCATACGGTCGCCGCGGGCGGCGGCTCGGTGCTCGGCTTCGACGGTGCGCGGCTGCGCGTGGGGCCCGAATCGGCCGGCGCGAATCCGGGGCCGGCCGCGTACCGGCGCGGCGGCCCGCTGACGGTGACCGACTGCAACGTGATGCTCGGCAAGATCCAGCCCGACCATTTTCCGCGGGTGTTCGGCCCGCATGCGGACCAGCCGCTCGACCGCGACGGCGTGGTCGCGAAGTTCGCGGCGCTCGCCGACGAGATTCACGCGGCAACCGGGCGGCGCGAGACGCCCGAGGCGCTTGCCGAAGGTTTCCTGGAGATCGCGATCGGCAGCATGGCGAACGCGATCAAGAAGATTTCCGTGCAGCGCGGCCACGACGTGTCGCGCTACGTGCTGACGACGTTCGGCGGCGCGGGCGGCCAGCACGCGTGCGGCGTGGCCGATGCGCTCGGGATGACGCAGGTGTTCGCGCATCCGCTCGCGGGCGTGCTGTCCGCGTACGGGATGGGGCTGGCCGACCAGACCGCGATGCGCGAGCGTGCGGTCGAGGCCGTGCTGACCGACGCGTCGCTGCCGGCGCTGAACGCGGCGCTCGACCGGCTGGCCGACGAGGCCATCGGCGCGCTGCTCGAACAGGGCGTGCCGCCGCAGCGGATCGCGACCGAGCGGCGCGTGCATCTGCGCTACCAGGGCACCGATTCGGCGCTTGACGTACCGGCCGGCAGCGTCGCCGCGATGCAGCAGGCGTTCGAGGCCGCGTACCGGCAGCGCTACGCGTTCCTGATGCCGGGCACGCCGCTCGTCGCCGAGCTCGCGTCGGTCGAGGCGATCGGCCGCTCGGACGCGCCGGTCGACCTCGCGCCGCTCGCGCCGCGCGCGGAAGACGCGGCGCCTCGAGCGCACACGGCCGTGCGCTTTTATTCCGGCGGCCGGTGGCACGACGCGGCGCTGGTCGTGCGCGACACGCTGCGCGCCGGCGATGCGATCGACGGCCCGGCGATCGTCGCGGAACAGAACGGCACGACCGTCGTCGAGCCCGGCTGGCGCGCCGCGATGACCGCCCAGGGCAACCTCGTGCTGACGCGCACGACGCCGCTGCCGACGCGCCGCTCGCTCGGCACCGATGCCGATCCGGTGCGGCTCGAGATCTTCAACAACCTGTTCATGTCGATCGCCGAGCAGATGGGGCTGCGGCTGCAGAACACCGCGTACTCGGTGAACATCAAGGAGCGGCTCGACTTCTCGTGCGCGATCTTCGACGGCGACGGCAACCTGATCGCGAACGCGCCGCACATGCCCGTGCACCTCGGCTCGATGGGCGAAAGCATCCGCACGGTGATCGAGCGCAACCGCGGCCGCATGCGCGACGGCGACGTGTTCATGCTGAACGACCCGTACCACGGCGGCACGCACCTGCCAGACGTGACGGTCATCACGCCGGTGTTCGCGGACGGCTCGGACGCGCCGCTGTTCTACGTCGGCTCGCGCGGCCACCACGCGGACATCGGCGGTACGACGCCGGGCTCGATGCCGCCCGATTCGACCCATATCGACGAGGAAGGCGTGCTGATCGACAACTGGCAGCTCGTGTCGGCCGGCGTGCTGCGCGACGCCGAGACGCGCGCGTTGCTGGCGTCGGGCCGCTACCCGGCGCGCAACGTCGAGCAGAACATGGCCGACCTGCGGGCCCAGGTCGCCGCGAACCGGAAGGGCGTCGACGAATTGCGCCGGATGGTCGCGCAGTTCGGCCGCGACGTCGTGCTCGCGTTCATGGGGCACGTGCAGGACAACGCGGAAGAAGCGGTGCGGCGCGTGATCGGCGCGCTGCAGGACGGCGCATACCGGTACCCGCTCGACAACGGTGCGGAGATTCGCGTCGCGATTCGCGTCGACCGCGCGGCGCGGTGCGCGGAGATCGACTTCACCGGCACGTCCGCGCAGCTCGACAACAACTTCAACGCGCCGAAGGCCGTCTGCATGGCCGCGGTGCTGTACGTGTTCCGCACGCTGGTCGGCGACGACATCCCGCTGAACGCCGGCTGCCTGAAGCCGCTGACCGTGATCGTGCCGGCCCGCTCGATGCTGAACCCCGAATACCCGGCGGCCGTCGTGTCGGGCAACGTCGAGACGTCGTCGGCGATCACCAACGCGCTGTACGGCGCGCTCGGCTGCGTCGCGTCGAGCCAGGGAACGATGAACAACTTCACATTCGGCAACGATCGGTACCAGTACTACGAGACGATCGCGGGCGGCAGCGGCGCGGGCGACGGCTTCGCGGGCGTCGCCGCGGTGCAGACGCACATGACGAACTCGCGGCTCACCGATCCGGAGGTGCTCGAATGGCGCTATCCGGTGCGGCTCGATTCGCACCGGATCCGCGCCGGCTCGGGCGGCGCCGGGCGCTGGCGCGGCGGCGACGGCGCGGTGCGGCGGATCCGCTTCCTCGAGCCGATGACCGCGTCGATCCTGTCGAACAACCGGATCCACGCGCCGTTCGGCGCGGCGGGCGGCGAAGCCGGTGCGCTCGGCCGCAACACGATCGAGCGGGCGGACGGCACGGTCGAGGCGCTCGACCACATCGGCCGCGCGCAGATGGCGCCGGGCGACGTGTTCGTCGTCGAAACGCCGGGCGGCGGCGGCTACGGCGCGCCGGAATGAGCGGCGCACCCGGCGCGGGCACTCCGCGCCGGGTGCGCGGGCGGGTGAAGAATATTGCAAAGAACTGTGGAATAAAGCGGCGCATTCACGCGCGAGCGGAATCAAAATGGCGGAAACACGGATCGCGGCATGCGATTCGACCCCTGCCGCCACGGTCTCCCCAAAGATCTGGCCCCGTCACCGCGGATCGACCTCAAACGCCCGTCCGGCGCGGGTTCCGGCCCGGCAATCCACCCTCGACGCGCGGCGCGTCGCCCACCCGTTCTCAAGCGGCCGATCATGAAAAATCCGGCTTGCCAATCGAGTCCCGGTTCCTTGACACTTTTCTCTAAATGTGAGTGCCAATCTTCATCGTCATTTGATAAGATGGCTCTCATCATTCGTAAGGCAGAACCTGCGCGCATCACGCGCGAACGCCGGCCGCATCAGCTGCAAACAAGTACGGGACGAGGCCCGCTGTCACGGCGATCACGGCTGCCCTGCCGGGCATGCGCGCTGCGCGTGCCCGGGAAGGCGGTCGGCCCACTCGCCTCCGTCTACACTGTGCGTTTTTTTTGGATCGGGGCGTGTCCATGGATGACGAAAACGATAGCGCGGTGCTCGAGGCGCATGTCGGTACGCGCAGCCCCTGCTGGCGTCTCGGCAGCGACAGCAACGCGCTCGAGCTGGCCGCGGTCCGCGGCCTGACCAACGTCGCGATCGCGCTGACGGCCGAACAGGCCGCGCGCATCCGCGCGCTGACCGGCGTCACGTCGCACCTCGTGCTGGACATCGTGCTGTTCGGCAACCCGGTCAGCCTCCATCTCGTCGGCAGGAAGGTCAATACGGTCGACTGGGCCGGCACGGCGTCCGCCTATTCCGATACCGAATCCGTCGCCGGCGACCTGTCGCACGGGCTCGCGTTCGCCGAGCAGGTCGTGTCCGAAGTGAATTCGCTCGTCGTGATCCTCGACCGCAACGGGATGGTGCAGCGCTTCAACCGTTTGTGCGAGGAAGTGACGGGCAAGCGCGAGGTCGACGTGATCGGCCGCAGCGCGTTCGAGCTGTTCATGAGCCCCGAACAGGGCGCGCAGTCGCGCAGCAACATCACGGGCTTCTTCGCGAGCAACCAGTCGTTCGCGGTCGAGCGCTACATCAACACGGTCAACGGGCCGCGCCTGTTCCAGTTCCGCAACAAGTTCGTGCGGAGCGGCAGCGGCGTGGACGAACAGTTCCTGATCTGCTCGGGCATCGACATCACCGAGGAGCGCAACGCGCAGCAGCGGCTCTCCGAGCTCGCGAACACCGACGTGCTCACCGGGCTGCCGAACCGCCATGCGATCAGCGAGCGCATCCGGACGGCAATCGCCGAGGAGAGCGAGCTGACGCGCGGCCAGGTCGGCATCCTGTTTCTCGATCTCGACAACTTCAAGCGCGTCAACGATCACTACGGCCACATCACCGGCGACCGCCTGTTGCAGGACGTATCGGCGATCATCAGCGGTTGCCTGCCGTCCGGTGCGACGCTCGCGCGGCTCGGCGGCGACGAATTCCTCGTACTGTTCGAACACGGCACGCGCCCGCTGCTCGAAGCGACCGCGCAGATCATTCTCGAGCGGCTGCGCACGCCGATCCATCTCGGGCTGATGGAGGTCTACACGAGCTGCTCGATCGGTATCGCGATGTATCCGCAGCACGGCGATTCGCTCGAGACGCTGATCCGCAGCGCCGACACCGCGATGTACGTCGCGAAGGAAGCGGGCAAGCATACGTATCGCGTGTTCTCGCTGGAGATGAACCAGAAGGTCGCGAAGTACATGTGGCTCGACACGAACCTGCGCAAGGCGCTCGAGGAAGAGCAGTTCGTGCTCCATTACCAGCCGGTCGTCGATATCGCGACGGGCGACGTGCACGGCGTCGAGGCGCTGATCCGCTGGCAGTCGCCCGATCGCGGGCTCGTCGCGCCGGTCGAGTTCATCCGTTTCGCGGAAGAGTCGGGGCTGATCGCGCCGCTCGGGCGCTGGGTGATGCGTACCGCGGCCGCGCAGGCCGCCGCATGGAAGGCGAAGGGGCTCGGCGTCCGGATCGCGGTGAACGTGTCCGCGCGGCAGTTGCAGGACATGAACATCGTCCACCAGTTCGCGTCGATTCTCGACGCCGCGGGGCTGAAACCGGGCCTGCTCGACATCGAGCTGACCGAAAGCTGCTTCATCGAGGACGAGGAGGCGGCCATCGGGCTGATGCGGCAGTTCCGCCAACTGGGCGCGGAGATCCATCTCGACGATTTCGGCACCGGCTATTCGTCGCTGTCGCAGTTGTCGCGCCTGCCGCTCGACGTGATCAAGCTCGACCGCACCTTCATTACGGCCATCGACCGCAATCCGCGCTCGCAGGCGCTGGTGCGCTCGGTCGTGTCGCTCGCGAAGGCGCTGAATTTCGCGGTGGTCGCCGAAGGCGTCGAAACGCATGCGGAAGCCGAATTCCTCAAGCAGCTCGACGTCGATCACGCGCAGGGCTACTACTACGCGCGGCCGATGCCGGCGCAGGCGTTCGAGGGGTGGCTCGCGGAGACGAGAAAGCTCAGGCTGATCGCCTGAGCGTCGTTCCGGAAACGGGCGCCGCCGGCCGTTGGCGGCGCCCGTCGCATTACACCGTGCGCAGTTTCGACACGCGCCGGTTCTGCAGCATCACCAGGCGTTCCATGTACGCGAGGTCCTTCGGCTCGATCGTGAACGCCGCATGCACCCACGCTTCCGTGATGTCCATCAGCTCCGAGCGCGACAACTGGAACACGCGTTCGCGGGCGCGCAGCATCGCACGAATGCCGTTCAGCTTGGGCTTCGTCACGTCGATGAAGGTGCGCGTCGCGAGGTACGCGTCACCGGCGTCGAACGTCTCGTCGATCAGGCCGCGATCTTCGTACCACTCGGCCGCGTGCGCTTCGCCGGTCGCGATCAACGATTCCGCGAGACCGCGGTTCGCCTTGCGCGCGACCAGCGAATAGCCGCCCATGCCCGGGAACAGGTTGAACGCGATCTCCGGGAACCCGAGTTTCACGCCCTTCTGCGCGAGCACGTAGTGATGCGCGAGCGCGGCCTCGAAGCCGCCGCCGAGCGCGCTGCCCTCGACCATCGCGATCGAGATCGCGCCGGTGCCGAAGCCCGTGTAGATCTCGTACACGCCGTCGATGCACGAGCGCGCGTAGGCCATCAGCTGGTCGCGCCGGCCGCTGCGGATCGCGTCGACGAAGAAGCTCAGGTCGCCGCCGACGTTGAACAGCTCGGGGACGAGCGAGCCCGTCACCCAGAAGTCGAACTTGAGGCCCGAGTCGCGGGCGACGCGCGCGAGATGAATGATGTCGGTGACGAGTTGTTGGTTGAAGCACGGCCGCGGCTCCGATCGGAGCATCATCCACATGACGTTACGGCCTTCTTCGTAGAAGGCGGTCAGTTGCGAGAGTTCACCGGCTTCGTAAAACGGGCGGCATGCCGGATGGGATTGGAGTTGCATGGTATGTCCTCGTGAGATGTGGTTTTAAAGACCGCCGCGCCAGGCGCGAGGCATCGCCATTGTTGCGCGCGCACAAATGTCGAATTGCGGGGAAAAACGCACGACCGGGACGCCGATGCGAATCGCGTTCGGGCGGGGCGGGTGACGGACGGGGTGAGGTCGATCGGAAGGCGGCGGCCGGCGGGCCGGGCGGGGGCGAGGCGCTGCCGGCGTGGGCCGGCAGCCGGTCCGGCGCGCGGTTGCCGGCGCCGTTCGCTTGCATGCCGAAAGCGTCGCCCCGGCCGCCGGGGCTGCAGGCCGGACAGTTCGGCGGCCGGCTACCGGGTCGTATCCGGCCGTCCGGACGGCCGGAAAAGTTTTGCTAAGATGCGCGGCGCATTGCCGCAATCAATCGAACTAAAAATCTTTTCCGAGAGACTCCCATGACGAATGCAGTCACGCTGTTCACCCGGTTCACGCGAGCCGGCCGCTACGCATTGCCGGCCGCCGCGCTGCTGTCGCTTTCCACGCTCGCCGGCGCCGCCGGCGACGTGCCCGGCTCGAAGGACCATCCGCTGATTTCGCGCTTTGCCGGCGCGACGATCAACGCGTATTCGCAGACCGCGTTCGACGAGGCATTCCTGCCGAACCAGCCGATCGACGACGAGAGGACCGCGAAGGGGTTGAACCTGGAAGGCAAGGTCACGCGTATCAGCTATACGATCGGCGCGGACAAGTCGACGCTCGAAGTCGAGCGCAACTACCTCGATGCGCTGCAAAAGGGCGGCTTCCAGATCCTGTTCCGTTGCACGGCGGAGCAGTGCGGCAAGAGCGGCGGCGGCGAGTTCCAGAGCGTCGTGATCAATTCCGGGCGGATGCGCAAGGCGGGCGGCGGCGAAGCGAACTTCGGCGGCAAGCACCGGACGATCCTCGCGAAGCTGCCGCGCGCAGCCGGCGATGCATACGTGTTCGTGCACGTGATGGACGATTCGGCGTCGAACAAGCGCACGGTCGTCTACGAGGAAGTGGTCGAGGTGAAGCCGATGCAGACGGGGCAAGTGAAGGTGATCGATTCCGGCGCGCTGCAAAAGGGGCTGGCCGCGACCGGCAAGGTCGCGCTGTACGGCATCTACTTCGATACCGACAAGGCGCAGGTCAAGCCCGAGTCGAAGGCGCAGCTCGACGAGATGGCGAAGCTGCTGTCGGCGAATCCGGCGCTGAAGGTCTACATCGTCGGGCATACCGACAACCAGGGGCAGCTCGCGCACAACGTCGACTTGTCGCAGAAGCGCGCGGAGGCCGTTGCGCAGGCGCTCGCGACGACGTACCGGATCGCGCCGGCACGGCTGGCCGCGAAGGGTGTCGCATCGCTGTCGCCGGTCGCCTCCAACGCCGACGACGCGGGCCGCGCGCAGAACCGTCGCGTCGAACTCGTGCAGCAGTAATTCCCGACGCCAGCCGGATGCCCGTGCGGCCGCGCGGGCATCGCTCAATCGAACACAGACATCATGAAACTGCTGACTGCCGCCGTGCTCGCCGGCTTCGCCGTCTCTTCTTTCGCGCAGACCGTATCGCCCGGGCTCTGGCATGACGACACGGCCTACACGCTGAACGGCAAGCCGCTGCCGCAGGGCACGGATTCGATGCCGGACCAGTGCCTGACCGACGCGGATGCGAAGAACCTGCGCAAGACGATGACGGCGCGCCTGCAGCGCGACGACATCCGCTGCACGATCACGAACTGGGATTACGCGGGCACGACACTGAAGGTTGCGCTTTCCTGTGCGAACGAGCAGGGGCGTGGCAACGGCACCGTGACGGGGGTCGTCACGCCGACGAGCTACGACCTGAAGGGGCAATTGCGCGGGCAGCACGTGCAGGCCGGTGCGTACACGCTCGCGTGGACGTGGCGCGGCAAGCGCGTCGGCGACTGCAAGTAACGCGCCGCGCGCCGGCCTTGCGCGCCGCGGCTTGACGCTCGCCGGTACGTCACCCACACTGGGCCGCACGACGGCGCCGCGGCGGGTACGCGGGTGGCTTGTCATCCGCGCGTCACGCGGTACGACTTCCGCCCTCGCGCGCGACGCCGACGACCGGCAACGAACGCGCGGAGAGCTTCGACGTGGTGCGTTTTCCTTCCCGATGGACCGGCTGCCTGTTCGCATGCGCGGTGGCGCTCGGCGCGGGTACGACCGCCGCCGAGACGCGCGGCACCGGCGATTCGCCCGATGCGGGCGATACGGCGCCCGTCACGCTCGTCAGCGACGTCCACGAATTCGTGATCCAGCACGACGGTTCGCTCGACGAGCACGACGACTCGACGCTGCGCGCGAACGACGCGAACGGCATCGACGCGGTCGCGCAGCGCTACGTCTGGTTCGACAAGAATCTCGAGAAGGTCGAGCTGCTCGCGGCCGAGACGATCGACCGCGACGGCGTCGCGCATCCGGTCGGCGCGGACGGCATCCGCGACGTGCAGGAGCCGCGCTCGGCCGGCGCGCCGACGTTTCAGGACGGGCTGCTGCGCACCGTCGTGTTCCCCGGCGTCGAAGCCGGGTCGAGCACGCGCGTCGCGTTCCGCAAGACCCGCACGAAGCCGGTCAATCGCGGCTACTTCGGCTACTACGTCGAGCCGTCGCGCGAGCCGGTCGACCGCCAGCGGCTGATCTTCGACGTGCCGGCCGACATGCCGCTCTATGCGGATGCGCGCGGCTACGTCGCGCTGCCGCCCGTCACGGCGAACGGCCGCACGCGTTACGAATTCGACTACCGGCACGGCACGTACGATCGCATCGAGCGCGGCGCGGTCGGTTACCCGACCTACGGCGACCGGCTCGTCGTGTCGACGCTGCCGGACTACGCGGCGTTCGCCGCGCGATACCGCGACGCAGCCGTCGACCCGAGCGCGAACGATCCGGCCGTCGTGCAACTGGCGCGAGCGCTCACGGCGGATGCCGCCGATCCGCGCGACAAGGCGCGCCTGCTGTACGACTGGGTGCAGGCGAACGTGCGCTACGTCGGGTTGTTTCTCGGCGAAACGGCCGCCGCGCCGCATCGCGTGACCGACATCCTGCGCAACCGCTACGGCGACTGCAAGGATCATGTCGCGCTGTTCGGCGCGTTGCTGGCGGCGGTCGGCATTCGCAGCGAACCGGTGTTGATCAATCTCGGCGCCGTGTACACGCTGCCGTCGGTGCCCGGCTACGGCGGCGGCGCGATCAATCATGCGATCACGTGGCTGCCCGATCTCGGGCGCTACGCGGATACGACGACGGCCGGCATCGCGTTCGGCTACCTGCCGCCGATCGTGATGGATCGCCCCGCGCTGCTGGTCGATACGGGCGTGCTGTCGCGCACGCCGGCCACGCAGCCGCGCGCCCGCACCGCGCGCATCGCGATCGATGCCGCGCGGCCCGGCGCCGCGCGTTTCCAGGCGTATGTCGAGGACGACGGCTGGACGGCCGAACTCGAACGCAACCTGTTTCGCCGCGCGTCGCGCGACCGCATCGCGCAACTCGCGAACGAGCGCCTGCGGCAAAGCGGCCTGCGCGGCCGCGTGCAACTGTCGACCGGCGACCGGCGCGCGACCGACGGGCCGTTCAACGTGACCGTTACCGGCACGCTCGATCATTTCGTATGGCCGGACGGCACGACCGCGTTGCCCGCGCTGTCCAGTCTGACGGGCGGCATCGCGACGCAGGTCGAGACCTGGCTGGCCGAGCCCGTGCGCACGCAGCCGTGGGGCTGCCTCGGCGGCACGTTCGACGAGACGGGCCAGATCGCGTTGCCGGCGGGCGTCGCCGTGACCGACCTGCCGGCCGATGCGGCCGTGCACGACCGTTTCGTCGACTTCACGTCGCATTACGTGTTCGATGCGGTCGCGCGGGTCGTGCAGGTCACGCGGCGGATGAAGGCGGATTTCGGCCGGCAGGTGTGCTCGCCGGACGAGTTTGCCGCGCTGCGCGCGTCGCTCGAGCGCATCGAGCGCGACACGCAGGCGCAGATCGTCGTGCGGGCGCAGCAGCGTTGAGCGGCGCGGGCACGGCGTTCGCTCCGGACGGGCGAATGACGCAATCGCCGACGCGCAGGAGGGACATCATGACGGAGCGGGACCGCGAGATCGCCGAACTCGCGAAGGAATTGCTGGGGCGGATCGTGCAGGGTACGGTCGCGACCGGTGCGGCAGTCGATGCGCAGCAGTGCGCGGCGCTCGCCGTGCAATGCGCGACGGCACTGATCGACCGGCTCGACGCGCTGAAGTGACGCCCGGCGGGCCGCCGCCCGCGCCGGCGCCGCGCGGCGGGCGTTACGCTTCGGCGTGCACGTCGCTGTCCGCGCGCACGGCGCCCGGCGGCTTGCCGACCACGCGCTTGAACGCACGGCTGAACGCGGCGAGCGAACCGTAGCCGAGCCGGTACGCGACGGCTTCGATCGTCTCGCGGTCGCGCGCGATCCACTGCGCGGCGAGCCGCATCCGCAGCTCGGTCAGGTAACGCACGGGCGTCATCCCGGTGGCCGCGAGGAAGCGCTCGGCGAACACCGAGCGCGACACGCCCGCTTCGGTCGCGAGTTCCGCGACGCTCCAGTTGCGGCCCGGGTCGCGATGCAGCGCGACGATCGCGCGGCCGAGCTTCGGCTCGCGCAGCGCCTGCACCCAGCCCGTCGCGTCGCCGCATCCGCACTCGACCCAGCCGCGCACGATGAATGCCGCGACCACGTCCGCGAGCCGCGCGAGGATGCCCGCGAAGCCCGCGCGCGCGGTGCACGCTTCGCGCTCCATCGCATCGAGCATCGGGCGGATCTCCGGGTAGCGCGCGAGCAGCGTGCCCACGTGCATGAACTTCGGCATCGTGCCGACGAGCGGCTGCATGCCGCCGAGGTCGAGCTCCATGCACGCGCTGAAGATCAGCGCGTCGCCGGCGCCGGGTTCCGTCGTCGCGCAGGTCGCCGGCGAGACGCCGGCCGACGCCACCGACGCGACCGTATCGCAGATCTTCGCGATCTCGAAGCCGTTGATCTCGCGGCACGGCACATCCGGATCGGACACCAGCGCGTGCATGCCGCCGTGCGGCAACAGGATCGCGTCGCCGGCCTCGAGCCGCATCGTGTCGCCCGACGCGTCGCGCAGCAGCACGGGCCCGCGCACGACGAAATGGAACTGCGCGCGGCCCGGCGCATGGCCGAAGTTCAGCCCGAACGGCCGTGCGACCTGGATGCGGCGGTACTGGACGCCGCTCAGGCGCATCCCCAGCAGCAGCTCGCTGACGAGGTCGTGCACATCGGGAATCGGGGGCAGAAGGGGTTCGGGCATATCGAGATACGGACGTTCGATCAACAAGAACGGATTGTATGTCATAGACCGTCCTGCTGCTGTTCCTTACGATACGCCCTCATCAGTACTTTCCCTAACCGACACGGAACCACGCATGAATCCCGGAATCTCCTCGGCCGCCTCGACGGCGGCTCCCCGCGAACCGGCCTGGGGCGCGGTATTCGCGATGGCGCTCGGCGTGTTCGGGCTCGTCACGGCCGAATTCCTGCCGGCGAGCCTGCTCACGCCGATGGCCGAGAGCCTCGGTGTGACCGAAGGCGTGGCCGGGCAGGCCGTCACGGCCACTGCCACGGTCGCGCTCGTCACGAGCCTGCTGATCTCGGCGCTCACGCGCACGATCGACCGGCGCCGCGTGCTGCTCGTGTTTTCGGTGCTGCTCGTCGCATCGAACCTCGCCGTGGCGTTCGCGCCGAACCTTGCGATGCTGCTGTTCGGCCGCGTCGTGCTCGGCGTCGCGCTCGGCGGTTTCTGGACGATGGCGACGGCCACCGCGATGCGGCTCGTCCCGACGGCGATGGTGCCGCGCGCGCTGTCGATCATCTTCAGCGGCGTGGCGGTCGCGACCATCGCGTCCGCGCCGATGGGCAGCTATTTCGGTCACCTGATCGGCTGGCGCAACGTGTTCCTGATCGCGGCCGTGCTGGGCGGCATCGCGTTCGTGTCGCAGATGGTCACGCTGCCATCGATGCCGCCGAGCGGCACCACGCGGCTGCGCACGCTGATCGACGTGCTGCGCCGGCCGACCGTCGGCCTCGGGATGTTCGCGACGATCCTCGTGTTCACCGGGCATTTCGCGTTCTTCACGTATCTGCGGCCGTTCCTCGAACAGGTGGCGGGCGTCGGCGTGAACGGGCTGTCGGCGATCCTGCTCGGCTACGGCATCGCGAACTTCGTCGGCACGTCGCTCGCGGGCCGCGTGCTCGAACACCGGCTGCGGCCGATGCTGATCGGCATGCCCGCGCTGATGGTCGTGCTCGGCATCGCGCTCGTCGTGCTCGGCCGCGCGCCGATGATCGACGCGGTGCTCGTCGCGTTGTGGGGGATGGCATTCGGCGGCGTGCCGGTCGCGTGGTCGACGTGGGTCACTCGCACCGTGCCCGACGAGGCCGAGAGCGCGGGCGGGCTGATCGTCGCGGCGATCCAGCTCGCGATCGCGACGGGCGCAGCCGCCGGCGGCGTCGTATTCGACGCGAACGGCGCGGCGGGCGTGTTCGTCGGCGCGGCCATTGTGCTGGCGGTGGCGGTCGCGACGATCGTGACCGGCGTGCCGAAGCGGGTTGGCGTGGCCGCGTCCTGACCGGCCGGCGATCCGGCGATCCGGCGGCCGGTGGCCCGGCGGCCCGTGTTGCACGGGCTGCCGGGCGATCGTCCGCGCGTCAGGCGGCGTCGGCGCCTGCGATGCGGTCGAGTTCCGCGAGCGCGTCTGCCGGCAGATCGACGTCGGCTGCCGCGAGATTCTCGTGCAGGTGCGCGACCGACGACGTGCCGGGAATCAGCAGGACATTCGGCGCGCGGTGCAGCAGCCACGCAAGGGCGACCTGCATCGGCGTCGCGCCGGTACGGGTGGCGACGCTGGACAGCGTCGACGACTGCAGCGGCGAGAAGCCGCCGAGCGGAAAGTACGGCACGTATGCGATGCCGTCGCGAGCAAGCGCGTCGATCAGCGCATCGTCGCCGCGATGCGCGATGTTGTAGTGGTTCTGCACGCAGACGATGTCGCAGATCCGCCGGCCTTCCGCGACCTGCGCTGGCGTGACGTTGCTCAGGCCGATATGCCGGACGAGCCCGCGCCGCTGCAGTTCGGCGAGCGTGGCCAGTGGCGCTTCGATCGATCCTTCTGCCGGCCCGTGCGTGTCGAACATGATGCGCAGGTTGACGACGTCGAGCACGTCGAGCCGCAGGTTGCGCAGGTTGTCGTGCACGGCCCGTTCGAGTTCGTCGGGCGCGAACGCGGGCAGCCACGACGCATCGTCGCCGCGTCGCGCGCCGATCTTGGTGACGATCACGAGATCGTCGCGAAACGGATGCAACGCGTCGCGAATCAGTTGGTTCGTGACGTGCGGGCCGTAGAAGTCGCTGGTGTCGAGATGGTCAACGCCGGATTCGACGGCTTCGCGCAAGACGCGCAATGCAGCATCGCGATCTTTCGGCGGGCCGAATACGCCGGGGCCTGCAAGCTGCATCGCGCCGTAGCCGATTCGTTTGACGTGGCGATCGCCGAGCTTGAAGGTGGCGGTGGGACGAATGTCGGGCATGACCGTGCTCCTGTCGATGGGATGAATGCGTTCAGCATAGGGATGAGTCGTCTGCGCGATAAGCCGTCATAATTCGCACGGGTTGTACGAAAAGGCGAACAATGCAAACCGATCTGGGCGATCTGAACGCGTTCATGGCCGTGGCACGCGCCAGCGGATTCCGCGACGCCGCACGCATGACGGGCCTCAGCGCGTCGGGGCTGAGCGAGGCCGTGCGCCGGCTGGAAGCGCAACTCGGCGTGCGGCTGCTGCACCGCACGACGCGCAGCGTCGTGCCTACCGAAGCCGGCGAGCGCCTGCTCGCGCGCCTCGGGCCCGCACTGACCGAAGTGGCGGCGGCGCTCGACGATATCGGCGAATTCCGGAGCCGGCCGGCCGGCACGCTGAAGCTCAACGTGCCGGTCAGCGCATCGCGGCTCGTGCTGCCTGCGATCGTGCCGCGCTTTCTCGATGCGTATCCGGATATCCGGCTGGAAGTGATCGCCGACGAAAATTTCGTCGACGTGCTGGCGGCCGGATGCGACGCGGGTATCCGCTATGACGAACGGCTCGAACAGGACATGATCGCGGTGCCGATCGGCCCGCGCATCCAGCGCTTCGCGACCGCAGCGGCGCCCGGCTATCTCGCCCGGCACGGCCGGCCGCGGCATCCGCGCGATCTGCTCGACCATCGGTGCCTGCGCGGGCGCTTCGCCAGCGGCGCGATGCCGCCGTGGGAGTACGAGCGCGACGGCGAGGTCGTGCGGGTCGAGCCGGCCGTCGGCCCGCTGCTGGTGCAGATCGGCGGCGCGACGGACCTGCTGGTCGATGCGGCGATCGCCGGTACCGGCATCCTGTATCTGTTCGAAGACTGGGTGCGCCCGCATTTCGACAGCGGCGCGCTCGAACCCGTGCTCGAACCGTGGTGGCGGCCGTTCTCCGGCCCCTTCTTGTATTATCCCGGGCGGCGTCTCGTGCCGCCGGCGCTACGTGCGTTCATCGATTTCATCAAGGCCTCCTGAGCGTCGTCAGCGCGCCGGCGCGTGCGCGTCGAGCAACTGCCGGTGGCGCGCGTGTCGGTCGCATCGTCGGCGGGAAACATGCATTCCATGCGTAATTCCTGCGCGGCCGCGCTTTGCGGCGTGCCGACCGTCGTGATCAGCGAGAAGTAACGCAGCACGACGCCTTCGTGGATGAAGCCGATCGGGATGACCGGCAGCGACGGCGCAGCGGCCGGCGCCGGCGGCGTGTTCCAGTCGCGCGGAAGCGGATGGGCGCACATGATGTCTGCGGGCGACGGGCGCTGCCGGAATGGCGGCGCGCTCCCCGAAGCGTAGAAGCGGGCGTGTCGTGCGCCAATGACATGCGATGTCATCGTTCGACGCGCGGTGGCGCCCGCCGTTTCGCGAATCCGTCAGCCGCCCTGCCTGACCAGCGCCGCCAGCGCCTTCATCGCCTGCAGATACGGATACGGCCCGTGGCTGATGCGCGCCACGCCGTACTCGGCGAGTTCGGCGAGCGTCGGCGTTTCCGCGACGCGCATCACGTTCACCGGCAGCGGCGACGCGGCCGTCAGCGCACGAATGAGCGTCGGCGCGCGCAGGCCCGGCACGAACAGGCCGTCGGCGCCGGCCGCCGCATAAGCGCGGGCGCGCGCCAGCGTCGCCTCGAGCAACCGTTCGTCGTGCGTATCGGCCGCCGCCAGGAAGAACACGTCGGTGCGCGCGTTGATGAAGTAGTCGGCGCCCGCGCGATCGGCCGCCTGCCGCGCTGCCGCGAGACGGGCCGCCGCGGCGTCGACGTCGCGCAGTTCGCCCGTCGACGGCACGCTGTCTTCGAGATTGCAGCCGATTGCGCCGGCCCGGATGCTCAGCGCGATCGTCTCGCCGACTTCCTCCAGCCGCTCGCCGTAGCCACTTTCGAGATCGACGGTGACGGGCAGGTCCGTCGCGCGCACGATCCGCTCCAGCACCTCCATCATCAGTGCGCGCGGCATCTGCTCGCCGTCGCCGAAACCGTTGGCGGCTGCGACGGACCAGCTACCGGTGGCCAGCGCGGCGGCGCCGGCGTCGGCCACCGCGCGCGCACTGCCGGCGTCCCATACGTTGAACAGCGCCAGCGGTTGGCCCGCACGGTGAAGCGACCGGAAAGTCGCGCCTTTCTCGTTGTTGCTCATGCTCGTCTCCTTGGATAACGGATCGGTTGTCGTGCCGAGCGATATTGCCACCGAATCGGGCGGTGCGACGGGGGCCGGCAATGTCTGCTGACAGCGCGTGGCAGGAAGTGCGCGCGACCGCCGCGGCCCGCTCCGTGTGCCGGCTCAGTCGCGCGAACCCGGATCGATCGACAGCGTGCGCAACTGGCCGCGCAACTGGTCGACTTCGCCCGGCGCGAACGCCCGCTCGATCTCGGCATGCGTGCGCTGCCACAGCGGAAACGCTTCGGCCAGCAGGTCGTGCCCGGCCGGGGTCAGTTCGAGCAGGCGGCTGCGCCGGTCGTCCGGATCCTGCGCGATCGCGACGAGGCCGCGCCGCTCGAGCGGCTTGAGCGCCGCGGTGAGCGTGGTGCGATCCATCGCGAGCAGCGACGCGACCGATTTCATCGGGGCCGGTTGCGGCCGGTTCAACGACATCAGCAGCGAAAACTGGCCGTTGGTGAGATCCAGCGGGCGCAGCACATCGTCGAAGATGCGCGCCAGATTGCGCGCCGCGCGCTGCATGTGCAGGCACAGGCAGCAATCGCGCACCATCAGCGTCGTTTCGAAGGGAAGCTTTTCTTTTCGTGCCATGTTGCAATTGTGTTGATATCAACCTATCTTGTCAAGGTCGAGGCGCGGCAACCCGCTGCGTCCGTCATCGGAGGAGAAGGCATGAGTGCGCAACAACAGGTGTATCTCGCCGTATTTCTCGGGAGCCAGGATAGCCCGGCGATGAAGGCATGGCTCGCGCTGCCCGAGGAAGAGCGGCGCACGCGCGAGCGCGACGGCATCGCCGCATGGCATGCGTGGGTCGAGCGCCATCGCGACGCGATCGTCGAGCTGGGCGGGCCGCTCGGCAAGACCAAGACCATCGACGCAGGCGGCATCCGCGACACGGCCAATGCGCTGACCGGCTTTACCGTCGTGCGGGCCGCGTCGCACGACGCGGCCGCCGCGCTGTTCGAAGGTCATCCGCATTTCACGCTGTTCCCGGGCGTGTCGGTCGACGTGATGCCGGTGCTGGCGATTCCCGGCGCGTGAGCGACGCGTGATGCCGGGCGCTGCGTGTCGCCCGGTTCGATGCGCGTGGCCCGGATACGGGCTTTTTTCCGACGTTCTGGATGGAGATTGGCGATGAAGCTTTACGGATTTGCCGGCACCCGCTCGCAACGGGCGCTGTGGGGGCTGAAGGAACTGGATGCGGATTTCGAATTCGTGTCGGTCAACCTGCTCGAGGGCGAGCACAAGCGGCCCGAATTCCTGCGCCTCAATCCGGCCGGCAAGGTGCCCGTGCTGGTGGACGGCGACCTCGTGATTCCCGAATCGGCCGCGATCGTGCTGTATCTCGCGGACAAATACCCGGAGAAGGCGCTGCTGCCCGTCGATCCGGTGCTGCGGGCGCAGGCCTATCGGTGGATCATGTTCGCGGTGACGGAGCTCGAGCAGCCGCTGTGGCGGATCACGCGGCATACGTTCCTCTATCCGCCGGAGAAGCGCTCGCCGGCCGATATCGAACTGGCGCGCGAGGATTTCGCCACGATGGCCGTCATTCTCGACAAGCATCTCGAAGGGCGCGAGTTCATCGTCGGCGATGCGCTGACGGTGGCCGATTGCGTGACGGCCTACCTGATCGACTGGGCGAACGAATGCCACCTGATCGAACCGTTTCCGCAATTGCGCGCGTATCTCGAACGGCTGTATGCGCGGCCGAAGGCGCCGCAGCGGATCGCGGAGGCGAGGAAGGCGGCGTGAAACGGGTGGCGGGTCATGCGCCGTATCGGCATGACCTGCCGCGTTCGCCTACGATCGCGACACCGTATCGGGCCCGCCAAGCGCACGGCACAGCATCGCCAGGTCGCGCAGCGTGAGATGCGGCGTCGCCGGATGCCGAGGCGCCCGTTCTCCTTCGGCCCGAGGCTCGCGCACGACCCATGCGGCCTGAAGCCCCGCATTCAACGCGCCGACGATATCGAGGTGGAAGTCGTCGCCGACATGCAGCAATTCGGCCGGACGTACGTCGAGTGCGTCCGCCGCCGCATGGAAGATCTCGGGTGCCGGCTTGGCGAAGCCGAAGGCACGCGCGCTGAGCGTCGTGCGGAAGAACTCGCCGCCGCCGGTCAGCCGGAGATCCGCGTTGCCGTTGGTGACCGCGATCAACGGAAAGCGGGCGCTCAACCATGCCAGCGCCGGCAGCGCGTCTTCGTAGAATTCGACGCGGTTGCGCGCTGCGTAGAAGACGTCGTAAGCACGGTCGGTCAGCGAGACGTCTTCGTTCGCGCGTTCCAGCGCGAGCCGGATCGACCCGATTCTCATCGCACGATAGTCGCTGGCGAGCTCCGGACATGAACGTTCGTATTCCTCACGTAGCGCACTGAGTGCCTGTTGCGTCGGCAGCACGCTCGCGGTATTGGGCGCGTGCTCGATCAGCCATGCGCGAAGCGTCGCCTCGGCCCGGACGATGGACGGCCCGAACGGCCACAGGGTGTCGTCGAGGTCGAACGAGAGGGCGGAAACTTTGGCGAGACGCATGGCGGCGGAAAGCGGGAAGTCGTTTTACCAGGGCCACGGAACGGAGGTTCCGGTGCCGTTGTCGAGGGCGTGCCGGTACAGGAGGCGCGCGACGGTCAGGTCCTGAAGCGCGAGCCCGGTCATGTCGAAGACGGTGATCTCGTGCGCGGCACGGTCGACCGATGTCGCACCCGCGAGGATGTCACCGATCTCCGTACGCGGCAAATCGGGCGCCCACTGGCACTCGCCGATGCTGCGCGCCTGGTCGTGATCGTCCACGACGATGCGTGCGCGCTCCAGCACGCCTGCCGGAAGTTCGCGCTTGCCCGCGGTATCGGCGCCCACGCAGGTCAGGTGGGTGCCCGGCTGAACCGCATCCGCGTCGAACAACGCGCCGCCGCCGGGCGTGGCCGTGATCACCACGTCGCTATTGGCGACCGCCTCGTTCCGGTCGCCAGCGACGCCGATCTCGCACCGTTCGACGAAGTGCGATTCGAACGCCGGATCCGGCTCGCCACTGACGTTCACGTACTGCACCGTGCACCGCTGCGGCAGCAGCCTGAGCGCGTAGTCGAGCTGCACGCGCGCCTGCACGCCGGTGCCGAACACGCAGATCCGCGTGCTGTCGCGGCGCGCGAGCAACTGCAGCCCGAGGCCGCCCGCGGCGCCGGTCCGCGCGGTGGTGATCGCGTTGCCGTCCATGATGCACAGCGGCCTGCCCGTCGCGGGATCGAACAGCGCGACGGTGGCCTGATGCGGCTCCCCCCCGCGTGCCCGGTTGCCCGGCCAGAACCCGGCGGCCTTGAAGCCGAGCAGATCCTGACCGGCGACGTCGCCCGACTTGATGCCGAACACGCCGCCGGTATGCAGCTTCTCGCGCACCACCGGGAATACGCGTCCGGCCCTTTGACTGTGCAGCACGAAGGCTTCGCGGACGGCCGCCAGCACTTGCTCCGCCTGCAGGGCGGGCTCGACGGCGTCGCGGTCGAGGAGAAGGAGGCGGGCGTCGGTCGGCATGGTCGCGGAGCTGTTCGGCACGAGACGAATCGAGAATGTTTAAATTCTGTCCAGAGTTGGACGAATAGTCAATGCGTGGATGACGCGGCATGGACGCCGGACTTCGCTCACCAGCCGTAGAAGCGCGGCCACGTCTGCACTTCGCCGTCGCCGTCGTCGCCGATTGCCTGGTATTCGGGATGTTGCGCGCCGGTGGCGCACGCGTGATTCGGCAGGATGCGCAGGCGCGTGCCGATCGGAAACCGCTGCGCGATACCGGTATCCGGCGCGCCCGCGCGCGACACGATCCCGTGTTCCTGGTTGGCGGCGCTCATCAGGTAGTCGCCGAGCACTTCGCCGGCTTCGGTGCAGATCTGCCCGTAGCCGAAATCGCGCGCCTGGCGTTGCGTGCCTCGGTCGCGGCTCATCGCCATCCAGCCCGCGTCGACGATCGCCCAGCCTTTCTCTTCCTGGTGGCCGATGACGGTGGTCAGCACCGACAGCGCGATGTCCGACAGTTCGCACACGCCGATGTTGTGCATCACGAGGTCGAACATCACGTACACGCCGGCGCGCACTTCGGTCACGCCGTCGAGCCGTTGCGCCGCCAGCGCGGTGGGCGTCGATCCGATACTCACGACCGGGCACGGCAAGCCGGCCGCCCTCAGGCGCTCCGCGGCCCGCACGGTGCGGCTGCGCTCCTGCTCGGCGATCGCGACCAGCGCCTCGTGCGTGTCGTATTCGTAGCTGGAGCCCGCGTGCGCGAGCACGCCGCCGAGCAGCATGCCGCCGTCGGTCAGCGCGCGGCCGACGTCGATCAGCAGGTCGGCTTCGGGCGGGATGCCCGAGCGGTGGCCGTCGACGTCGACCTCGATCCACACGTCGAAACGTTCGCCGTGCTCGCGCCCGAAGGCGGCGATTGCGTGCGCGGCCGGCAGGCTGTCGGCGACGATCTTCAGGTCGCAGCCCTGCCGGCGCAGCGCAAGCGCCTGGCCGAGCCTGGCGGGCACCATGCCGACCGCATAGACGATGTCGCGGATGCCGTCGGCGAAGAACTGCTCGGCTTCCTTGAGCGTCGACACCGTGATGCCTTGCGCGCCCGCCGCGAGCTGCGCGTCGACGACGTGCCGGCATTTGGTGGTCTTGACGTGCGGTCGGAACCGGACGCCGAGTGCGTCCAGATGCGCCTGCATGCGCGCGATGTTGCGACGCATGCGGCCGACATCGATCAATGCGGCCGGGGTATTGAGCGTGTGAAGGTCCACGGTGGGTCCGATTGCGAGGTTGCCGAAGCGGACACTGTAGGGCAGTTGGCTCGCATCGTGCTTAATGCAGGACTAATCCGTCATTAAGCCGGATTTAATGGATCGAATCTCGCGGATCGCGCCCCCGGCTCACGCCTTGCCGCGCCACGGCGGCGGATCGAGAAACCGCCGCGCGGCGTCGAGAAACACGCGCTGCCGCGCGGAGCGGCCGGTGCGCGACGGCAACAGCGCCGTCACCGGCGCGGGCGGCAAGCGCCAGCCGGGCAGCAACCGGACGAGCTTGCCGTTCGCGAGCAGCGGGGCGACGTCCCACTCGGAGCGTTCGACGATGCCGAGCCCGGCGAGCGCCCATTCGGTGATGACGGTGCCGTCGTTCGACGACAGCGCGCCGGTGACGCGGATGACGGCGGACCGCCGCGATTCGCCCTTGACGCTGCTGCCGGGCGAGAAGCGCCAGCGCGGGATGTCTTCGTCGTTCTCGCGCAGGCACAGGCAGTCGTATCGTGCCAGGTCGGACGGATGGTTCAGGTCCTCGATGCGGCGCGCGTACGCGGGGCTCGCACACAGAAAGCGCTCGTTGGGCGCGAGCGGATAGCCGATCCACGACGACGACTTGAGGCTGCCGACATGAACGACCACGTCGGCCCCCGCCGCGCTGGTCAACGGGCTTTCCGACAGGTGGAGCGAGATGTCGAGTTTCGGATGCGCACGGTGCAGGTCGCGCACGATCCGGGCGACGTACTTGCGGCCGAAGCCGAGCGGGGCGACGACGCGCAGCGTGCCCTGCACGTCGCCGTGGTCGCCCGCGATACTGACCGGCAGCGCCTCCACGCGCTCGAGAATGCCGACGGCTTCCTGATACAGCCGCTGCCCTTCGTCGGTCAGTGCGATGCCTTTCGGCTGCCGCACGGCGAGCCTGGCGGACAGGCGTGCCTCCATCCGCTGCAGGCGAATCGTGACCGCGGGCGGCGTGAGATCGAGCAACCGGGCGGCGGCGGCGAGGGAGCGCGACATGCCGATCGCGCGGACGAGTCGAAGGTCGTCGAGGTCGAGCATTTCATGGCTCTTGATGCGGATGATGGCGAGCATTAAACCGCACATCGCGCGGCGAAGCCATCGACGTGGCGCCGGGCGGAGCCTACGAGGATGGCGGGAGCGCGTCGCTGCCAGCCTGTGGTGGCTCAACGGGTGCGAGACGCGGCGGATCTCGCTGGAGGAGTGCAGTGTGGAGGGAGATGCGCAGCCGGCTGCGGACGCCGCGCCGCGCGCGGCGTGACGCCTGCTGCCCACCCATCTACGCGTCCAGCCCGAAAATCAGCGACCGGTGTACGCCCACGCCGGCCGCCACGCCGGATGCCGATGCGAAGGTCGCATTGGTCATCAGGCTCGACGCGTCGCCGGCCGCATACACGCCGGCGACGCTCGTCTGCTTCCACGTATCGACGCGGATCGCGGGGCCGAGCGGCCCTTCGTCGAACGCGCAGCCGAGCTGCTGTGCGAGGTCGCTCGCCATGGTTGTGCGCGCGCCGATGAACAGCGCGTCGATCGGCACGACCTGACCGTCGGCGAGCCGCAGCGCGTCGATACGCGGCGCATCGCCGAGGATCTCGACGACCGGCGAGCGCTCGATGCGCACGCCGCGCGCAGCGAGCAACGCGGCTTCTGCTTCATTCGCTTCGACCACGCCCTGCGTGAACCATGTCGTCGGGCCCCAGTCCGGAATCAGGATCGCCTGATGGACCGACAGCGGATGCGAGGCGAGCACGCCGAGCCGCTGGCCGCCGACCTCGTACCCGTGGCAGTACGGACAGTGCAGCACGCTGATGCCCCAGCGTTCGGCGAGCCCGGGCAGCGCCGGCAATTCGTCGCGGATGCCGGTCGCGAGAATCAGCCGGTCGGCGCTCGCGTGGCGGCCGTCGGCCAGCGTCACGTCGAAGCGCCCGTCCGTGTTGCGTTCGGCGGTGCGGACCTCGCCGTCGATACGCTGCACGGTTGGATACGCGGCGAGTTGCGCGCTCGCTTCGGCGACGATCTGCGCGGGCGGCTTGCCGTCCTGCCCGAAGAAGCCATGCGCGTGTTCGGCAAAGCGGTTGCGCGGCCGGCCGGCGTCGATCACGAGCACGCGGCGGCGTGCCCGCGCCAGTTGCATCGCGGCCGACAACCCGGCAAAGCTGCCGCCGATCACGATCACTTCATGATGGGAATGCATGCATCGACTCCTTTCTGAACCTGCTTGAATGACCACGTGCTTCGCTGGCGGACAACTCATGAAACACGAGAAGTTGCATGATAGGGCGATGGTATCATTCATGCAACTTCAGAAGTTTCGAGAAAAGGGAGTCCCGCCCGTGAGAACCGACAGCCGTTTGTCGCGCATGCTGCATGCGCTGATCCACATGGACCAGGCCGACGGCCCGCTGACGTCGGAGACGATCGCGACGATGCTGTGCACGAACCCGGTCGTCGTGCGGCGGCTGCTCGGCGGGCTGCGCGATTGCGGGTACGTGCAGTCGGAGAAGGGGCACGGCGGCGGCTGGGCGCTGAGCGTCGCGCTCGACGACATCACGCTGCTCGACGTCTATCGCGCGGTGGGCGAACCGCCGCTGTTTTCCGACCTGGTGTCCGAGGATGCGCCCGAGTGCCTGGTCGAACAGGCCGTCAACGCGCATCTGTCGGCGACGCTGAAGGAGGCCGAAGCCTCGCTGCTCGCGCGCTTCGGCGAAGTCACGCTCGGCATGCTGTCGCGCGATTTCGAAGCGAAGGCGGCCCGGCGGCGCAAGCCGCGCTGACGCGTCGCAGCATCGCGCTCGGGCGCACCCGACCGGCGATCCGGCGCGACCGAAACCGCCGCGCCGCGGTGTTCTGTCCCCCGACTTCTGCCCGGTTCGCCCGCCACAGGGCAAAATACGGGTTTTCCGCACCCGCGAGGGCGCGTTCGAATCACGCGCCGGGCGGCGGCAGTGCGCATTCCGCACGCTGCGGCCGGGCGCCCAGGCAAGATCGCTCGCCGTGCTGCGAGCCCACAGGAGTCCAGACCCCATGCCCGAATCCAACCTGTCCTTCTTCGGCCGGCTGTCGCTGGCCGTCGGCACGTTCTTCTCCGTGCTCGGCAACCGCGAGTTCGCGGCCGAAGTGCTGCGCGTGCGCGACGGCGTTCCGGCGGCGGCGCCGGTTGCCCCGGCCCCGGCAGCACCGGCACCCGCTGCTGCGCCGGCACCGGCCGCGGCGCCCGTGAAGGCGCCGGCCCCCGAGCTGCGCGAAGCGAGCCCGCAGGCTGCCCTGCAACTGCTCGGCCTGCTGCAACGCGATGCACGCTTCATCGATTTCGTCGAGGAAGACATCGCTGGCTACGCGGACGCCGACATCGGCGCCGCCGCGCGCCTCGTGCACGACGGCTGCCGCGCCGCGCTGCGCGAACACTTCACGATCGTGCCGGTGCGCGACGAAGCCGAAGGCAGCCGTGTGACGCTGCCGGCCGGCTTCGACGCGACGGCCGTACGCGTGACCGGCAACGTGGTCGGCTCCGCGCCGTTCACCGGCACCGTCAGCCATCGCGGCTGGCGCGTGTCCGACGTGCGCCTGCCGAAGCTGACGGGCAGCCACGACGCATCGGTGATCGCACCGGCGGAGGTGGAACTGTGAGCGATCCGCGCTATTCGATCGGTATCGACCTCGGGACGACCCATTGCGCGCTGTCGTACGTCGACAGCAGCACGAGCGACGGCGAAAAGATCGTGCAGCAGGTGCTGCCGATCGCGCAGCTCACCGCGCCCGGCGCGCTGGAATCGCGCGACCTGCTGCCGTCGTTTCTCTACCTGCCGCATGAAAGCGAACTGACGCAGGGCGACCTGACGCTGCCGTGGACGGCCTCGCGCGGCTTCGCGGTCGGCGAAATGGCGCGCACGCGCGGCGCCGGCACGCCGATCCGCCTCGTGTCGAGCGCGAAGAGCTGGCTGTGCCACCCGGGCGTCGACCGCCGCGCGGCGATTCTGCCGAGCGATGCGCCGCCGGAAGTCGCGCGCGTGTCGCCGCTGGAAAGCTCGATCCGCTACCTGACGCACCTGCGCGAGGCGTGGGACCACGCACACCCCGACGCGCCGTTCGCCGACCAGGACGTGACGGTCACGATCCCCGCATCGTTCGATCCGGCCGCGCGCGAACTGACGGCGGAAGCCGCGCGGGCCGCCGGCTATTCGCGGATGACGCTGCTGGAAGAGCCGCAAGCGGCGCTCTACAGCTGGATCCAGAAGAGCGAGGGCGGCTGGCGCAAGCAGGTGCAGGTCGGCGACCTGATCCTGTGCGTCGACGTCGGCGGCGGCACGACCGACCTGTCGCTGATCGCGGTAGTCGAGCGCGACGGCAACCTCGAACTGCATCGCGTGGCCGTCGGTGAGCACATCCTGCTCGGCGGCGACAACATGGACCTCGCGCTCGCGCACGTGGTCGCGCGCAAGCTCGCGCAGCAGGGCACGCAGGCCGATCCGTGGCAACTGCGCGCGCTGACCTACGCGTGCCGCTCGGCCAAGGAAACGCTGCTGTCCGACCCGACCACCGATGCGGTGCCGCTCGTCGTGCCGAGCCGCGGCTCGAAGCTGATCGGCGGCTCGATCCGCACCGAGCTGACGCGTGCGGAACTCACGCAGACGATCCTCGAAGGCTTCTTCCCGCAAGTCGATGCCGCGGCGCGCCCGGTGAGCCGCGCGCGCGTCGGCCTGACGCAGCTCGGCCTGCCGTATGCGCAGGACGCCGGCATCACGCGCCATCTCGCGGCGTTCCTCGGCCGCCAGGTCGCGGCGCTCGACACGCTCGAAGGCGTGCAGCGCACGCTGCCGCCCGGCGCGACGTTCCTGCATCCGACCGCCGTGCTGTTCAACGGCGGCGTGTTCAAGTCGACGCTGCTCACGCAGCGCGTGCTCGACACGCTCAACGGCTGGCTCGCCGCCGAAGGCGCGCCGCCCGCGCGCCTGCTCGAAGGCGCCGATCTCGATCTCGCGGTTGCGCGCGGCGCGGCGTATTACGGCTACGTGAAGCGCGGCCGCGGCGTGCGCATTCGCGGCGGCACGGCGCGCGCGTACTACGTCGCGATCGAATCGGCGATGCCCGCGGTGCCGGGGCTCGAACCGCCGGTGCAGGCGCTGTGCGTCGCGCCGTTCGGGATGGAGGAAGGCTCGGACGCGGCGCTGCCGCCGCAGGAGTTCGGCCTCGTCGTCGGCGAACCGGTGCAGTTCCGCTTCTTCGGTTCGTCGGTGCGCCGCCAGGATCAGGTCGGCACGCTGCTCGACTACTGGTCGCCGGAAGAACTGCAGGAACTGGAAGAAATCCAGGCGACGCTGCCCGCCGAAGGGCGTACGGTTGGCGAAGTCGTGCCGGTGAAGCTGCATGCGCGCGTGACCGAAGCCGGCACGCTCGAACTCGAGGCGATCCCGAGCGGCACGAACGAGCGCTGGAAGGTCGAGTTCGACGTGCGCGGCGCCGCCTGAGCGCGATGAAGCGTTATACGGTCGGCATCGACCTCGGCACGAGCAACACCGTCGTCGCATACGTCGAGGCCGGTTCCGACGCGATCCGCGTGTTCGACGTCGAGCAACTGGTCGGGCCGGGCGCTGTGGCCGCGCAGCCGCTGTTGCCGTCGGTGCGCTATCACCCGGCGGCGGGCGAGTTGCCGCCGGACGCGCTGCGTTTGCCGTGGCACGCGGCTGGCGCGCGCGGCGCGCTCGCCCATTCGGGCGGCGGCCGTGACGGCGGGGCGGCTGGCCGTGACGGCGGGGCGGACGACGCGCCGCCGGCCGTGATCGGCCGCTACGCGCGCACGCTCGGCGCGCAGGTGCCGGGCCGGCTCGTGTCGAGCGCGAAGAGCTGGCTGTCGCACGCGGCGGTCGACCGGCTCGCGGCGATCCTGCCGTGGGGCGCGGCCGACGGCGTCGACAAGGTGTCGCCGGTCGATGCGAGCGCGAGCTATCTCGCGCATGTGCGCGACGCGTGGGACGCGCACTTTCCCGATGCGCCGCTCGCGGAGCAGGACGTGATCCTGACGGTGCCCGCGTCGTTCGACGACGGCGCGCGCGCGTTGACCGTCGAGGCCGCGCGACGCGCGAAGCTGCCGGCGCTGCGATTGCTGGAAGAGCCGCAGGCCGCGTTCTACGACTGGCTGTACGGTCAGCGCGACACGTTGCGCGAGACGTTCGCCGCCGCGCGGCGCGTGCTGATCTGTGACGTCGGCGGCGGCACGACCGACCTCACGCTCGTCGACGTCGCGCCGGGCGGCGACGGAGAGCCGACCTTCACGCGCGTCGGCGTCGGTAATCACCTGATGCTCGGCGGCGACAACATGGACCTCGCGCTCGCGCGCCTGGTCGAGACGCGGCTGACCGAACCCGGTACGCGGCTGTCGGCCGCGAGCCTGTCGCAACTCGTCGAGCGCTGCCGCGCGGCCAAGGAGCGGCTGCTCGGCGACGACGCGCCGGCGTCCGTCACCGTCACGCTGCTCGGCGCGGGCAGCAAGCTCGTCGGCGGCGCGCGCTCGGCCGAGCTGACACGGCAGGAAGTCGAGCAGATCGTCGTCGACGGGTTCTTTCCGCAGGTCGATGCCGGCGAACTGCCGCGCCGTGCGCGCGCGGCGATCGTCGAATTCGGCTTGCCGTATGCGAGCGACGCGGCCGTCACGCGCCACGTCGCCGCGTTCCTGAAGCGTCATGCGCAAGGCCCGCTGCCGGACACGCTGCTGCTCAACGGCGGCGTGTTCCGTGCGCGCGCGCTCGCCGGCCGTCTCGCGCAGACACTCGGCACGTGGCGCGGCGCGCCGCTCGACGTACTGCACAACGCGCATCCCGATGTGGCCGTCGCGCGCGGCGCGGTGGCCTACGGACTCGCGCGTGCCGGCCATGCGCCGCGTATCGGCGGCGGCTCCGCGCGCAGCTATTTCCTCGTGCTCGACGATGGTGCGGACGATTCGGCCGCACGCGGCGTCTGCCTGTTGCCGCGCGGCGCGGAGGAGGGCCGCGAGATCCGGCTCGACGATCGCACGTTCGCGCTGCAACTCGGGCAGCCGGTGCGTTTTCACCTCGTGTCGACGGTGGCCGACATGCAATATCGACCCGGCGATCTCGTCGATCTCGACGGCGGCGATTTCGTGCGGCTACCGCCGATCGCGACGGTCGTCGATGCGAAGGCGGGCAGCGACGCGCGCGAGACGCCGGTGAAGCTCACCGCGTCGCTGACCGAGGTCGGCACGCTCGAAATGCATTGCATCGCGACTGACGACGCGGCGCGCCGCTGGCGGCTCGAATTCCAGTTGCGCGGCGATGCGCCGGTTCACGGCGACGATGCCGCGGCCACGCGGCATCCGCGTCTCGACCAGGCGATCGCGCTGATCGAGCGCTCGTTCGGCAGCAAGGCCGCAGGCGTGACGCCGAAGGACACGCGCCGGTTGCGCACGCAACTCGAACAGGTGCTCGGCGCGCGCGAAGACTGGGACGTCGCGCTCGCACGCGAACTGTTCGACGCTTTGCTTGCGCGGGCGCGGCGGCGGCGTCGCTCGGCCGATCACGAGCGCGCCTGGCTGAATCTTGCCGGGTATTGCCTGCGTCCGGGTTTCGGCCATCCGCTCGATGCGTGGCGCATCGAGCAGCTATGGCCGCTGTTCGACGACGGCATTCAATACGTGACCGACGCCCAGGTGTGGTCCGAGTGGTGGACGCTGTGGCGGCGCGTGGCCGGCGGCCTCGACGACGATGCGCAAGCGCAGGTGCGCGACGCGATCGCGTTCCTCGAACCGTCCGACGACAAGCGGCGCAAGCTGCCGTTCGATCCGGCCAAAGTCGGGCCGGCCGACATGACGCGGCTGTCCGCGTCGCTCGAACGGCTGCCCGTCGAGCGCAAGGTCGAGCTCGCCGAGCGCCTGATCGCGCAATTGCAGAAGCCGGCCGAACGGGCGTTGTGTGCGTGGGCGCTCGGGCGGATCGGAGCAAGGCGGCCGTTCTACGGCAGCGCGCATGGCGTCGTGCCGCCGGAAATCGTCATTGGCTGGCTCGATGCGCTGTTCGCGCTCGACTGGAAGCAGGTCGAGCCCGCGGCGTTCGCAGCGGCACAGATTGCGCGGATGACGGGCGACCGCTCGCGCGACCTGCCGGACGACACGCGCGAAGCCGTCATCAAGCGCCTGTCGGCCGCGAATGCGTCGGCGGCGTGGATCGACATGGTTCGTGAAGCGATCGCGTTCGACGAAGCCGATACGGTGCGCGTGTTCGGCGAGACGCTGCCGGCGGGGTTGAAGCTGCTGGCCGATTGAAAACAGGACAGGATGCTTCGATCTCGTTTGGAGATCGAAGTATCCTGCCGAGCGTCGAGCGTCGAGCGTCGAGCGTCGAGCGTCGAGCGTCGAGCGTCGAGCGTCGACCGCGAGCTCATCGCGCTGCTGCGCGACAACGCGCGACTGCCCGTCGTCGCGTTGGCGAAGGCATTGCGCGTGGCGCGTGCGACCGTGCAGAGCCGGCTGACGCGGCTGGAGAAGAACGGCGTGATCGTCGGCTATACGGTGCGGCTCAAGCCGGCGGCCGAACGGCACCGGATCCGCGCGCTGATGTCGATCGCGGTGCAGGGCAATCGCGGCGCGGAAGTGGTGAAGGTGCTGCGCGGGCATCCGAACGTCGCGTCGATCCACAGCACCAACGGCCGCTGGGATCTCGTCGCCGAACTGCATGCCGATTCGCTCGAGCACTTCGATCGCGTACTCGGCGCGATCCGGTTGATCGACGGGATCGCGAATACCGAGACGAGCATTTTGTTGTCGACGCACAAGGCGTGACGCGGGCAGGGGGCTGCGTCACGCCGCGCGCTCAGGTGCTGACGGTCCATGGCGCGTTTCTGCGGCGGTTCCTGTCGCGCACGGAAACGTCAACACCACCGCGAACCCGCCCGTATCGGGAAACGCGAACCCCACGCGCCCGCCGTGCGCCTTCATCACTTCCTGCACGATCGCGAGCCCGAGTCCCGACCCCGTGCGACGCTCGCTGCCGTCCGGCGCGATCCGCACGAACGGTTGCAGGGCCGCGTCCCAGTGCTCGCGCGGCATCCCGCGCCCGTTGTCGGTGACGGTCAGCGTCACCGCCCGATCCGCGTTGCCGATGGTCGCGACCGACACGACGATGTCGTCCGCATGGCCGTGCAGCAGCGCGTTGTGCAGCACGTTCGACAGCGCTTCCTGAAGACTGATCGCATCGCCGTCGATCCATGCATGCGGCGCATCGCTCGCGAACGCAACGGCCACGTCGCGCTCGCCGGCGAGCGGAATCGTACGGCCCAGCACCTCTTTCGCGAGCGCGACGAGTTCGACGGGTTGCAGCGGCACGGCCTCGGTGCGATGAATCACCATCGCATGATTGAGCAACTGACCGGTGAGCCGGCCGACGTCCGAACAAGTCGCGCGCAGCGCATCGAGGCGCGCCGCACGGCGCGCGGGATCGGTTTCGCCGTCGAGCAGTTCGATCTGCGCGTCGAGCCGCGCGAGCGGCGTGCGCATCTGGTGGGCGGCGTCGGCGATGAAGCGCTGCATCGCGTTGATCCGCTCCGCGAGCCGTCGCATCAGCCCGTTGATCGACCCGATGATCGCGTCGATCTCGCTCGGCGTATCGACGGCCACGGGCCGCAGGTCGGCCGGGTCGCGCGCGGCGATGATCGTGCCGATCCGCGCGAGCGGGCGCAGGCCGCGCCGGATCGCGAGGCCGCTCGCGCCGATCGCGAGCACGCTCATCAGCAGGATCAGCGTCCACACCTTGATGCTCATGTCGTTCGTCAACTGCTGGCGCGCGTTGGTTGTCTGCGCAACCGTCACGAGCGCCCAGCCCGGCGTGCTTTCCTCGGGCATGTAGCGGGCGATCGTCGCGGTGCGGATCGGGTGCCCCTGGTAGACGGCATTCGCGAACGCGGGGCCCTGCTTCGCGGCGGCGAGCGTCGCGGCGCTCGCGAGATCGTTGTAGCCGGCCACGACCACGCCGCGCGAATCGACGACCTTGTAGTAGACGAGGTCGTAGCGCGACAGCGTCGACAGCGCGGCGACCGGCGGATTCAGCGCGAGCACGCCGCCTTGTACATAGAGGTTTTCCGCGACCTGGATCGACGCGCCCGCCAGCAACTGGTCGTACGCGCGTTCGGCCGCGACGCCCGCGTAGTAGCGCGCGATCGCCGCGAGCGCGAGCGCGCCGGTCGCGACGACGAGCGCGATGAACAGCAGCGTGCGCCCGAACAGCGTCTTCGGGAACCAGTCAATGCGCGGCAATCTGATACCCCATCCCGCGCGCGGTGCGGATCTCGACGGAGCTGCCCTGCAGCTTCCGGCGCACGCGCGTCACGTATTGCTCGACCGCGTTCGCGGTCGGTTCGTTGCCGAAGCTGAACAACTGATTCAGCAGTTCTTCCTTCGAGAAGATGCGTTGCGGTCGGCTCGCGAGGATTTCGAGCAGCGCGAATTCCTGGCGCGACAGCGACAGCGGCTGGCCGTCGAGTTCCGCGAGGCGACTGCTGCGGTCGATCACGAGGCCGCCGAGCGTCAGCACGTCGTTTGCGTGACCGCTGTTGCGGCGCAGGAGCGCTTGCACGCGCGCGTCGAGTTCGCGATAGTCGAACGGCTTCACGAGGTAGTCGTCGGCGCCGAGGCCGAGGCCGCTCACGCGGTCGTCGATCGCCGAGCGGGCGGTGACGAGCAGCACGGGCGTCGTGCTGCCCGACGCGCGCAGGTTGCGCAGCACGGTGAAGCCATCCATGCCGGGCAGGTTCGCATCGAGCACGACGAGATCGAAGCGCTCGACGCGTAGCAGCCCGTTCGCGGTCGCGCCGTCGGTTTCGAGATCGACGGCGTGGCCGAGCCGGGCCAGGCGGCTGCGGATCGCCGCGCCGATTTCGGCATCGTCCTCCACGACGAGAATGCGCATGGTGCCGTTTGCAGGTAGGTGGATTAGGGGTTTTCCCGGAGCCGGGATGTCAGCATTTTCTCAGACTCGGTCGATAACCTGTGTCGAGCCGGAAGCAGGATGCAAGGACGGCATTAATACCAGAAATATTCAAGGAGACGGCAACATGCAGCATGTCACGGGCACGACGAACGCGCGCCGCGGCGCCACGCCGGCCTGCGCGTGGCCGCTGGCCGCCCGCCGCACGGCGGCGCGCGCATGACGGCGTCGCCGCGCCGCCGCGCACTGATCGCCGCCGGGCTCGGCGTGCTCGCCGCGCCGGCGCTGGTGTGCGCGAAGCCGCGCACGGTGCGGATCTCGAAAGGCTATGGCGTGCTGTACCTGCCGCTGCTCGTGATGGAAAAGCAGCGGCTGTTCGAGCGGCATGCGGCGCGCCACGGCGTGCGCGACGTCGCGGTCGAATGGGTGCTGCTCGACGGCGGCAATTCCGTCAACGACGCGATGATGGCCGGCACGCTCGATTTCGCGGGCGCCGGCGCGCCGGGGTTCATCGAACTGTGGGCGCGGGCGCGCGGCATTCCGAACGTCGAGGTGATTGGCATCAGCGGGCTGTCGACTACGTCGCTGTCGCTGAACGCGAACCGGCCGGGCCTCGTGTCGCTTCGCGACTTCACGCCGTCGGACCGGATCGCGGTGCCGGGCATCCGCACGTCGCTGTCGGCGGTCGTGCTGCAGATGGTCGCGAGCCGGCAGCTTGGCGCCAGGCATTTCGCGCAGCTCGATTCGATCACCGTGAACCTGCCGCATCCGCAGGCGATGCAGGCGCTGATCCGCCGCGAGAACGGCGTGACCGCGCATTTCACGTCGCCGCCGTTCTCGACGCTCGAATTGCGGCAGCCGGGCATTCATCGCGTCGTGAGTTCGGTCGACGTGCTCGGCCCGCTGACGCTCGACGTCGTGTTCGCGCCGAAGCGGCTCGTCGATGCGCAGCCTGCGCTGGCCGTCGCGTTTCTCGGCGCGCTCGACGAAGCGAACCGCCTGATCGCGCAGGACCCGCGCGCGGCGGCCGCGCTCTACGCGGCGTCGTCGGGCGTCGGCGTGTCGCACGACGACGTGATGCGAATGCTCGCCGCGCCCGATACGCGTTTCTCGGTGCTGCCGAACCAGCTGATGGACTACGTCGAATTCCTGTACCTGGCCGGTACGATCAAGGCGAAGCCGCGCGCGTGGCACGAGATGTTCGCGCCGATGCTCGACGACTACCGGTCGGGTTGAGCCGCGTTTGCCGCGATCCGATGCCATGCATCGAACCACCCGACGCCGGCGCGTTCGTCGCGCGCGACGCCGTTTCAACCGATATACAACCGATACGCAACCGATTCACGCAAGGAGCCTGAAGTGAACGCTACCGATACCCTGGACCCCGCGTCCGCCGAAGAACGGCGCATCATGTCGAAGATGGCGCGGCGCCTGATGCCTATCCTCGTCGTGATGTTCCTGATCGCGTTCATCGACCGGCAGAACGTCGGGTTCGCGAAACTGCAGATGGTGCACAGCCTCGGCATGACGGAAGCCGCGTTCGGGCTCGCGTCGTCGCTGTTCTTCATCGGCTACCTGCTGTTCGAGGTACCGAGCACGCTCGCGCTGCATCGCTACGGCGCACGCGTGTGGCTCGCGCGGATCATGCTGACGTGGGGGCTCATCACGGTGCTGATGGGCTTCACGACGTCGATGCCCGTGTTCTGCTCGCTGCGCTTCCTGCTCGGCATCGCCGAGGCCGGCTTCTATCCGGGCGTGATCTATTACCTGACGCTGTGGTTCCCGCAGAGCTACCGCGCGAAGGTGCTCGGCATCTTCACGCTCGGCAGCGCGCTCGCGAACATGCTCGGCTCGCTGGTCGGCGGCGCGCTGCTGAGCCTGAACGGCGTGTGGGGGCTGGCGGGCTGGCAGTGGGTGTTCGTCGCGACGGGCATTCCGGCGGTGATCGTCGCGATCGTCGTGTTTCGCGTGCTGCCCGCGTCGTTCCGCGAAGCGCCGTTCCTCGACGAGCGCGAGAAGCAGATCGTCGCGGCCGCGCTGGAGCGCGAGAAGCCGGCACAGGCCGAGCACGGTCAGCCGTGGAAGGCGCTGCTCGATCCGCGCGTGATGCTGTTCGCGGCGACCTACATGCTGATGTCGACGTCGCTGTACGGCGTCACGTACTGGCTGCCGACGCTCGTGAAATCGTTCGGCGTGTCGAGCACGACGAACGGGTTCCTGAGCATGCTGCCGTGGGCGCTCGCGGTGTTGCTGCTGCTGTGGCTGCCGGCGAAGCTGCGTCGCGCGAAGAGCATCCTGCGTACGATCGCGATCGTCGCGGCGCTGGGCGCGCTCGGCTTCCTGTTGAGCCTCGTGCTGCCGTCGACGCCGCTGCGCTTCATCGCGCTCGTGCTCGGCGGCGCGTGCATTCCGCTGTTGTACCCGTGCTTCTGGTCGATGCCGCCGCGCTATTTCACCGGTGCGCGGGCGGCTGCGAGCGTCGCGGCGATCAACTCGATCGGCAACCTCGGCGGCTTCTTCAGCCAGAACCTGATGCCGTTCGCGGGCAAGATGACGGGCACCGCGTTCGGGCCGATGATCGTGCCGATCGTGTGCCTCGCACTGCTCGGCATCGGCGCGCTGGTCGCGTGGACGCGGTCGGAGCGCGGGATGGTGGCGGCGCAGGCTTGATGGGGGCCGGGTCGATCAGCCATTCGAGATCGTTCTTCAGCGTCGCGAGCGTCTGCGCCAGTTCGTCGTGCAGTTCGCGCGCGATGCGGCGCTGCTCGGCTTCGCGCGCGCTGGCGCTGATCGCGGCGATCCCGCGCAGCTCGTCGCGCGACGCCTGCAGCGCCCGTTCCGCGCGCACGCGCTCCTCGACTTCGCGCCGCAGGTCGCGGTTCGACGCGCTCAGTTGCGCAGTGCACGCGGCAGCGCGCTGTTCGAGCCGTTCGTTCGCATCGTTCAACTGCGCGCTTTTCTGGATGTGACGCAGTCCGTCCCGCATGACCACGTGATCGTCAGCCAGAATTACCTTGATCATCTTCCAGCGACCCTCTTCGGGATGACGCGCGTTGCCGTCCGGTTGTCGCCGCGGCCGTTCTTCTGACCAATATGTGCCTCCGAACCCGAAAACGGTACGCGTTCGCGAAATCCCCGGGAAAGGGTACGGTGCGACGCGTATCCGAACAGGGTATTCCGTGGTGATCGCTGTACCAGATCGCGGCCGGCGCGGCATCACGGGAGCCGTCCCGCGACCCGTTCCGATTCGGGACTAAACTGGTGCCCGATGCCACCCGCGCGAACCGAGGAGCCCCTGCAATGATCGACCTTGCCGATATCCTGCCGTCCGCACTGCCCGCCGCCGTCGCATGGGCCGAAGCGGAGGCGGCGCGCGGGCTCGCGCTGGGTGCGCCGCTGACGCCGGCCCAAGCTGACGACGCGCGCACGGTGGGCGTCGTGCAACCGGACCGGATCCGCGTGGTGGCGGTCGATCGCATGCCGTTTCCCGACACGCCGACGCTCGCTGCGATCGCCCGCGACACGGGGCTGCTGTCGCCCGGGACGATCGGCCTCACGCTCGGTCACGCGGTGTACGTGCTGCGCGGGCACGACACGCGCCGCCTGCTGACGCACGAATTCCGGCACGTGCATCAATACGAGGCCGCCGGCTCGATCGGCGCGTTTCTTGCGCGCTATCTGCACGAGATCGCGACGGTCGGCTACCACGACGCACCGCTCGAGGCCGACGCGCGGCAACACGAGTTCGATTGATCCCTGACCCCGCCACCGGCGCGAGCGTGCGCATGTCGCGATGAACGTCTCCAATCCCCCTGCCGGCCCGCCGTTCGCGCACCGGGCCGCCCCGTCCGGGAGTGTGCGATGAGCGACACGATCCACGCGTGGATCGGCGCGATCGGCGCGCATCCGCTGCTCGTGCTGGCGATCGTGTTCGTGGCTGCCTGTGCCGAGGCGATCGCGCTGATCGGCACGATCGTGCCGGCCGGCGCCGTGATGTTCGCGGCCGGTGCGTTGATCGGCGCGGGCGCGCTCGACGCATGGGCGACGATCGGCGTCGCGGCCGTCGGCGCGGTGATCGGCGACGGGATCAGCTACGAACTCGGGCGACGTTACCGCGGGATGATCCGCAACGCGTGGGCGCGCTTCGGCTACGCGAGCGCCTACGCGCGCGGCGAGGAGTTCGTGCTGCGTCACGGGACGAAGAGCATCGTGCTCGCGCGCTTTCTCGCGCCGGTGCGTGCGGTCGTGCCGGTCGTCGTCGGCTGCGCGACGCTGCCGCGCCGGTCGTTCTATCCGGTCAACGTGATCTCTGCGCTCGTGTGGGCGCCTGTCCACATCGCACCCGGCATCCTGTTCGGCGCGTCGGCCGCGCTCGCCGCGGCGATCAGCGTGCGGGTCGCCGCGATCCTGCTGGTCGTGGCCGCGCTGGTCGCGCTCGTGTGGATCGGCGTGCGCGTCGCGCTGCGGCGCGGATGGCCGTTGTTGTGCCGCGCGCTCGCCGACGCCGTGCATGCATGCGCGCGCCGCTGGCCGCGGTTCGGCGCGCGGCTGCACGACGGCATCGCGTACCTGCGCGGATTGCCGGGCGCGGTGCCCGTGCTCGCGCTGTTGTTCATCGGCTGCGTGTGGTTGTTCGCGGGGATCGTGCAGGACGTCGTCGCGAACGATCCGCTGATGCATGCGGACATCGCGCTGTATGCGTTCCTGCAGAACCTGCGCACGCCGCCCGCGGACGCCGCGATGAGTGCGCTCGCCATCCTGCATGGGCACGACACGGGGCTGATCGTCGCGGCCGCGTTGCTCGTCTGGCTGATGATCCATCGCTGCTGGCTGACGGCCGCGTGGTGGCTCGCGACGGTCGGCGTCGCCGTCGTGCTCGTGCCGGTGTTCGGCGCGGGCGTGCCCGGCGCGACGCCCGCGAGCCTGCCGCCCGGTGCGCTGCACGTGCCGCTGCCCGATGCCGACGCCGCCTTCGCGATCCTCGCGAGCAGCGGCCTCGGCTGGCTGATCGCGCGCGACCGGCCCGCGCTGTGGCGCATTCCGGTCGTGACGGCGGTCGTGCTGTGGATCGTGCTCGGCGGCTTCGCGCGGCTGTATGTCGGCGATACCTGGCTGTCGGGCCTGCTGGGTGGCTGGAGCCTCGGGCTCGCGTGGTTCGCGTTGCTCGCCGGCGCCCATGCGTACTGGCGCGTGCGCGAGCACGTGCAGCCGCGAGGTGCGCTCGTCGCAGTCGTCGTCGTGCTCGCGACGGCCGGCGTATGGACGGTGCCCGCGCAATGGCAGCGCGATCGCGCGGCGCGTCCGCATGTCGGCGATGTGGTCGCGATGACCGTCGACCAGTGGCTGCACGGCGGGTGGCAGCGCGTGCCGACGCGGCGCACCGAGATCGGCGGCGACCGCGAGGAATATCTGCCGCTGCAATGGAGCGCGACGTCGGACACGCTCGTCCGTCATCTCGCGCAGGCCGGCTGGCAGCGCGCGACGCCGTGGTCGCCGGCCACCGCACTGCGCTGGCTGGCGCCGCAGGCGCCCGTCGACACGCTGCCCGTACTGCCGCGCTATACCCATGGCGAAAGCACGCGGCGCGTGTTCGTCCGCGTCGATCCGGCCCACCCGGAAAGCCGCTTCGTGCTGCGGTTGTGGCGTTATCCGTACGTGTTGCAGGATGCGCTCGGCATGCGGCCGCTGTGGTACGGCGCGCTGTATCGCGAAACGCTGCGCCGGCCGGCGCGGCTGATGACGCTCGTGCACACGACGACGATCGACGATGCGGCGGCGATTGCGCACGCGTTGGCGGTCGAGCCGAGGATCGAGCATCCGCCGGCGGGGACGACGGCCGTGCCGGACGAGATATTGCTGGTCTGGATGGTGAAGCCGTGAATGGGCAGGGCGTGACGTGCGGCCCTCAAGCGTGCGACGGCTGCGCGGGAACGACGGACAGGCGCAGGCCGACGGTCTTGAGCACCGCGAGCAGGGTTTTCAGCGTCGGGTTGCCGCTCGGGGACAGCGTGCGATACAGCGATTCGCGGCTGATGCCGGCCTCGGCCGCGACGGCGCCGAGCCCGCCGTACGCTTCCGCGACCGTGCGCAGCGCGAGCAGCCCGGCCGCGCGGTTCTCCGGATCGTCGAGCGATTCCATCGCGACGCGCAGATAGGCGACCGCGAGCTCGCGATCGGCGCCGAGTTCGGCGACTTCCGCGTCGTGGTGCGATACCGCGCCTTTGAGCTTGTTCATGTTTGCCTCCGTTTCCAGTTCGACCAGTGTTCCTTGGCGCGCCTGATGTCGTCGGACTGACAGGCCTTGTCGCCGCCGGACAGCAGCAACACCAAGGCGCTGCCGTGCCGACCGAAATACCCGCGGTAGCCGGCGCCGACATGGACGCGCAGTTCGATCACGGCTTCGCCGACCGGCTCGCAGCCGCCGAAATTGCCGGCCTGCACACGGCGCAGGCGTTCGCGGATTCGTGCCTGCGCGAGCTTGTCACGCACGGCGTTCAGCCATTCGGTGAAAGGCTCGCGACCGTCGTCGCGCTGATAGCGAAGCAGTTCGAACCTGGAAGGCATTGTAACTTATAAACTACAAATAAGTAAATGGAGCGAGACGTCGCATCGCAATGGCTGGGTGGCCGACGCGCATGCGGCGTCTCCATGGCTCGGGATGTCAGGGCATGGCGCTCGCTTCCCGGCCGACGATCATTTTTTCATCCGGTGTGGCGCGTGACGATTCGGCCAAACGGCCGGTATCGATGGTGCGATGAAGGGGCGCGCGCCGCGGCCGAGCGGCTCGGCTTCGGCGATCCG
Source organism: Burkholderia sp. MSMB1078WGS (assembly GCF_001528895.1). Classification (NCBI taxonomy): domain Bacteria; kingdom Pseudomonadati; phylum Pseudomonadota; class Betaproteobacteria; order Burkholderiales; family Burkholderiaceae; genus Burkholderia; species Burkholderia sp. MSMB1078WGS. Next base: position 103,725 of record NZ_LPDI01000102.1, on the reverse strand, counting down.
TCCAGCTTTTCGCAGGCGTCCACGCGCTGACACGGCGTGCCGCCGGGCGCGTATCGCGGTGCGGCGCGGCGCTGAGAGCACGCGACCCGCGATGAATCGCGGTACGATCGCTCGTTTGCCTGACTTGCCTGTCGACATCACCTTCAAGAGAGCCCCCGCATGATCACGATCCGCCCGATGACCGACGACGATTTCGCGCGTTTCTGGCCGACCTACCGCGCCATCGTCGCTGCTCAGGAAACCTACGCATTCGATCCCGACCCGACACCGGAAGCGGCACGCGCATTGTGGCTCGACGCGTCGCTCTGCACGTGGATCGCCGAGGAGGACGGCGTGGTGCTCGGCTCGTATTACCTGAAGGCGAACGCGGCCGGCCCCGGCAAGCACGTGAGCAACTGCGGCTACATGGTGAGCGAGGCCGCGCGCGGACGCGGCGTCGCGCGCCTGATGTGCGAGCACTCGCAGCAGGTGGCGCGCGAGCGTGGTTTTCTCGCGATGCAGTTCAATTCGGTGGTTGCGACGAACGAGGTCGCGGTCGCGCTGTGGCAGAAGCTGGGATTCGAGATCGTCGGCCGGCTGCCGCGCGCATATCGTCACGCGCGGCTCGGCTTCGTCGACTGCTTCGTGATGTTCAAGTGGCTCGGCGACGCGGTGGCCGCCGAAGCCTGAGCAATCCGCCGCTGCGTCAGACGGCGAACGCGCCGTCGAACACGATCCGTTCGTCGAACGCGAGCGTGCCGCGCGCGAAGATCAGGTCGAGATGGTGGCTGCCGTTTTCGCCGCCGCCAAGCCCCAGATGCAGCCCCGGGTGGCGTTCCTCGAACCCCGCGTTGCGGCCGTACAGGCCGCGTATGCCGAGGTTCGTGCCGATGCCGAATTCCTCGATCCGCCGGTGATTCGCGTGCCGATCGAGATAGGTCGAGAAATCGCGCCGGAAGCCCGCATCGTCGGTGTCGAAATCGACGATCATGCTGTGTTCGACATGCAGCGTGGCGAGCCGCTCGGCCACCTTGTACTTGATCGCGAACGGCACGGTGCCGAGAAACGTGCCGCTGAACACGACCGAGCCGTTGAGGTCGGTCACGTGCGTCGCGATCTCGCCGGGCACGACGTCGAGGTTGCCCATGCCGTCCACGCTCGTCCATTTCTGGTCGGGCGCGAGCGAGCCCTTCAGTGCGTTGCCGGCTTCGTCGACGAAGCGGATCTGCGACGCGCGCGCGGCGGCCTCGATCAGCCGGCCGTTGCGTGCGGCGATGTCGTCGAGCGATTCGGCGAACGCCTCGTCGAGATGCGGGCCGTAATCCTTGAACAAAACCGACTTGTTCCAGTGCTCGACGATCGCAGGGCGGATCGCGGCGAGGAACGGCGGCCCGCTCGGCGACGGCGTCGGCAGGCACGACGAGTCGTACAGCAGCACGAACAGGTCGGCGTCGACGAGCGCGGCGGCGATGTCGGCGGGCGGGGTGCTTTCGAGGCAGAGGGTGATCGCGGCGAGTGAGTCGGGCAGGGCGGAAAAGGCGCGCAACGCGACGTCGCGATTGCGGGTGTCGTAGCCGACCAGCAGTTTTCCCGATTCGCCGCGTGCCAGCTTGTCGCGCAGCGCCGGGTGAAAGCCGAGCGCGCGGTGCAGGTTCAGCATGCGTATCTCCGGAAGCGGCGGAAGGGCCGCGGCCCTTCCGCGAGAACGGGTGGCCCGCTCAGACCGGCCAGAGCGCGGTGCCGAACGGCACCACGGCGTCCTCGACCATCATGTCGACGGCCTCGGGGTGCGTGTCTTCCTGCATCCAGTCAAGCAATTCGATCTGCTGAGTTTCCTGCATGTCAATTCTCCTGTGGTGAACATGAGTGATTCAACATGAAAGCGCGGCAAAAAATATTGCCGCTCCTCGTTCGGGATTTCGTGAATGCCGGACGAGTGGCGTCGATATTAGTCTGATGATTTTTCGAATGCAATGCGTTGCAATGTTTTTAGCCGTGACGTGCTAAACATGAGTCATTTGCGGTTCAAATATTGGAAAAACCGGATAAAACGAGCGACAGATCGCGCATCATTTTTTATTTGAAGAAATCCGGATCGACGAAATCAATTCGGTTATTTTTAATTTGAATTCAATTGCCCGGATTGCTGCGCTTTATGTCATTCGCGAAGACCGCGTGCGCGATCGCCTGGCGCTCGAACCGGTCCGCCGATTCATGTGTCACGCAGCCGATCCGCACGTCATCCCAGCAACGCCTTTCCGATCGCTTTGGTCGGTTCGGAGCGCAGCACCAGCGAAGTCGTGACCGCGCCGAAGCGGGCAATCGCGTCGATGAGGGTTTCGAGCTGGCCCGGTGTCGGCACCAGCACCTTCAGCAGAAAGCAGTCGTCGCCGGTCATGCGGTGGACTTCGATGACATGCGGCATCTCGGCGAACGTGCGCAGCGCCGGTTTGATGTGCTCGTGAGTCGTTTTGAGCCGGATGATGGCCATCATGCCCAACCCCAGCGCCGCCGGATCGATCCGTGCGCCGTAGCCGGCGATGATGCCGCGTTCTTCCAGCCGCTTGACGCGCTCCGAGGTCGCGGGCTGCGACAGCCCGATGCGCCTGCCCACCTCCGATAACGGCGTTCGCGCGTTCTCCTGCAGTGCTTCGAGGATCGCCAGATCCAGGCGATCCAGTACTTCATCCGGCATGACGGTCCTCCGGTACCGTTGATTCATCGGCATTTTGTCTCAATAACCGATGACTTGCCATTCCGTGCCGGCCGGCGCGTGGTCACACTCTGGCTTTTCGTTGACGGAGGGCGTGATGGATCAGGCGATCGTGATCGTGCCGGGTATCGGGAATTCGGGACCGGATCATTGGCAGAGTCATTGGGAGACGATGTTTCCCGGCGCCGCGCGTATCGCGCCGGCTTCGTGGGATGCGCCCGACCTGACCGACTGGACAGCGGCGCTGGACGCGGCCGTGGCGAGCGCGGCGGCGCCCCCGCTCGTGATTGGTCATTCGCTGGGCTGCTTGTTGTTCGCGTATTGGCATGCGGTTTCGGCGCGCCCGGTGCGCGGCGCGTTTCTCGTGGCCGTGCCCGATCCGGCAGGGCCGCGCTTTCCGGTTGCCGCCGCCGCGTTCGCGAACCTGCCGAGCGGTCGGTTCGGGCGCATGCCGGTGCTGGCGATCGCGAGCACGGACGATCCGTACGATCCGTCGGGGCGCGCGCTGGAATGGGTCGCGGAACGGGGCGCGACGCCGCTTCTGCTTGGCGCACGCGGCCATCTGAACGCGGCCTCGGGGTTGGGCGGGTGGCCCGAAGGGCGCGCGCTGTTCGAGGCATTCGTGGCCGGACTCGGGCGGTAGTGCGTGCCAGCGTCGGCTGGCGGGTTTTTGCCGGCAGCGCATGCCGGTTTCACGGCGGCTCAAGTATGATCGACCGACGGCGGCGAAAGCCCCGGAATCGAACAACGATGGAGACACTCCCGATGCGCGCAGTGCCGCAACCGGAGCGTGCCGGCCGCTCGCGGCCGGACGCCGGCGCAACCGATCCCGGCCGCATGGCCGCGTGGCGGCTCGCAATCCGTCTGTCGCTCGGCAGCGCGATCGCGCTCGGCCTCGCGCGCTTTTCGTATGCGCTGCTGCTGCCGCCGATGAAGGCCGATCTCGGCTGGACGTTCGCGCAGGCCGGCGCGCTGAACACGGCGAACGCGGCCGGCTACCTGATCGGTGCGCTTGCCTTTCCGCTGCTGTCGCGCCGCTGGCGCGCGGGCACGCTGCTCGCGGCCGGCTGTGTGTTGACCGCCGTGCTGATGGCCGCGGGCGGGCTCACGTCGGACATGCACGCGCTGCTCGCGCAGCGGCTGGCGACGGGTATCGGCAGCGCGTCGATCTTCATCAGCGGCGGCGTGCTGGCCGCGCGGCTCGCATCCGCAGCGCCGCGCGACGCAGGGCTGCTGCTCGGCCTCTATTACGGCGGCACCGGATGGGGCATCGTCGCGTCGTCGCTGCTCGTGCCGGCGACGCTCGCGCACCGTGTACACGGCTGGCAGCCGGCGTGGTTCGCACTCGCGGTCGCGTGCGTGCTGTTCTCGGCGGTGGCCGTGTCGGCCGCGCGCCGCATCGAGCACGGACATGCGGCGCCGGGCAGGCAGGGCGACGGCGCGAAACCGGCAGCGACCGCGAGCCCCGCCCGCTTCGCACTCGCGCTGGCCGGCTACGGCCTGTTCGGCGTCGGCTATATCGGCTACATGACGTTCATCGTCGCGCTGCTGCGTGGTGCGGGGATGAGCGGCACGGTCGTTGCCGCCTTCTACGTGATGCTCGGCGTCGCGACCGTCGTGTCGGCGCGGCTGTGGTCGGGGCTGCTCGACCGGATGCGCGGCGGCCAGGCACTCGCCGTGCTCAACGCGCTGCTCGGCGTCGCGACGCTGATGCCCGCGCTGTTCGTGCATCCGGCGGCCGCGTTCGCGTCGGGCTTGCTGTTCGGCGCGACGTTCCTGTCGGCGGTTGCCTCCACGACGGCCTTCGTGCGGCACAACCTGCCGCCCGACGGCTGGGCGAAGGGCATCAGCGCATTCACGACGGTCTTCGCGTTCGGGCAGATCGCGGGGCCGGTCGCGATCGGTTGGGTGTCGGACAGTGCGGGGCTCGCACGCGGGCTCGTGTATTCCGCGCTGACGCTATTCGCGGGCGCTGCATTCGCGGCAGGGCAGCGCGCGCTGCGGGCGTCCGCGTAGTCCGCTCGAACGCGCATGCCGTGCCGCGTGCCGCCATCGACGTACCGCGAACGATGTCGTCCGGTGTGTCGCGCCCGTTCGCACCGAATGGCGTTTTTTGAGGGTTATACGACCTTTGCGCCATTGACCTCCCGTTCCATACTTCACGTGGACGATCAAGCCGGAACCAGCCTGCAAACGCCATCGCGCGTCGCGTATTCGGCCCGATCGATCGCGGACATGAAAAGGAACGGAAGATGAGGCTCGAGAACAAGTCGGTGTTGATCACCGGTGGCACCAGCGGCATCGGTCTCGCCACCGCGAAGCTGTTCATTGCGGAAGGTGCGCGCGTCGCGGTGACGGGGCGCGACGAGACCGTATTCGAACGCGTGAAGGCGGAGCTCGGCAAGCATGCGGTCGTGCTCAAGGGCGACGTGCGGTCGCTCGACGACATGCGCGCGATTGCTGCCGAGGCCAACGAGACGTTCGGCGGTCTCGATGCCGTGTTCGCCAATGCCGGCTGGGCCTTCCCGTCCGCAGTCGACGACATCGACGACACGCTCTATGACGACATCATGGACGTCAACGTCAAGGGCGTGGTGTACACGCTTCGAGCAGCGCTGCCGTACCTGCGCGAAGGTTCGTCGGTGATCCTCAATACCTCGTTCGTCGCGCAGACCGGCAAGCACGGCATCTCGCTGACCGCGGCGGCGAAGGCCGCCGTGCGATCGTTGGCTCGCAGTTGGTCGTACGAATTTCTCGACCGGAAAATCCGTTTCAACGCAATCGCGCCCGGCCCGATCGATACGCCGCTGCTCTCGAAGTGGGGCAAGCCTGACGAATGGGTGCGCGACCGCAAGACCGAATTCGCGGAAGCGAATCCGGCGGGCCGCATGGGCAAGGCCGACGATATCGCATACGCGGCGCTCTATCTCGCCAGCGACGAATCGTCGTACGTCGTCGGCACGGAGCTGGTCGTCGATGGCGGCGCGTCGCAGCTTTGAGTTTGCGCTTCGCGCTTCCCGGGCCCGGCACGCCATCCCGGCTCATCCCCATCCCGATTTCACGTTCGCCGCGCCGTTCGCCGTGGCGGTTATTTCATCCGGCCCGGCGAGGTTGCGCTCGCCGATGGGCCGAAGTGCAAGGAGCAATCATCTTGACCGACAGTAGCGATAACCATGCCTCTGCCAGGCAACTCACGCGGGCAGGCCGTTCGCGCCGCGATGTCCTGAAGTTCGGCAGCGCCGCCACCCTCGGCGCCGCGCTGGGCGGCGGCGCGTTGCTCGGGCACGCCACGCCTGCGCTGGCGCAGACGGGCAGCGCAGGGCTGCTCGCGCCGAACGAGCCGTTCGATATCCTGATCGTCAATTATGACGGCGGCACGCTGCTCGACTTCGCGGGCCCCAGCGAGATCTTCCATCGGCTGCCGAATACGAACGTGCGCTATGCGAGCCTCGATGGCGGCGACGTGACGCTCGAATTCGGCGTCGTGTACGGCAAGACCGAACGGCTGGCCGACATCGACAAGACCGACATGATTCTCGTGCCCGGCGGGTCCAATTTGTCGGCGCCGATGCGGCCGGCGTATCAGGCGCAGATCCGGCGCCTGGCGGAAAGCGCTAGACACGTGACGTCGGTGTGCAACGGCTCGCTCGTGCTCGCCGCGACGGGCGTGCTCGACGGCAAGCGCAGCGCCTGCCACTGGGCCTTCCTCAACAAGCTGTCCGAGTATGGCGCGATTCCCGTTCCCGATCGCTTCGTCGAGGACGACGACGGCCGCTTCATGAGCGGCGGCGGCGTGACGGCGGGCATCGATTTCGCGCTGCGCGTGGCGGCGAAGCTGCGCGGCCGGCAGGCGGCCGAATACACGCAACTCGTCGTCGAATACGATCCCGATCCGCCGTTCCACTCCGGTCATCCGAAAGATGCGCGGCCCGAACTCGTCGCGATGGTCGACAAGAAGCTGCCCGGCGCATCGAAGGGACTCGCACGCGTTCCCGGCGTTCGTTGACGCGCTTGCGGGCCACGCGTGCGGATCATCGCCTCTTCAATTCAAACCCGATTCGGAACTCACTCGATGCGACAGATTCATTTTCGTACTGCTGCGTTTGCAGCGTGCATGTCCTTCTTTGCATTCACGGCGCCGGCTATCGCCGGTGGCGCGCAACGCCCGCCCGAAGCGGCCATCAAGGCCGAGAACACGCGCTGGGCGGATGCCTTTGCGCGAGGGGACTACGACGCGATAAGCCGCCTCTATACCGACGACGGTACGCTCTTGCCGCCGGGAGGCGACAAAGTCACGGGCCGCCGCGCGATCGCCGAGTACTTCACCAACGGGTATGCCGGATCGAAACCCGGCACCGTATCGTTCAGCAACGACGAGTTCTACGGTGACGACCGGGTCGTGACGGAGGTATCGGACGTGGAGGTTCGAGACGGTGAGGGAAAGCTCAAGATCCGCGCCAAGCAGACGCTCGTCTTCCTGAAGCAGGGCGGCACGTGGAAGCTGCATCGCGACATGTGGAACGCTTACCCGCCGGTCAAGGATTGACTATCGCTGACGGCCGGCGAATTGGCGCGCTACGTGCTCGCGCGCCCATAGCCGGTTAGCGGGAAGTGGGCCATGCAGCGCGCCGATCGGCAGGCGACCGATCAGCGCGCTGCGTTCGACCTGCTCTCGCGACGAACCGCTTGCGGCGGGTGTCCAAGCAGCTTGACGAACGCTCGGCGCATCCGTTCCGGATCGGTGAATCCCACCGCCAGCGCAATCTGTTCGATCGGTTCGCTGCCGCCCTGAAGGCGCAGCCTCGCTGCTTCGACGCGCAAACGCTCGACGGCCCTCGCCGGCGTTTCGCCGGTTTCCCGGCGAAACGCACGCCCGAACTGTCGCACACTCAAGCTGGCGGCATCGGCGAGCCGTTCGACCGGCAACGCTTCGGCCAGATGTTCCCGGGCGAAATTCAGCGCGATGCGGATGCGATCCGATTCCGGCTCCATTCGCGACATCGCGGAGAATTGCGACTGCCCGCCGGGCCGCCGATACGGAACGACCAGCAGCCGCGAGACCTCGCGCGCGATCTCCGTGCTCATATCCCGTTCGATCATGCCGAGCGCGAGGTCGATGCCGGACGCGATGCCCGCCGACGTCCAGACATGACCATCGACGACGTAGATACTGTCGCCGTCCACCCGCGTGCGCGGGAAGCGTGCCTGCAATTGCGCGGCGTAGCGCCAGTGCGTCGCCGCTCTCAAGCCGTCCAGCGAACCGGTTTCCGCCAGCAGAAATGCGCCCGTGCACACGCTGGCCACCCGCGACGCGTTGGCGGCCAGCTTGCTGGCGGCGGCGATATTTTCCGGTGTCTGCATCGGGGCGATATCGCCGCCGACGAACACGACGGTGTCGAACGCGCGCCTGCCGATCGGTTTCGTGTCGATCGAAAGGCCGGTATTGCCGGGAATCGGGCCGCCGGAGGGCGAGACGACGTGGAGATCGTAGGGCGTGTAGCCGGCGGCCGTGGCCACCTGATTGAAGGCCGACAGCGGCCCGCCGAGATCGAGCGCGTCGTAGCCGCGGCAAACGAAGAATCCAATTCGATGCATGACGAAGCAATGAGTCGATGGCGCCGGAGTGGCGGATTTTACGGGGAACCCTCGAATCGTGCCATTTGGCTCGAAACGACGGCAGGGCGTCGCTTACGCCGTCGTCGATCGACTGTATCGGTTTGCACCGCGTTCACGCGATGCCGACAGGAAGCGCCGGTCAGCGACGATAGATGAACTCGAGATCGGTCGATTCGCCGACCTTGAAATCGTACGTGCCGACACGCTTGAAGCCTGCCTTTTCGTAGAACGCGATGGCCTTCGCGTTGCCCGACCACACGCCCAGCCATACCGGGCCGGGGCGCGTCGCGGCGAGATACTGGAGCGCGGCGTCGAACAACGCCCGTCCGGCGCCGGTTCCCTGCGTGCTGCGGCGCAGATAGATTTGATGGATCTCGCCCGCACCGTCCGCCACGTCCGGGTGGGGAAGCTTGCACGGCCCGGCATGCGCGTATCCGACCAGCGAGCCGTCGTCGCCTTCCGCGACCCACGTCCGGCACTGCGGGTCGCCGAGCTGCTCGGCGATCGCCGCAACCGAGTACGTCCGGGCTTCGTACTCGGCCAGATCGTCTGGCGGGTAGTCGATGCCGAACCCGTCCTGCAGAAAGGTCTCGCGAAACGTATCGCGCTTCAATTCGGCGAGCGGGACGGCATCGGCCAGTGTCGCAACGCGGATCAACATCGAGCATCTCCAGGTTCGGTGTCGGGCCGACAGTTTATCCCGGGCGACCTCGAGCAGACGCGTCGTCCGCTAGCCCGCGACCGTCGCGGTCGGACGCACGACGATCTCGTTCACGTCGACATCGGCTGGCTGCGCGATCGCATACGCGATGGCCGCCGCGATCGCGTCGGGTTCGAGCGCGATGCTGCGGTATCGCGTCATCGCTTCGGCGGCGACCGGGTCGGTAATCGTGTCGGCCAGCTCGGACGTGACGACACCCGGGCAGATGCACGTGACGCGCAGCTTGTCGTTCTCCTGCCGCAAGCCTTCGGAGATCGCGCGTACCGCGTATTTCGTCGCGCAATAGACGGCGGCCGTCGGCGATACCCGCAATCCGCCGATCGACGACACGTTGACGATCTGGCCGAAGCCCTGCCGATTCATCACCGGCAGGGCGGCCGCGATGCCGTACAGCACACCCTTGATGTTCACGTCGACCATGCGGTCCCACTCGTCGACCTTCAGCGACGCCATCGGAGACAGCGGCATGACGCCCGCGTTGTTGACGATGACGTCGATCTGCCCGTACTCGGCGAGCGCGGCGTCGACGAAGGCGACGCTGTCGTCGCGCTGCGTGACGTCGAGCGCGCGCCAGGCCGCGGTGCCGCCATTGGCGCGAATGTCGTCGGCGAGCGCGGCAAGGCGTTCGGTGCGGCGCGCACCGAGCATCAGGCGCGCACCGCGCGCGCCCAGATAGCGGGCGGTGGCTTCGCCGATGCCGCTGCTCGCGCCGGTGATCAGGATTACTTTCTGTTCGATGTCGTGGCGGGTCATGTCCGTTCCTCGGTGGGAGATGAAGAACCGACAGCATCGCGCGGAAGCATGCGTGACCGTTATTCCGCAAGTCCGCATTTCTTGCACGATTCTCCGAGAATGCGTGGGGCACGATCCGGCGCGCGGTCGCGCCTGCTACTTCCCGATCCGGGAAATGCGCCGATTTTGCAGTGCAGCGGAAGGCGGCGACGCTCCCGCGGCCGGGCCTCCGTAACCCGCCGAAACCCCGGCGCGGCAATCATGCGGATGCCGATGGTTGACCGCCCGCGGACATGCTAGGATTTCCGACAAACAACTCCGGAGACTGCGATGCCGTTCATCTGCGAAAACGTCGAATGTCGTGCCGTGCTGGCTCGCGGGCAGGTCAGGCACCATCAGGAGGACGCGGGCTGGTGCTTCTACTGCCCCGACTGCAACGCCAGGAACGAGTTGATGAATATCGGCACGGCCAGCGGCCCTGTCGAGCTGGTTCAGCCGGAGCGGGCCAGCCCGCCGCACAAGGTCGTCGCGAAGGCCCGGCCGCTGGACGATGGCCGGTACGCGGCGCAATTGAGCGTCCAGCGGGCGCTCGCCGTGAAAGGCACCTACGCGGCCGAAGAGCACTGGGATCAGCTCGGCGTATTCGGCGACGCGCAGGAAGCCGTCGCGCATGCGAAGTCTTTCGCTACGGATCTGCTGCAGCGCGCGGCATAGTCGGTACTTTTCCGTGAATGAATCAGGGGCGTCGCGCATCCGCGCGCGACGCCCCTTTGCGTTTTCCGCGCGCGTTCGTCAGTGGTCGATATCGAACGGCACATACTACTTCGCGATCCGTCGATCCGTGTCGTGCGGAATCAAGCTTCCGGGAAAGCCGTGCGCGGTCACACGGCCGGCGCTTGCACCGTGCTGCGTGCCCGTTCGCGGGCCGTGACGAGCGCCCGGATCCGCGCGCGGTCGTCCTGCGTCGCCGGCGTGAAGATCACGAGGCTCAGATCCGGGCGACCGGTGACCGTGAACGCCGAATATTCGAACGCGATCCGGCCGGCCTGCGGATGGCGGATCTCCTTCGTGCCTTCGTGCTGCGAATGGATTGCGTGGTCGCGCCACATCGCGTCGAATTCGGCGCTCGTCGCGCGCATCTCGTCGACGAACGCCTGCACGGCCTGCGTCGCGCCGCTGCGCGCGACGTCCGCACGAAACGCACCGACCGCGAACCGCGCGATGCGCTCCCAGTTCGGCTGCACGGCGCGCACGCGCGCGTCGACGAAGATCAGCCGCAGGATGTTGCGTGCGGCCGGCGGCAGTGTCGCGTAGTCGGTCAGCGTCGCGGCCGCTGCGTCGTTCCACGCGGCGACGTCCCAGGTCGCCGTGCGTATGATCGCCGGGCTCGCGTCGAGCGAATCGAGCACGTGCTGCAGGCGCGGCGTCACGCTGGCCGGCGCGTGATAGCGCACTTCGGGCGGGTGGCCGACGCCGAGCAGGAACAGGTGCTCGCGCTCGGCCTCGTTGAGCATCAGCGCGCGGGCGAGCCGGTCGAGCACGTCGGCCGACGGCGCGCCGCCGCGCCCCTGTTCGAGCCAGGTGTACCACGCGGCGCTCACATGCGCGCGCTGCGCGACTTCCTCGCGCCGCAGGCCCGGCGTGCGGCGGCGCGTGGCCGGCAGCCCGAGCGCGGCCGGGTCGAGTTTCTCGCGGCGGTCCCGCAGGTACGCGCCGAGCAGGTTGTCGGGGGCGTCAGCCATATCCTGTTAGTTCGTTTACCGGTAAACCGTCACGGCTTCACCGCGAGCGGCCATCGGCACATAGTAAGCCTCCATTTCATCCGGAGGTGCTGAACATGCGTGTCTTTGTTACGGGAGCATCGGGATTCGTCGGCTCGGCCGTCGTGGCCGAACTCGTGGCGGCCGGGCACTCGGTGCTCGGGCTGGCGCGGTCCGATGCGGCCGCGGCGTCGGTTGCCGCGGCCGGCGCCGACGTCCATCGCGGGTCGCTGGAGGATCTCGACAGCCTGACGCGCGGCGCCGAGGCCGCCGATGCGGTGATCCACACGGGATTCAATCACGACTTCTCGCGTTTCGCGCAGAACTGCGAACTCGATCGCCGCGCGATCGAGACGATCGGCGCGGTGCTCGCCGGCTCGGCGCGGCCGCTGGTCGTCACGTCGGGCCTCGCGCTCGTCGCGCCCGGCCGCGCGGCGACGGAGGACGATCCGCACGTGCCGGTGTCGGCGAGCTATCCGCGTGCGTCCGAAGCGACCGCGGTCGCGCTGGAAGCGCGCGGCGTGCATGCGTCGGTCGTCCGCCTGCCGCCGTCCGTGCATGGCGACGGCGATCACGCGTTCGTGCCGCGCCTGATCGCGTTCGCGCGGGAGAAGGGCGTATCGGCGTTCATCGGCGACGGTGCGAACCGCTGGCCGGCCGTGCACCGGCTCGACGCGGCGCGCGTGTACCGGCTCGCGATCGAACGCGGCGCGGCCGGTTCGCGCTATCACGCGGTCGACGATACGGGCGTGCCGTTCCGCGAGATCGCCGAGGTGATCGGCCGCCGGCTGAACGTGCCGGTCGTCGCGAAGTCGGCGGCGGAAGCCGGCGAGCACTTCGGCTGGTTCGCGATGTTTGCGGGGATGGATGCGCCCGCAACCAGCGAGCGCACGCGGGCATCGCTCGGCTGGGCGCCGACGCAGCCGCGGCTGCTGGCCGATATCGACCGGCCGCGGTATTTCGAAAGCTGACGAGCGGCGCGCGCCGCTCGCCATGGGCGCGGCTCAGACCGTGACGACGATCTTGCCGACCTGCGCGCCGGCTTCCATGTAGCGGTGCGCGTCCACGATGTCGTCGAACGCGAACGTGCGATCGATTCGCGGCTTCAGCGTGCCGGCCGCGAGCCCGTCGACGATGAAGCGCTTCGCGCGTTCGAGCCGTTGCGCGCTGCCGGTGATCTCGAACAGCTCGTAGCCGCGCAGCGTCAGGTGGCGCGCGAGCAGGTCCATCACCGGCACCGGGATGTCGCGCGTGTCGAGCGCGCCGTACTGGAAGAACGTGCCGCCGGTGGCCAGCGCACGCAGCAGGTTCGCCGCGTCGGGGCCGCCGACCGGGTCGAACACGAGACGCGCGCCGATGCCGCCGGTGATTTCGGCCACCTGTTGCGGCAGGTCGGCGGGGCTGACGACGATCACGTGCTTCGCGCCTGCATCGAGCAGCGCCCGACGCTTCGATTCGCCGCGCGTCAGCGCGATCGGCACCGCGCCGATCTGGTTCGCGATCTGGATCGCGGCCTGCCCGACGCTGCTCGACGCGGCGCCGATCAGCACCGCATCGCCGCGCTGGAGCCCGCCGAGTTCGATCAGCGCGCCGTAGGCCGTCACGAACATCATCCACGTCGCGGCCGCTTCCTCGAACGACAGGCTGTCCGGATGCCTGACCACCGCATGCGCGGGCACGTTGACCACCTCGCCGTACATCCCGTAGTCGGCGAACGAGAAGGCCGGCACGACGCTCACCGCGTCGCCTTCGGCGAACGCCGTCACGTTGCGGCCGACCGCCGCGACCACGCCCGACGCCTCGTAGCCGAGCGACGCCGGAAAACGCGGCATGAACGTGTATTCGCCTCGGCGGAACATGACTTCCGCGCGATTGAGGCCGATCGCCTTCACGCGTAGCTGGATGTCGTCGGGGCCCGGCGCGGGCACGTCGACGGTGTCGATCTGCAGTACGTCGGGGCCGCCGGTGCGGTGGAAACGAACGATGCGGGCCATGGAGTGCTCCTTCGATGAACGGGTGTCGATGAAGCAGCATCGTAGGCGGGCGCACGCGCCGGATAAACGCGCGGCCCGATCATTGATTGTTATTCGACGAATAACAATCGGCGCGAACCCGTGTTATGCCGGATAGCGTCGCGCGAACAGTTCGGTCAGCCAGTCGATGAACGCGCGCACCTTGTCGGGCAGATGCGCGCGGTTCGGGTACAGCACCGACACCGGCTTCGGCACGGCCGGCACGCCGGGCAGCAGCTCGATCAACCGACCCGAATCGATGCTCGGCTGCAGCGCGGGCCGCAACGCATGCACGATGCCGAGGCCGGCGAGCCCGCACGACAGCAGCGCTTCCGAGTTGTCGGTGAGCACGCCGCTCGCGAGTTTCACCGCGACGGTTTCGCCGTGCGGGCGGAACGTCCACTCGAGCACGCGGCGATTGCGGCCGGTGAAGAAGTTGACCGCGCGATGCGTACGCAGCTCGTCGAGCGTGCGCGGCAAACCATGGCGTGCGATATAGGCCGGCGACGCGCACGTGGCCATCTGCACCGCGCCGACGGTGCGCGCCACCATGCTCGAATCCTTCAGCGTCCCGACCCGCACCGCGCAGTCGATGCCTTCGCCGATTAGGTCGGCCGGCTGGTCGCTCGTGCCGAGCACGAGTTCGATCTGCGGATAGCGTTGCTGGAAGTCGGGCAGCGCCGGGATCACGACCGTCTTCGCGAGCGCGAGCGCGATGTCGATCCGCAGCCGGCCCTTCGGCACCGCGCGCTGCCTGGGGAACGACGCGAACGCGTCGTCGATGCTGCCGAGCAGCTGCACGCAGCGCGCATGGAACGCCTCGCCCTCGGCCGTCACGCTGACGCGGCGCGTGCTGCGGTTCAGCAGCCGGACGCCGAGCTCCTGTTCGAGCTGCTGCACGGCTTTCGTGACGGCCGGCCGATGCAGTTGCAGCGCGTCGGCGGCCTGCGTGAAGTTGCCGCGTTCGACGATCTGTACGTAGATCTGCATCGCTTGCAGGCGGTCCATGGCATTTCCGGATGACGTGGCGAGCGGCCATCTTCGCATACCGCCGCAGCGCGGTGCGCGGCCGCCCGCCTGCCGTGCGTCATTCGACCGGATGCAGATCCTGCAGCAGCGTCGGCACGAGCTCCGACACGGTCGGGTGGATATGCATCGCACGGCTGATCGTCGTGTACGGCGCGCCGGCGGTCATCACGTCGAGCATGCCGTGCACGACTTCGTCGCCGGTCACGCCGAGGATCGCCGCGCCGAGGATCGCGTGGCTGTCCGCGTCGACGATCACCTTCATGAAGCCCTGGCTTTCGCCTTTCTCGACCGCCCGGCCGACGCGCGTCATCGGGCGCGTGCCGACCAGCAGCCGGCGGCCCGTCTGCTTCGCTTGCGCGAGCGTCATGCCGGCGCGGCCGAGCGGCGGATCGATGTACATCGCGTAGGCCGCGATGCGGTCGGACACCCTGCGCGGGTCGTCGTCGAGCAGGTTGGCCGCGACGATCTCGTAGTCGTTGTACGCGGTGTGCGTGAACGCGCCGCGCCCGTTGCAGTCGCCGAGCGCCCAGATGCCGGGCACGTTGGTGCGCAACTGGTCGTCGACGGTGATGTAGCCGCGCGCGTCGGTGTCGATGCCTGCGCGGTCGAGCCCCAGATCGTCGGTGTTCGGCACGCGCCCGACCGCGAGCAGCAGGTGCGAGCCCGCGACCTCGCGGCCGCCGCCCGCGCAGTCGAGGCCGACCACGATGCCGTCGCCGTCGCGGCGCGCGCTCAGGCAGTTCGCGTCGAGCTGCACGTCGATTCCTTCGTTCTCGAGGATTTCGCGCACGGCCTGCGACACGTCTTCGTCCTCGCGCTGGATCAGGCGCGAGCCCTTCTCGACGATCGTGACCTTCGAGCCGAAGCGGCGGTACATCTGGCCGAATTCGAGCCCGACGTAGCTGCCGCCGACGATCACGAGATGGTCGGGCAGGAAGTCGACGTCCATCATCGTCGAGTTGGTCAGGTACGGCACCGAGTCGAGGCCCGGCATCGCGGGCACCTGCGCGCGTCCGCCGACGTTGATGAAGATGCGTCCGGCCTCGAGCACTTCATCGCCCACGCGCACCGCGTTCGCGCGTTCGAATCGGGCATGACCCTGAAAGACGGTCGTGTTGTCGAGGCCGCGCACCCATTGCTCGACGCCGTGGTTCGAGCGGCCGGAGATCTGGTCCTTGCGGGCCTTAACCGCTTTCATGTCGACGGTGACGGGGCCGCCGACCGACACGCCGTATTCGCCGGCGCGCCGGGCGAGCTGCGCGGCGTACGCGCTCGCGATCAGCGTCTTGGTCGGGATGCAGCCGGTGTTCACGCAGGTGCCGCCGAAGCGGCCGCGCTCGACGATCGCGACTTTCATGCCGGCGCCGGCGAGCCGCGCGGCGAGCGGCGGCCCGGCCTGGCCGGTGCCGATGACGATCGCATCGAAGTGTTGCGTCATGACGTCCTCCTGTGCGGGGGCAACGAGGAAAGGGGCAGGCGCAAGCCGCATGCCGTGCCGGCGATCGCCCATGGGCGACGAGCGCCTATGGTAGACCCGTTGGCCGGGTGTCGCGAGCGACGCGCCGGATTGAAAATCGGCGCCGCCGCGGCGTGGGCGCGTACCGGGAGGCTAGTCCTTGCGTTTCCATTGCCCGAACGGCACCGGCCGGTGCGCGTCGGCGCGCGTGACGGTGACGTGGTCGGGCTTGTCGTCGAGCGGAAACGATTCGGTGACGATCTGGCTCGAAAACAGCCAGCCATGCGTGCGCGGGTCGTAGCGGAACGTGACGTAGTCGGTCCAGTGCTGCCCGCACGCGACGACATTCTGCACGGTGAAATAGCGGCCCTTCACCGAAAGGCCGTTGTCGGCCGCGTCTTCAGGATCGAACGGATCGCACTGGCCGCCTTCGTTCGCGCGCAGCACGACCTGGTCGTTGCGCGTGGCGAGCCGGTAGGTGTGGTCGGCCTCTTCCTCGTAGATCAGCAGCGGGCGCGGCGATGGCTGCTCGCGCGTATCGACCGCGCGATGCACGACGACGAGAAAGCTGTGCCGCCCGGTGTCGAGATCGGGGCCGGCTTGCGCGAGCAGCGGCTGGTAGCCGGGCGGCAGTTGCGCGGCGATCGACTTCGGCAGGCCGCCGGCGCGGGCGCCGAGCGAAAGTGCGGCGAGGAGCGGGAGCAGCAGGGCAGAAAGGCGAAGAGCGCGCATGGCGGGCGGTCCGGTTGAAAGGGGAAAAGGGGGCGGTCGCGCGGCGTTACGAATCGCGCCCGGGAAACGCGGCGCCGGGCGCCGGATTGCCGGGCGCGTCGTCGTCGAATCGGAGGCCGACCGTCGGCCGCGCGACGTACGCGCGAAAGATCGCTTCGACGGCAGCGGCATCGTCGGGATGGCGGGCGACGCGGGTCTCGATCATGGGCGGCGCGGAATGACGGGAAAGAGGGCCAGCATAGCAGCGCACAGCCGCTTCCGGCCACGCGCGAAGCGTGCCAGAATCGACGGCCCACCGTCGGAAACGACACGCAGGCGCCGGCGCAGCGGCGTCGCTGACCAAGGAGACGTCGATGACCGCATCGGCTGCCGTACTCGCCATCCTGGCTGCACTGTTTCTCGGCGCAATGATTCCGGGCCCGAGCTTCGTGCTGGTGGCCCGCAATTCGATCGGGCTGTCGCGTCGCGACGGGCTCGCCACCGCGCTCGGCATGGGCATCGGCGGCATCGTGTTCGGCGGCGTCGCGCTGGCCGGGCTCTATACGCTGCTGCAGGCCGTCGAATGGCTGTATGTGGGCCTCAAGGTCGCGGGCGGCGTTTACCTGATCTACATGGCGTCGAAGATCTGGCGCGGCGCCGATCGGCCGATCGCGATGGACGATCCGCGGGCGATGGCCGGCGGCAGCGCGCGCAAGTCGTTCTGGACCGGCCTCACGACCCAGCTCAGCAACCCGAAGACGGCGATCTGGTACGGCAGCATCTTCGCGGCGCTGCTTCCGCAGCATCCGCCGTTGTGGTGTTACCTCGCGCTGCCGCCGCTCGTGTTCGCGGTCGAATTCGGCTGGTACACGCTCGTTGCGCTGTGCTTCTCGACGCGTCGGCCGCGTGAACTCTACCTGCGCGCGAAGAAATGGGTCGACCGCATCGCGGCCGGCGCGATCGCGCTGCTCGGGCTGCGGCTGATCCTGAATGCACCGAAAGCGGGGATCTGAGCGCTGCTTCCTCAGCGCGTGGCAGCGGCCGGCCATGGCCGTCGCCGGTTAGCGGCGGGAATCGCCCGGGCCGCCCGAGCCACTCGCCCGAGCGCGCGTCGGCGTGTCGCGAACGCGTGGCGTCCCGATGGCGCGGCCGCCCACCGGCCGCCGCCGAGCCTGTCTCCCGCCCGTTGCCGCTGCCCGCCGAGCCTTGCGCGACGGGCGTTGGCGCGGGGCGCACGGCGCGCCGAACCGCGCTGCTTTCCCGATTCTGGCGGTCGATTGCCCGGCGACGTGTAAACTGCTGCCTTTTTTGACGGTTTGCAGCATGGTGCAAGCATCTCCGCGCCCGGCGTTGAGCGGTCCGACGCTCGTCCGGCTGCTCGCGCGCCTGGCCGATGCCGACGTCGCGGAATCCCGGCAAACGTTGTCCGACCGGCTGAGCCAGTGGCTCGGCTGGACCGACGCGATCACGCTGTCGTCCGCGCTGAACGCGAGCCCGCCGGGCGTCGCGACCGGCGTGCGCGGCTACGACGCGGAGCGCGACTGCGCGCGCGTGCGCCACGACCTCGCGCAGGCGATCACGGCCGGCCACCGGCCGCGTGCGCGGCGGCGGCCGGGCGACCCGCCGCCGCCGGCCGCCGACACGGCCGATTTCGCGGACTTCCGCCAGCGTTATCTGACCCTGCAGCAGGACATGGAAACGGCGATCGGCCAGTTGCGCGGCCGCCTGCGGGTCGCGCTCGCCGCGCGCTCGTCGGGGATGGCGCGGCTCGCGACGCTCGACACGATCATGGAGCGCGTGCTCGGCGCGCGCGAGCGCAGCCTGTTGTCGGCCGTGCCCGCGCTGCTCGGCACGCGCTTCGCGCGGCTGCGCGACGCGGAGCGGCAGGCGCTGGCCGACGCCGAATCCGCGGCCGCGACGGCCGCCGGTTCTGATACGCCCGACGCATCCGCGCCTGCCGCAGAAGGCACGGCGGCCGACACCGCGACCGTCGCGGCGATCGTGCCCGGCGCCTGGCTCGATACGTTTCGCGACGAGATGCAAAGCATCCTGCTAGCCGAACTCGAAGTCCGGTTTCAAACGGTAGACGGGCTGCTCGCGGCCCTTCGCACCTGCTAATCAACACGCTATGTCCAGAATTCGCCTTGATCTCGTTGTCTTCGTCGCCGGTCTGCTCGCAGTGGGCTGGATCGGCGCCGGCTATGTCGCGTCGAACCCGCTGGCGGCGGCCGTCACGCTGCTGATCGGCGCGTGCTACGTCGCCGGCGCATGGGAGCTGCTGCGCTACCGGCAGGCGACCGCCACGCTGTCGCACGCGGTCGCCGGCCTGACCGCCTCGCCCGCGAAGCTCGACACGTGGCTCGATACGTTGCATCCGGGCCTGCGCGGCGCGGTGCGCGCACGGGTCGAAGGCGCGCGCGTCGCCCTGCCGGGCCCGGCGCTCACGCCTTATCTCGTCGGCCTGCTGGTGCTGCTCGGCATGCTCGGCACGCTGCTCGGGATGGTCGTCACGCTGAAGGGCACGGGCGCCGCGCTCGAGAGCGCGACCGATCTCGATGCGATCCGCGCGTCGCTGATCGCGCCGGTGAAGGGGCTCGGGTTCGCGTTCGGCACGTCGATCGCCGGTGTGGCCACGTCTGCGATGCTCGGGCTGTTGTCCGCGCTCGTGCGCCGCGAGCGGATCGAGGCGGCGCAGCAGCTCGACGCGAAGATCGCGACGACGTTGCGCGTGCATTCGTCCGCGCATCAGCGCGACGAATCGTTCCGGCTGCTGCAGCGCCAGGCCGATGTGATGCCGGCACTGGTCGACCGGCTGCAGACGATGATGACGACGCTCGAGGCGCGCAGCGTCGCGCTGCACGATCGCCAGCTCGAAAGTCAGCGGGCGTTTTTCGAGCGGACCGAGCGCGCGTACGCGGGCCTTGCGTCGAACGTCGGCGACGCGCTGAAGGAAAGCGCCGCCGAAAGTGCGCGCGTGGCCGGTGCGGCGCTGCAGCCGGTCGTCGCTGCGACGATGACGGGGCTCGCGCAGGAGATGGCCGCGCTGCGCGACACCGTGACGGGCGCGGTGCAGCGTCAGCTCGACGGGCTGACGGACGGCTTCGAGAAGACCGCCGGCAACGTGACGGCCGTATGGAACCGCGCGATCGACGAACAGCGCCGCGCGAGCGATGCCGTCGCGCAGCGGTTGGAGACGACGCTCGGTCAGTTCGCCGACACGTTCGCGCAGCGTTCGTCGGATCTGCTCGACGGCGTCGCGACGCGCCTCGAATCGACCGAAGGCCGCCTGTCGGACGCATGGCGCGAGGCGCTGTCGCGCCAGGAGCAGGCCGGCGAGACGCTGGCCGGCCAGCATGCGCGCGCGCTGGGCGAAGCCGCCGCGACGTTCGAACGCCATTCGGCCGCGACGCTCGCCGCGATGCGCGAGTCGCACGCGGGTTTGCAGACGCAACTGGCGGCGCGCGACGAAGCACGTCTGTCGGCATGGAATGATTCGCTCGCCGCGATGGCCGCGAAGCTGGGCGACGAATGGCAGCGTGCGGGCGTGCACAGCGCGGGCCGTCAGCAGGAAATCTGCGACGCGCTCGCGCAAACGACGCGCGACCTCGCCGCGCAGGCGTCGACGTTCGAACAACGCTCGAACGATCTGCTGACGACGATTCGCGAATCGCATACCGGTCTGCAATCGCAACTGGCTGCGCGCGATGAGGAACGTCTGTCGGCGTGGAACGATTCGCTCGCGGCGATGGCCGCGAAGCTCGGCGACGAATGGCAGCGTGCGGGCGTGCACAGCGCGGGCCGTCAGCAGGAAATCTGCGACGCACTCGCGCAAACGACGCGCGACCTGGCCGTGCAGGCCTCGACGTTCGAACAACGCTCGAACGATCTGCTGACGACGATTCGCGATTCGCACACCGGCCTGCAATCGCAACTGGCTGCGCGCGATGAAGAGCGTCTGTCCGCCTGGAACGATTCGCTGGCCGCGATGGCCGCGAAGCTCGGCGAAGAATGGCAGCGTGCGGGCGTGCACAGCGCGGGCCGTCAGCAGGAAATCTGCGATGCACTCGCGCAAACGACGCGCGACCTGGTCGCACAGGCGTCGACGTTCGAGCAGCGCTCGAACGATCTGCTGGCGACGATTCGCGAATCGCACACCGGCCTGCAATCGCAACTGGCCGCACGCGACGAAGAGCGCCTCGCTGCCTGGAGCGATTCGCTCGCGGCGATGGCGGCCGCGCTGCGCGACGAATGGGCGCAGACGAGCGCGCAGGCCGCGGCGCGCCAGCAGGACATTTGCGACACGCTGGCCCGCACCGCGAACGACATCACTGCGCAGGCGCAGGTTCACGCGAGCGACACGATCAACGAAATCTCGCGCCTCGTGCAGGCCGCGTCGGAGGCGCCGAAGGCCGCGGCCGACGTCGTCGCCGAGCTGCGCCAGCGCCTGTCCGACAGCATGGTGCGCGACACCGCGACGCTCGAGGAACGCAGCCGCCTGCTCGCGACGCTGGAGACGCTGCTCGGCGCGGTCAACCACGCGTCGACCGAACAACGCGCCGCGATCGACGCGCTCGTCAGCACGTCGGCCGATCTGCTCGATCGCGTCGGCGCGCGCTTCAACGACACCGTCGACGCCGAGACGCGCAAGCTCGATTCGGTGGCCGCACAGGTCACGGCCGGCGCCGTCGAAGTGGCGAGCCTCGGCGACGCATTCGGGATGGCCGTGCAGGTGTTCGGCGAATCGAACGACAAGTTGCTGGCCCATCTGCAGCGCATCGAGGCCGCGCTCGAGAAATCGCTCGCGCGCAGCGACGAACAGCTCGAGTACTACGTCGCGCAGGCGCGCGAGGTGATCGACCTGAGCGTGATGTCGCAGAAGCAGATCGTCGAAGACTTGCAGCAGCTCGCCGGCCGGCGGGCGCCCGTCGGAGCGTAACGCATGCACGACGAAATCGACGGCGGCGCGCAATCGGCGCCGGTGTGGCCCGCGTTCGCCGACCTGATGTCGGTGCTGCTCGGCGCGTTCGTGCTGATCCTCGTCGGCGTGATCGGCATGCAGCTTCAGCTCACGGCGAAGCTCGAGGAAGCGGTGCGTGCACGCCAGCTCGAGGCGCAGCAGCGCAAGTCGCTCGAACAGGCCCTCGCCGGGCCGCTCGCAGCCGGCCGCGTGACGCTCGTGAACGGACGCATCGGCATCAGCGGCAACGTGCTGTTCGCGCTGAACTCCGACCAGTTGCAGCCCGCGGGCCGCGACCTGCTGAAGACGCTGGCCAGCCCGCTGGCCACGTACCTGAAGACGCGCGACGAGATCCTGATGGTCAGCGGCTTCGCGGACGACCAGCAGGTGCACGCCGGCAACCGCCTGTTCGCGGACAACTGGGAACTGTCGGCCAAACGCGCGTTGACGGTCACGCGCGCGCTGATCGATGCCGGCGTGCCGGCCTCGTCGGTGTTCGCGGCCGCGTTCGGTTCCGAACAGCCGGTCAGCTCCAATGCAGACGACGAAGGCCGCGCGAAGAACCGCCGCGTGGAAATCGCGCCGGTGCCGCGCAAGTCGGCGTCGAACGGAGGAAAGGCAAAGTGACGGGCGACGCGACGCACGTGCGCGCGACGCTCGACGCATGGCGTGAGCAGGGCGCCGACCGGCTCGATCCCGTGCGCTTTCACCGGATCGACGCGCTCGAACGGCGCGCGGCCGTGCTCGACGGCGCTGCACGCGCGCTGGTCGACGCGCGGCTGGCGACGCTGATCGAAGGGTTCGCGGAGATCGTCGCGCGCGGCGACGACGCCGACATCCCGCGCGAGACGGGGGAAGCCGCTGCGGAGGCGCCCGCGCGCGGCGCGCTTGCCGCGCTCGTCGAAGGGCTCGCGCGCGATGCGCAGGCCGACCGGCGCGGGCTCGATCCCGAACTCGTCGACTACTTCCGCGCGACGTGGTCGAAAGTCCGCACGGAACAGCAATACCGCCAGTCGCTCGACCAGGTGCCGCGCAACGCGGGGCCGCTCAATTCGAACAGCCTCGTGCACCGCTCGCTCGCGACGATGCGCGAGCTGTCGCCGGACTACCTGCAGCAGTTCCTGTCGTACGTCGATGCGCTCGCATGGCTCGAGGATCTCGTCGGCGGCGGCGCGCAGCCCGAGAAGGAAGCACCGCGCGCGAAAGCGGCCCGGCCCGCGAAGAAGACGACGCGCGCGAAGGCGCGATAACGCCACGCCGCACGCGTTCGACGTGCGGATCGCCTACCGGCCGGCGCTCGTGTCGTCGATCGCCGTGCGCAGCGCGTGCAATGCGCCGACGAGCGCCGACGCGAACGGCGGATGCGCGGCGATGCCCGCCGCGTCGAGCCGGCTCCCGAGGATCGGCAGCGCGATCGACGCGGGCTCGACGATGCGCGCCGACATCACCGACAGCGTTTCGCGCAGCGCCGCATCCGCATGCGTCGCGCGCGGCGACGCGTTCAATACGGCCACGGACTTGTACACGACGGCCTCGCATCCCACGACCCAGTCCAGCGCGTTCTTCATCACGCCGGTTACGCCGTGCGCGTATTCCGGGCTGGCGATCAGCACGCCGTCGGCCGCGTTCAGGCGGTCGATCAGATCGCGCACCGCGGCGGGCGTCGGGTATTCGGCATCGGGATTGAACAGCGGGAATTCGCCGAGACGATCGAAGCGTGCGATGCGCATGCCGGGCGGGGCGACGAGCGCGGCTGCGTCGAGGAGTGCCGCGTTGTACGACTGCGCACGCAGGCTGCCGCACAGCGCGACGATGTCGAGCGGGCGGGTGACGTCGGTTCGGGGATCGGCGGTCATCGAAGGGCGTTTTTCGATTGGCGGGTTGAGCCGGCGCGTCGCGCGGGTTCGACGGATTATCGCATCGGCGGTTGGACCGCATCGTTCATCCCGGCCGCCTGCGCGAATTCCCCGATTCCCCACCCGCGCCCGAGCAACAGCCGCCGCGTATGCAGCGCACCGTGCACGTCGTCGGCAACGGTTTCGCCGAGATAGCGCAGCGCGCGGCCTTCGACATCGACGAAGCCATGCCGGTAATCCTGCGCGAGCGCCGTCCACAGCTGCGCGGCGCCGACCGACTGGCGCGCGCCGCTGATCAGGCACAGGCCCGCATCGAGCCCCCAGCGATACAGCGTCGTCGCAAGGCCCTTGCGTTGCGCCGAGCCGCGCAGCCGCGTATGCGGCGCGCGCAGGTAGCGGTCGGCGCGGCGCGGCAGTTCGGGCAGGCGGTTGAACACCGTATAGCCGGCGAGCTGGCGCGCGGCCGGATCCTCGACATACAGGAAGTATTCGCCGTCCGCTTCGCGGTGGCGGACGATCAGGCCCGAGCGGCCGAGTGCGACGGCCGGCAGCCCGTGCAGGCGATGGCCCGGCTGGTGCAGGCGTTCATAAAGGGTGTCGAGTTCGTCGTCGATGTCGTGCTGGGAATGCTGTACGTCGATACGCATGGCAAAAGCCGCCCGTCCCGGGCGGTTCGGGAAAGAGGTTCATCGCAAAAGGGAACGGAAGCGGGTGCGGCCCCCGGGCTCGGCGAAGCGAGCCGGGGCCGCGAATCAGCTGGGGATGTGCTGGAAACCGGCGGCGATCGCGGCGAGGCCCGCGATGCAGAGTGCGAACAGGATCAGGACTTTGTGGATCACGCCTCTTTCCTCATGAACGCGCGGCGCCAGGTGGCGTCGCGGAGACGGTGAGCGGCGGGCACGGCCCGCACGGCCGTCGTGCGGGACGACGGTCGGGTGTCCGGCGACGGATCGTGCGCGGACGGCCAGCACCATACGCGACGCGTCGGAGTCGGGCAATCGGACTGACGGAGAAAGGCGACGAAAAGCGGAGAATCGCGGCGTTTCGCGACAATTGGCCGCATGGGGCGTGCCGACACGTTCGGGAGTTATACGCGAAAGCGCATCGTCAAGCGCTGGAGGGCATGCGTGGAAAAGTGTCGTTGCGGGTGCGAAGCCCGCGACAGGCAGGCCGACGCCCATGCGAGGGACGGGAGCGGCATGGAGGCCGCTCCCGGTCGCCCCGTCACACCGCCTGCCGCGCGCCGAACGCCTGCCTGATCCGCGCGAACAGCCCGTGCCGTGCGATCCATTCGGCATACGCGCGATAGTCGGGATCGCGCATCAGGTGACGCTCTTCCGTCTTCGCACGCGTGTAGTAGATGAGGTTGACCGCGACGAGCCCCGCACAGTGCATGAGCCCAACCTGCCAGCCGAGCGGCTCGACGAACGGCACCGATACCATCCAGTACGACAGGTTCTTCGTGATGTAGGCCGGATGCTTCGTGAAGCGGTACGGGCCCGACGTGATGATCCCGCGGTTGGTGAGGTTCGAGAACCGCAGCCCGAACGAGATCGTGCACAGCGCGTAAGTCAGCAGCAGCAGGATGATCGTCGCGCCCCAGATCACGCGCAGCGTCGGCGCCGACAGCAGCCAGTTGTCCCAGAACACCGAGCCTTCGTAGCGGATGTAGTTGTTCGAGATCAGCGACCAGAACGGCTGATAGCAGATCAGCGCGGCCACCCAGCCGAGCGTCGTCGGCTCGACGGTGCGCACGTGGCTGTCGAGGATGCGGAACGTGCACAGGTAGCCGACGGTGCCGAACATCAGGTCCATCGTGAACGACAGGTCATACATGAACACGAAGGTCGCGATCGTCATCGGCGCATGCATCGCGTTCGCGAGCGACGCGCTCAGGTGATCGGCGTCCTTCGACAGGTAGACGGTCATCAGCGGCAGGAAGAACGCCTTCACGCCCCAGCCGGCCAGCATCTCGCGCACCGGCTTCCAGCTCGCGGGCTGCTCGCGGCGGAACAGGAAGCGGCCCCACAGCAGGTACGCGTCGTCGGTCTCGCGCTGGTGGCGGTCCATCCACGCGAAGTAGAACGGCGCGGCGACGATCACGTACGGCGCGAGCGAGCGCAGCAGCGACCAGAACGGCAGGTAGAACGCGCCGTGGTATTCGGGCAGCAGCCAGTAGATCGCGCCGATGCCCGCGTAGACCGACGCGAGCGCGCCGAGCCGCGTCGCCACGCGCGCGATGCCGAGCGGCCGGACGGCCTGCCGCGACAGCCCCGCGCTCGGACGCAGGTAGACGCGCGAGACGAAGAGTTCGTGCAGCGCGATCGTGCCGATGATCGCGAGGCTCGCGATGACCGCGCGGGTGGCCGCGTCGAGGGCCGGGTGGTCGCGCGTGATCCACAGCGCGAAGAGTCCGGCCGTGATGCCGAGGAGGCCGGCACGCAACGGCGTGGCGGAGCGGGGTGGGTGGTCCGGAGCAGCGACGACGCCGTCGAGCGTGGAGTTCATGATCGGATCCTCGTGGGGATGAGGGCCGGCGCCCCCGCTGGGCGGGTGACGCCGGCCGTCGGCCGGGCTGTTTATGGATGCGCGCCCGGCCATTGGCCTGTCGTTCTGATACGTGATGCGTTGACGCTTACTTCTTGGTGCCGCCGCCCAGCAGACCGCCGAGCAGGTTGGTCACCGGCGACAGCAGGTTGCCGGTGCCGGCGGCGGCGCCGCCGCTCGTGCTGCCGGTCAGGCCGGTCACCACGGAGCCGCTGCCGCCCGGCGTCGTCACGGCGCCGGCTGCGCCGCCGGAGCCGACCGTGCCGGTGGCGCCGGCCGAACCGGTCGGCGTTCCCAGCGCACCCGTGAGCGTGCCGACCGGGCCGCTCGTCAGCACCCCGCCGAGCGTGCCGGACAGGTTGCCGCCCGGCGTCGTGACGGTGCCGGTGAGGCTCGCGCCGAGCGGCGTCAGCGCGTTGACGAGATTGGTGACCGGCGCCAGCAGGCCGCCGAGGCCTGCGCCACCGGTGCCGCTGGTGCCGCCGGTCCCGCTCGTTCCGCCCGTGCCGCTGGTGCCGCTCGAACCGATGCCGCCGAGCGCGCCCGTCACTGTCCCGAGCAGGCCGGTGATCGGCGCGAGCGGGCCGCCGCTGGTGCCGCTCGTTCCGCTGGTGCCGCCCGAACCGCTCGAGCTGCCGCCGCCGAGGCCGCCCGTCAACGTGCCGAGCAGGCCCGTGATCGGGGCGAGCGGATTGCTGCCGCCCGTGCCGCTGCTGGAACTGCCCGCGTTGCCGGCGTTGACGAGGCCGCCCGTCGCCGTCACCGTGTTGCCGAGTTGCCCCAGCGCGCCGCCGAGGCTCGTGCCGACCGGGTTGTCGGTCGCGCCGCCGACCTTCGTGCCGGCGAGCGCGATGCCGTTGCCGAGCGTGCTCAGCAGGCCGTTGAGCGGCGTGCCGAGCAGCGTGACGCCACCGAGCGTCTGCGTGACGCCCGGCGTCGTGACGCCGCCGGTCAGCGTATTCGTGATCGGGTTGATCACCTTGCCGAGCTGCGTTTCGAGCTGCTGGACCGGCGAGCTGTTCAGCGCCGTGTTCAGCGCCGATGCCGTCGAATTGACCGCGGTGCCGACCGTGTTGACGAGACTGCCGACCAGGGTCGTCGCCGGTGCGAGCGGCGACAGCGGGCCGGTGCCGAGGCTCGTCACCGCATTGCCGAGGTTGTTGACCGCACCGCCGGCGCCGGTCAGCAGGCCGGTGGTCGACGTCAGCGTCGGTCCGAGCGGGTTCGCCGACACGCCGATCGAACCGAGGCCGGCCGCGACGCCGTTGCCGAGCGATTGCACGCCGTTGCCGAGGCTGCCGACCGCGTTGCCGATGCTGGTGGCCGTCGTCGGGTTCGTGCCGGGAATCTGCACGCCGCCAATCTGAGCGCCGCCGTTCACGACCGTCGTGCCGAGCGCCGTCACGAGATTGCCGGATTTCTGCAGGACGTTGCCGAGGGGGGTGACGCCGGTGCCGGAGGTGCCCGACGTACCGGAGGTGCCTGACGTGCCGGAGGTGCCCGACGTACCGGACGTACCCGACGTACCGGACGTACCCGAGGTACCGGAAGTACCTGAGGTGCCAGACGTACCGGAGGTGCCCGAGGTACCGGAAGTGCCCGAGGTACCGGACGTGCCTGAGGTACCGGACGTGCCTGAGGTACCGGACGTACCCGAGGTACCGGACGTACCCGAGGTACCGGAAGTGCCCGAGGTACCGGAGGTGCCCGAGGTACCGGAGGTGCCCGAGGTACCGGACGTGCCCGAGGTACCGGACGTACCCGAGGTACCGGACGTGCCCGAGGTACCGGACGTACCCGAGGTACCGGAAGTGCCCGAGGTACCGGACGTACCCGAGGTACCGGAAGTGCCCGAGGTACCGGAAGTGCCTGAGGTACCGGAAGTGCCCGAGGTACCGGAAGTGCCCGACGTACCGGAAGTGCCCGACGTACCGGAGGTGCCCGAGGTACCGGAAGTGCCCGACGTACCGGACGTACCCGACGTACCGGACGTACCCGAGGTACCGGACGTGCCTGACGTACCGGAGGTGCCCGAGGTGCCGGAAGTGCCTGACGTACCCGAAGTACCCGAAGTACCGGAAGTACCGGAAGTACCGGAAGTACCGGAAGTACCGGAAGTACCGGAAGTACCGGAAGTGCCCGAAGTACCCGAGGTACCCGAGGTACCGGAAGTGCCCGAGGTACCGGAAGTACCCGAGGTACCGGAAGTGCCCGAAGTACCAGAAGTCCCCGACGTACCAGAAGTCCCCGACGACCCCGAACTACCGCCACCCGACGTCCCTGACGAACCGCCGCCCGACGTGCCGGAAGTCCCCGACGTGCCGCTCGTCCCGGACGTGCTCGGCTTGATCGTCGGCGGGGTCGTCGGTCCGTCGACCGAGCCGCAGCCGTACAGCGCGAGCAGTGACGAGACGGCCATCGTTACCGTCGTCTTCTTGAAAAGAGTGTGCATGTTGGCCTCGACATTGGAAGTGTGTCGAGGTCTTCACTGCAAATTCCGCGCCATGACAGGTTTCGCGAAACGGTGTCGCGATTTGTTGCGAGAATCGGGAATATCGATGCGATTTAAACGGAGGAATGACGGTTTCGCGCGACAGGCACGCGCGGTGCGCAAACGTCGCGGCTGCGATGTTCCCGTAAGGCGCCGTAACGCGCGGCCGGATGTTACGTAGCGTTCGGGCCGTCCGTGACGCGAGCGGCCGCGAACCGAGCGCCGCGTCTTTGACGAAACCCCGCCGCGCGCACGAACATGGCAGGACATCTCCCGGCTGCCGGCGACGCCGCAGCGGCCCCGACTCCAACCAGGACACGGACATGAGCGAACAGGACAGGGAATACGGCAAGGCGCGGCGGATCGACGTGATGGGCGAGGCGTTCGTCGAGCGCGCGATGCGCGACCTCGACGGATTTTCGCGTCCGCTGCAGGACTGGCTGAACGAACATGCGTGGGGCAGCACGTGGCAGCGGGGCGGGATCGACCTGAAGACGCGCAGCCTGTGCACGTGCGCGATGCTGGCGGCGCTCGGCCGCGGCACGGAGCTGAAGGGGCATATTCGCGGTGCGCTCAACAACGGCGCGAGCCTCGTCGAGATCCGCGAGGTATTGCTGCACAGCGCGCTGTACGCCGGCGCGCCGGCCGCGGTCGAGGCGTTCCGCAGCGCGCGCGAGGTGCTCTCGGATCTCGGGTTGTCGATACCCGACGACGAAGCCTGATTCCGTCGCGGCGCCGGCTGCCCGGCACGGAAGCCGGCCCGCTTCGTTGCCGCGATCTACGCGATGCGTACTGGCTGCGCGGCGGCATCGACCGGCGCGGCGGCGACTTCGAGCAGCCAGTCGGCCGTCGCGTCGGGAAGCGTGACCGGCAGCATATGCCCGCCCTCCACGACCTTCAGCCGCACGCGCGCCGATTTCCTCGCGAGCGCTTCGCCGTGCGCGCGCCAGTTCAGGATCGGATCGGCGCGGCCGTACAGCACGTCGACCGGCAGCGCGAGCTCCGCATAGCGACGCTCCATCGCGGGCAGGTCGACGGGCGCCGACAGCAGGTCCGTCGCCGTCGCGTAGAACACGTGCGGGCGCATCCCGAGCAGGCCGCCGCCCTTGACCGGGAAGTCGCGCGGCACGTCCTCCGGCGCGAACACCTGACGCACGGCGTTGCGACCCGTCAGGATCGTCAGCGGGATCGCGAAGGTCCACGACACGAAACGGCGCACGAGCGGCGACGGCAGCATCAGCGGCTTGAACGGCGCAGGCGGCTCGGTCTGCTCGTGCGACAGCGGCGCGATCAGCGCGAGCCGGCTCACGCGGTCCGCATGATTGAGGCCGACCGCGAGCGCGATCGCGCCGCCGAGCGAGTGGCCGACCAGCACCGGCTTGTCGAGCTTCAGCGCGTCGATGAACGCGGCGACCGTGCGAGCCTGCGCGAACACGTTCGCCTGCGAGGCCGCGCCGCGCAGCGAGCGGCCGGCGCCCGGCCGGTCGATCAGGATCACGCGATGCCGCTGCGCGAGCCGCGTGAGCGGCAGGTACGCGAAATTGCGCCATTGCCCCGCCAGCCCGTGGACGAACACGATCGGCGGGCCGTTGCCGTATTCGACGTAGTGGACGCGGTCGCCGTCGATGTCGACGAAGCGGCCTTCGGGCGGAAACGCGCGCGTCACGCGACGGGCCACGTAACCGGTAAACAGCGCGAGCGCGGCAAGCACCGCGACGACGCCGAGCAGCACGTTCTGGATCAGATGGAGCGTAGGGGTCATGTCGGCCTCAGCGGGTTTCGAGTGCGGGTTCGGCAGCCGGTGCGGCGGCTGCCTGGCCGGTTTGGGCGCGGCGTTCGAAATGCATCGCGGAATCGGCGAGCGGGCTGAACTTCAGCGACGCGAGATCGAGCACGTAGTTCTGGTGGAATTTCCACGGCTTGCGGTGCCCCTGCTTCGGCAGGATGCCGGCCGCACGCTGGATGTAACCCGAGCTCAGGTTGACGGCCGGCACGTCGCCGAGATCGCCTGCGCCGAGCCGCGGCACGCACGTGTCGTACCCGTTCGCGCGCATGTGATTGAGCAGCCGGCACACGTAGCGCGCGATCAGCTCGGCCTTCAGCGTCCACGACGCATTCGTGTAGCCGAACGACGACGCGAGGTTCGGCACGTCGCTGTACATCATCCCCTTGTACGACACCGTCTCCGACAAATCGACCGTGCGGCCGTCGACCGTGATCCGCGCACCGCCGAGCATCTTCACCTTCAGCCCGGTCGCGGTGACGATCACGTCCGCGTCGAGCTGCTGGCCGCTCTTCAGCTCGAGGCCGGTCGGCGTGAAGCGCTCGATCTCGTCGGTGACGATCGATGCTCGGCCCGCGCGAATCGCCTTGAACAGGTCGCCGTTCGGCACGAGGCACACGCGCTGATCCCACGGCATGTAGCGCGGCGTCAGGTGCTTCGCGACGTCGAAGTCGGGGCCGAGCTGCTTGCTCGCCGCGCGGATGATGAACCGTTTCGTCCGGTCGGGCTTGCGGCGCGACACGTTGTACAGGTACATCGTCAGCAGGACGTTCTTCACGCGCACGAGCCGGTGCGCGAGCCGCGACGGCAGCACGCGGCGCAGCGCGTTCGCGATTTTGTCGCGCGCGGGCAGCGACACGATGTAGGTCGGCGAGCGCTGCAGCATCGTCACGTGCCGCGCATCGGCCGCCATCGACGGCACGAGCGTGACGGCCGTCGCGCCGCTGCCGATCACGACCACGCGCCGGTTCGCGTACGACAGATCCTTCGGCCAGTGCTGCGGATGCACGAGCGTGCCCTCGAACGTGTCCATGCCTGCCCAGTCGGGCAGGTAGCCGGCGTCGTAGTCGTAGTAGCCGCTGCACATGAACAGGAAGCGGCAGGTATGGACGAGCGTGTCCGTTGCGCCGTCCCGCGTGCGCTCGATGCGCACCGTCCAGCGCGCGCGATTCGAATCCCAGTCGGCCGCGACGACCTTCTGGCCGTAGCGGATCGTCTCGTCGATGCCGTAGGTGCGCGCGGTGTCGCGGATGTAGTCAAGGATCGTCTGCCCGTCGGAGATCGCCTTGTCGCTGTGCCACGGGCGGAAGCTGTAGCCGAGCGTGAACATGTCGGAATCCGAACGAACGCCCGGATAGCGGAACAGGTCCCAGGTGCCGCCGATCGCGTCGCGCGCCTCGACGATCGCCACGCTCGCATGCGGGCAGCGCTGCTTCAGGTGATACGCGGCGCCGATGCCTGACAGCCCGGCGCCGACGATCAGCACGTCGAGGTCGTTGCCGTCACGCCGGTCGCGGCGGGCGTCGGGAGCAGGCGGCGCGGCGCGCCGGTCGGTCGTCGTCGAGCTCATGCGGGGTCCTTCGTCGGTGTGGTGGGGCGCGCGGCCGGCGCGTAGGCGCGTTCTCCCGCGGAGGCTTCCTTCGGGCGAAGATTGCGTGCGCGGGCGCGACGCACGTGGCGCAGCATCAGCCACTGATAACCGGCGCCGAGCAGCCGCGCGATCCTGTCGAGCCGGCGCGCGTCGGCGCCGACCAGCACGCGGCGCGCATTGCGCTCGACGCCCGCGAGGATCTGCCGCGCGGCCTCGTCGGCCGTCGTCGCGTTGATCAAGCGATTGGCCTGGCGGCGATGGGTCGCTTCGTCCTGCCCCGTCAGTGCGCGGATGCTGGCATCGACGCGGCCCGCGTCGACGATGCTCGTCGCGACGCCGCCCGGATGCACGCAGGTCGCACTCACCGGCGCGCCGTCGAGTTCGAGTTCCATCCGCAGCGCCTCGGTGAAGCCGCGCACCGCGAACTTGGTCGCGTTGTACGCGCTTTGCGTCGGCATCGCGACGAGCCCGAACAGGCTCGAGGTGTTGACGACGTGCCCGTCGCCCGATGCGCGCAGATGCGGCAGGAACGCCTGCGTGCCGTGCACGACACCCCAGAAATTGATGCCGACGATCCATTCGAGATCGGCGAGGCGGGCGGTTTCGGCGCTGGCGGCCAGCGAGACGCCCGCGTTGTTGAAGATCAGATTGACCTTGCCGTGCTCGGCGCGAACGAAATCGGCCCACGCGAACACCGCGTCGCGGTCGGCGACGTCGACCCGGCGCGTGCTCACGCGCACGCCGTGCCACGCGCACGCGGCCGCCGTGCCGGCGAGCCCGGCTTCGTCGACGTCGGCGAGCGCGACCTTGCAGCCGCGCCGCGCGAGCTCGATCGCGAGGCTGCGGCCCATGCCCGAACCGGCGCCCGTGATCGCGGCGACCTTGCCGGAAAACCCCTTCATCCGTCGTTCCTCCCGTTCCGCTTGCGCTGCATCGGCGGCGCGTCTATTGTGGTGTTGATCGTCACCACTTTAGTTTTCGGGTGTCCTGATGTCAAATAGCGGAATGGAGAAAGCACTCGAAACGGAAAAAAGAGGCCGGTCGTATGGCGGCGTGGCGCCCGAGGTACGGGCCGCCGAGCGGCGCGATGCGTTGATCCGCGCGGCGACGCGCGTGTTCGGCACGGTGGGGTTTCGCAAGGCGACCGTGCGGTCGATCTGCCAGGAAGCGAAGCTGAACGATCGCTATTTCTATGCGGCATTCGACAGCACCGAGGATCTGTTGCGCTGCACCTATCTGCATCACGCGCAGCAACTGCACGACGCGGTCGCGCAGGCGGTCGCCGCGCGCGGCGGCGATCTGCGCGAGCGCGTCGACGCGGGGCTCGCCGCATTCTTCGCGTTTCTGCGCGACCCGTGCGCGGCGCGCGTGCTGCTGCTCGAGGTGATGGGCGTGAGTGCGGATACCGACATGACGTATCAGCGCATGCTGCTCGACTTCGGCAAGCTGATCATGGCGATCGGCGTGCCGCGCGAAGCCGTGACGCCGGCGGAGCGCACCGAGCAACGGCTGATCGGGCTCGCGCTGGTGGGCGCGATGACGAACGTCGGCGCCGCATGGCTGCTCACCGGCTATCGCGATCCGGAGGCGCAGATGATCGCGAGTTGCAGGAAGGTGTTGCTGGGGACGTTGGGGGCGGCGGGATAGGTGCGCGGGACTGGGGCCGGTCGCCCGCGATACGGGATGGTTGTCGATCAATAACAAGGAACTCATGCAAGTACGGAACCGATGGTGGCGCCGCGCGACGTCGGCGGGAGCGGTTGTTTCCGTCCTGATGCTGACGGGCTGCGGCTGCTGGCCGTTGAGCGAAACCACGCGCTACGAAACCGAGTGGAAATCGCAAACGGTCGCGGCGCTGTTCAGGGATGCGGACCGGGCAGGCGACGTCTGCCGCGATGCCCTCTATACACAGCACCTGAAGGACACAGTGGCGGCCTGCAAGGACGGGGCGTATGAAAAAATCCGCAATCGCATCAGCGGGGAACCCGTCACGCTCTCCTTCGCGAAGGCGACCTGCGCGGAAGCGCAAGCCCAACTGGACCAGGGTATCCCCGCCAGCATCCAGGACAGGATCTTCAATCTGAATCCGTTTCCGGACGAGTTTGCTTCGTGCATGAGCGATAAAGGATTCAAGCGCGAGGAGGTCGCCAAGAAACAGTGCTACCTGAAATTCATGTGACGGACGGCTAACCGCTCAGTCCTCCGCGCGCTTCGGTCGCGGCGCACGCGCGGGCGGCGCGACCGGCGTTTGCCCGAGCCGCACCTTCATCGCATCGATGAACGCCCGCACCTTCGGCGACGGCAGCCGCGTGGACGGATACACCGCATGAATCCCGGCCGGCGCCGTGCGCCAACCCGGCAGCAGCCGCACGAGCCGGCCGGCCGCGACGTCGTCCGCGGTCGAGAAATCCGTCAGCAGCCCGAAGCCGCCGCCCGCGAGCACGATCGCGCGGCACGCGGTCGCGGTGTTCGACACCACCGGCGCGACGCAGCGCACCGATGCGTGGCCGCCGCGCGCGTCGTCGAGGTCGAGCGTATGCGGGCGCGGCAGCGACGACAACATCACGAACGGCAGCGCGGCGAGCGCATCCGGATCGCGCGGCAGCCCGTGGCGGGCAACGAACGCCGGGCTCGCGACCAGCCATTTCTCGTAGGTGCCGAGCTGTACCGCGCGATGGTTCGAATCGGCGAGGCGGCCGATGCGGATCGCGACGTCGAGGTTGTCCGCGACGAGATCGACGACGCGGTCGTTCGCGACGAGTTCGACGGCGAGCGCCGGATGCCGGTCGCGCAGCGCGACGACGGCCGGCGCGACGACCAGCGCGCCATAGTCGATCGGCACGCTCACGCGCAGCGTGCCGCGCAGCGGCCCGGCGTCGGACGACACCGCGTCGAGCGCGGCTTCGGCGGCGCGCACGATGTCGCGGCACGCGTCGTAGAACACGCGCCCGGCATCGGTCACGCTCAGCCGCCGCGTCGTGCGCACCAGCAGGTTCGCGCCGACCTCGGATTCGAGGCGCTGCATGTGCGTGCTGACGACCGTCTTCGCGAGGCCGAGCCGCTCGGCCGCGGCCGTCAGCGAGCCGGCCTCGACCACCGCGACGAAGATCGCCAGCCGGTTCAGGTTCACGTCGCGCAAATCGGCCATCGTCGATTGTCCTATGGAAGCGGATAATGTTTCAGCAATTATCCGTCTTCTGGCGACGAACCGCGAGCGCTACGCTGGGGCCGTTCGTCGCCGATCCCCGGCGGCGCGAGATTCCGGAGTGTTTCCATGTCTGCCGCCAGCAAGCCTGCTTCGCCGATCCGCGTTTATTCGTTCCTGTTGTCCGGGCACGCGCACCGTGTCCGGTTGTTCCTGTCGCTGCTCGGGCTGCCGTCCACGACCATCGACGTCGATCTCGCGGCCGGCGCGCAGCGCGAACCGGCGTTTCTCGCGCTCAATCCACTCGGGCAGGTGCCGGTGATCGACGACGGCGGCACCGTGATCGCCGATTCGAACGCGATCCTCGTGTATCTCGCGAAGCGCTACGGCGACGCGCACTGGCTGCCCGACGATCCGGTCGGCGCGGCCGTCGTGCAGCGCTGGCTGTCGTACGCGGCCGGCCCGATCGCGTCGGGCCCGGCCGCCGCGCGGCTCGTGACCGTGTTCGGCGCGCAGCTCGACCCGGAAGCGGCCAAGCGTACGGCCGCGAAGGTGCTCGACGTGATCGATCGCGAGCTGGCCGGCAAGCCGTTCGCGGCCGGCGCGCAGCCGACGATCGCGGACATCGCCGCGTACACGTACATCGCGCACGCACCGGAAGGCGGCGTGTCGCTCGAACCGTATCCGCACGTGCGCGCGTGGCTGGCGCGTATCGAGGCGTTGCCGGGCTTCGTCGCGATGCCGACGACGCGCGCGGGCCTGCTCGCCGCTTGACGCTCGCGGCCACCGTGCCTGTTCAGGAGAACGCAATGAATACGCCGAGCGCCGTCGTACCGGGCTGGGAACTCGAGGTCACGCCGTTTCACGCGGGCGAGCTTGCCGTGCAGCAGCGCGCGGGCGTGACGGACGCGGCGGGCGCGGCCGGCCGGCGCGGCATCCGGCGATTCATGCCGGACCAGCACCGGACCTTTTTCGCGCAACTGCCGTTCTTCGTGCTCGGCGGCGTCGATGCGCAGGGCCAGCCATGGGCGACGCTGCGGGTCGGCGCACCGGGTTTCGTCACGTCGCCGGACGCCCGCACGCTGCGCATCGCGGCGCGCGCGCTGCCGGGCGACCCGCTGGCCGGCGCGTGGCGGGCGGGCGCGCCGCTCGGCGGGCTCGGGATCGAATTCGATACGCGGCGGCGCAATCGCGTGAACGGCGTCGTGCGCGCGGCGGACGGCGATGTGCTGACGATCGCGGTCGAGCAGAGCTTCGGCAATTGCGCGAAGTACATCCAGGGCCGCAAGCCGACTTTCATTGCGAGGGGCGTCGACGCATCCGTCGCGCCCGACGTGTCGGACGCGCTGAGCGATGCGGACCGCGCGCTGCTCGCGCAGGCCGACACGTTCTTCGTCGCGAGCGCGAACACGTCTCCCGACGCGGGCGCGGCGCGCGGCGCGGACGTGTCGCATCGCGGCGGGATGCCGGGCTTCGTGCGCGTCGACGATGCACGCACGCTGACGACGCCCGATTTCAGCGGCAACCGGTTCTTCAACACGCTCGGCAACCTGCAGCACGATCCGCGCGCGGGGCTGCTGTTCGTCGATTTCGACGGCGGCGACGTGCTGTATGTCGCCGCGCACGCGGAGATCGTGTGGGACGGGCCGGTCGTCGCGTCGTTCGACGGTGCGCAACGCGTCGTGCGCTTCCATGTGCGGGAAGTGCGACGCATGCGGGCGGTACTGCCGTTCCGGTGGTCGGCGGTCGAGCGCGCGCCGCAGTTCGCGGCGATGGCGTCGTCGTCGGGCGGCGCGGCGGCACCGGCCGCGCCGGCCTCGGCGCCCGCATGGCGGCCGCTGCGCATCGCGAAGATCGTCGACGAGGCGCGCGCGATTCGGTCGTTCCATTTCGAGCCGGCGGATGGCGGCGCATTGCCTGCGTACGAAGCCGGTCAACACCTGACGCTACGCGTCGCGCTGCCGGGCAGCGACGCGCCGTCGATGCGCAGCTACACGCTGTCCGATGCACCGGGCGGCACGCATTACCGGATCACCGTGAAGCGCGAGGGGCGCGTATCGGCATGGCTGCACGATCATGCGCGGGCAGGCATGACGCTCGACGCGCAGATGCCGCGCGGCCGCTTCGCGTTCGATCTCGCGAGCCCGCGCCCGGCCGTGCTCGTGTCGGCCGGCATCGGCATCACGCCGATGGTCGCGATGCTGCGCCGGGCGCTGGCTGACGACGCGCCGTCGCGCCGCGTCGTGTTCGTGCACGGCGCACGCGAAGCGGCCGACCGGCCGTTTGCCGCGGAACTGGCGCGCATCGCGGCCGCCGATGCGCGCGTGTCGCTTCACTGGTTCGACAGTCGTCCTCACGAAGGGGCGGCCGCGCGGGCAGGCCGCATCGACGTCGGGCAACTGAAGCGGATCCTGTCGTTCGACGACTACGACTTCTACCTGTGCGGGCCGTCGGCATTCATGCGCGACCTGTACGACGGCCTGCGCGCACTGAACGTGCCGGACGAGCGCATCCGTTTCGAGGCGTTCGGGCCGTCGAGCGTCTCGCGCAGTGCGACCCGCACGGCCGCCGCGCCCATGGCGGCAAGCGTGCCGGTGGTGTTCCGGCGCACGGGGCGCGAAGCCGCGTGGACGCCTGCCGACGGCACGCTGCTCGAATTCGCGGAAGGGCAGCGCGTGGCCGTGCCGTCCGAATGCCGCGCCGGTTCGTGCGGCACGTGCGCGACGCGCGTGCTGTCGGGCGCGGTCGACTACGCGCAGACGCCCGATGCGCCGGTCGCACCCGGCTGCGCGCTGCCGTGCGTCGCGCGGCCCGCGCAAGGGGCCACGGAGCCGCTCGTGCTCGATTGCTGACGCGCTTGCGACATGTGACCGCGGACGGCCTGCCGCGCGAAAAGTGCGCGCGACTGCTGCTTTTTTTCGGATGCCGTCCGGGTCGACGATAGCGTCGACCGATTTGATGAACGAGCCCGTCGTGAAACTGCTCGGCATGGAGGTGACGATGCAGGGGGGCTAAAGCGAACGGCTGACGAACCGGTAGCAGGCGCCCATTCCCGCGCCGGTTCCAGGCACGTTCCGCCCGGCGCACGACGACGCGGCGTCGGGGCCGGCACGCGCGACGCGAATCGCGCCCGCATCTTCGCCGCCGTCGTGCCGCCCGAACCGCGATTCCGGTTGCCGCCTTCTCCGTTTCCCGTTCCGCCCGATTCCTCGGCCCTGTGCCCCGCCCGGGGTAAAATGCGCGCCACGCCGCGATGTCGCGCGCCGGGCAGGCCGCCGTTCCGACGAACGGCCGGCGCGAGTGCCCGCCGCTCGCACCGGGGCGTTCGAAGCGTCCCCCGCATGACACGATCGCGCGAGGCAGCCGGCCGGCCGGCAGGCACCCGACGGACCCGTCGGCCGCTGCATCGTTTCCGGCGCGTCATCCGAATCCGATGCCCCATCCTGCGCTGTTCCGACCGGCCGGCCCGCTTGCGCGCCGCATGGTCCGGTTCGTCCGATGAATACCGCGTCGACGCACGCGTCCGGCGACGGGCGCGGCGGCGGGTGCACGCTTCGCAGCTTCCAACGGGTTTCGACAGGGTCGAGTGGCGAGTTTTCCATCCAGAACAATGACGGTGAATAGAACAACAGCGGCGCCCGAACGGCGGCGGCGCACGAAGGTCGGGCTCGGTGTCGGTCTCGGCGTCACGCTTTTCGCGGTGCAGGCTGCCGCGGCACCGGGCGATCCGCCCGCGCCGGGCGCCGACGCGACCGGCAGCGCGACGCTGCCCGCGATCACGGTGAGCGGCGAGCGCGGCCCCTCGCTGCGGGCGCGCGAAGCGTCGGTCGCGGGGTTCGACGACGCGCCGCTGCGCGACACGCCGGCGTCGGTGAGCGTCGTCACGCGCGCGCTGATCGACGATCAGCAGGCGAAGCGCTTGAGCGACGTCGTGCGCAACGATGCGTCGGTCGTCAACGACTATGCGCCGGTGGGTTATTTCGAAGGCTTCGCGATCCGCGGCTTTCCGGTCGATCTCGCGAGCGCGATCCGGATCGACGGGCTGACGGTGTCCGGCGAGCAGAACGTGCCGCTCGAGAACAAGGAGCGCGTCGAGATCCTGAAAGGGCTCGCGGGCATCGATGGCGGCGTCGTCGCGCCGGGCGGCGTGATCAACTTCGTGACCAAGCGCTCCGCGAACGTCGCGAGCGTGACGGGCGGCGTCGACAGCCGCGGCTCGACGTCGGCGGCCGTCGATCTCGGCCGCCGCTTCGGCCCCGACCATCAGTTCGGGTTCCGGATCAATGCGGCGAAGGAGAACATGCACTCCTATATCGACGGCACGAACGGGCGGCGCACGTTCGGCTCGATCGCCGCCGACTGGGACATCGGCCCGCGCGCGAGCCTGCAGCTCAACGCCGAATTCCAGCAGTGGATCCAGCGCTCCGCGCCAGGCTACCAGTTGCTCGGCGGCACCGTCGTGCCGTCGGTCAAGACGACGTCGAAGGCGCTCGGCACGCAGCCGTGGGCGAAACCGGTGACGACCGATGCGCTTAACCTGAACGCACGCTTCGACTACCGGTTCAACGACGACTGGAAGGCCTACGTCGCCGCCGGCCGTAGCCGCACGATGATCGACGACAACAGCGCGTTCGCGTACGGCTGCTATTACGCGGCAAGCTGCGCGGCCGGCGCGACGTCGCCGTTCTTCTTCGGCGCGAACGGCGACTACGACGTATACGACTTCCGCAGCCCCGGCGAATACCGGCGCAACGACGATCTGCGCGCGGTTACGACGGGCAGGTTCGCGACGGGGCCGCTGCGGCACGAGCTGACGCTCGGCGTGAGCGTGCAGCGCCGCGTCGTGCACATGGCCGACGCCGTGTACGACTACGTGGGCAGCGAGAACGTCTACGGGCCGGACCTGACCTTCTCGCCGTCGCCGAATTCGCCCGGGCCGTCGTATCCGCGCCTCGATGCGTGGCAGTACGGCGTGTTCGGGCTCGACCGCATCGGCATCGGCGAACACTGGCAGGTGCTCGCGGGCGGCAAGGAAGTGCTGCTGCGCCAGCGCAGCTGGAGCAGCCTCGACGGCGATACGACACATACCGACCGCTCGGTGTTCCTGCCGCAGGTCGCGCTCGTCTACAAGCCGGTGGACGTGCTGTCGCTGTATGCGTCGTACAGCAAGGCGCTGTCGCTCGGCGATCAGGCGCCCGTGCGCGCGACCAACGCGTATGCATTCCTGCCGCCCGTCGAATCGCACCAGTTCGAGGTCGGCGCGAAATACGACTGGCTCGACCGGCTGAGCCTCACGGCTGCCGTGTTCTCGATCAGCAAGCCGTTCCAGTTCGCCGATCCCGACGCATCGGGCACGACCTACACGTTCGTGCAGCGCGGCACGCAGCGGCACCAGGGAATCGAGCTCGGCGCAGCCGGGCGCGTGACCGAGCGGCTGGGGCTGACGGCCAGCGTCGCGGCGATTCGCGCCCGCGCGGTCGATTCGGGGTCGCCGGCCTACGAAGGACACCAGATCATCAACGTGCCCGCGCTGCGCGCGTCGCTGTATGCGGACTACGCGGTGCCGGGCATCGCGGGCCTGAACGTGCTCGGCGGGGTGGAATACAGCGCGGCGCGCAACGCGAACGAGGAAGGCACCGCGCGCGTGCCGTCGTGGTTCGTGTTCAATCTCGGCGCGCGTTATACGACGAAGATCGGCGGCCATCGCACGGTGTTGCGCGTATCGGTGGACAATCTGTTCAACAAGTTCTACTGGCGCGACGCAGGCGAGCAGCAGGGCGATGCGTACCTGTTCCCGGGTGCACCGCGCACCGCGCGCGTGTCGTTGACCTATGATTTCTGACCGACCGGAATCGGCCGCGTGACGCGCGGCCCCGGCAGCCCACCAGGAGAGCACAGACGATGTCCCCACTCGAAATCGCCGGCGTGATCGTCAGCGCGCTCGCGATCTGGCTGACCGCGAAACGGCGCATGCTGTGCTGGCCGGTCGGCCTCGCATCGGTCGCGCTGTACGGCTGGATCTTCTTCGACGCGAAGCTGTATTCCGACATGCTGCTGCAGGGCGCGTTCGCGGTGCTGCAGGTGTACGGCTGGCAGCGCTGGCTCGCGCAGCGCGCGAGCGAGGCCGCCGGCGGTGCAGACGGCGAGGCGGCGCCGGCCGGCGATGTCGCACCCGTGACCGGCGTGCGGCCCCGGCAGATGCTGCCCGACCTGATCGCGGCCGTCGTCGGCAGCGCGCTGCTCGGCGGGATGATGGCGCGCTGGACCGATGCGGCGCTGCCGTTCGTCGATGCGTCGCTGACCGCGTTCAGCCTCGTCGCGCAATACTGGACCGCACGGCGCTACATCGCGTCGTGGGGACTGTGGATCGTCGTGAACGTCGTGTACGTCGGGATGTTCGTGTTCAAGGAACTGTATCTGACGGCCGGACTCTATGCGCTGTTCATCGGGCTGGCCGTCGTCGGCTGGCGCGACTGGAGCCGGACGGCCGCCGCATTGCGTGCAGCCGCCGGCGGCCCGCTCGCATCGGGCGGCGGCGCGCGCTGATTCGCGCACGGATTCAACTACGGAGCAACGCCGTTCATGTCATTCCCCCTCGAGCCGGACGGCCCCCTGTCGCGCGACGTCGCGCCGCCGCAATTCGGCGTGGACGGCGAGCAGGCCGAACGCGACTGGCCGCTGATCACGCACGACGAAGTGGCGGCCGTGCTCGCGCGGATCGACGGCGCGGGCGAACCGGTGAGGCTGACGTGGCACAGCCCGCGGCAGTTCGCGGCAGCCGTGCTGGTGCGGATGGCCGACGGGCGCGGGTTGTTCGTCAAGCGTCATCACGCGAGCCTGCGCGATGTCGCCGGGCTCGAGGAAGAGCATCGCTTCATCGCGCATCTGCGCGCGCGCGGGATGCCGGTGGTGGACGTGCTGGCCGATCGCAACGGTGCGACCGCGTTCGCGTCCGGCGAATGGACGTACGAGGTGCACGTGCTCGCACCCGGCGTCGATCCGTATCGCGGCGTGATGTCGTGGCAGCCGTTCACGCATCCATCGCATGCGTATGCGGCCGGCCGCGCGCTGGCCGAGCTGCATCGCGCGTCGGCCGGCTACGATGCGCCCGCGCGGCCCGTGCGCACGCTGCTGTCGAGCTTTCGCGTGCTGTCGTGCGCCGATCTGGCGGGCGCGCTCGAGCGCTGGGTCGACGCGCAGCCGCTGCTCGTGCGTGCGCTCGGCTCGCGCGACTGGCGTGGCGACGTGGTCGACGCGATCGGCCCGTATCACGCGCGCCTCGTGCCGCTGCTGCCGGCGTTGCCGCCGCTGTGGACGCACGGCGACTGGCACGCGTCGAACCTGCTGTGGACCGAGGCGGGGCCCGGCGCGCAGGTCCGGACCGTGCTCGATTTCGGCTTGTCTGACCGCACCTGCGCGGTCATGGACCTCGCGCTCGCGATCGAGCGCAATACGGTCGACTGGATGGCGCCGGCCGATGCGCGGCGCGTCGAATACGACCAGATCGACGCGCTGCTCGACGGCTACGAATCGCTCGAACCGTTGAGCGACGACGCGTATGCGGCGCTGGTCGCGCTGCTGCCGATCGTGCATACGGAGTTCGCGCTGTCGGAAGTCGCGTATTTCGGCTGCATCATCGATGCGCCGGCGATCGTCGACATCGCGTACGACGGCTACCTGATCGGGCACGCGCGCTGGTTCGGCGAACGCGACGGGCAGCAACTGCTCGACTGGCTCGTGCAGCGGCGGCGCGCGAAGCAAGGGCTCGCCTGATCCGAGTGCGCGGGCCTGCCGCGCACGCGTACCGATTCCTCGACAACCTGCAATCTTCCGTGCGCGCGTCGCGCGGTACGTTCAACCCGTCCTCCCGATCTTCGACGCGGCATGCCGTTCCTGCGGGGCGGTCGCACGCCTGCGTGCCGCTGCACCCGACATGACGGAAATATCATCTTCGCCTCATGTTCGCACTGCGGCCGGTCCGTAGCATCGGTCGCGAACCGTTACCGCAGAACCGAACATGCTCAAGCTCAACCTCGCCGCGGCCATCGTCTTCGCGATGGCCGCGACGGCTCATGCACAGCCGTCGCCGACGCCGGGGCCGGCCACGACCGCAGCCGGCAGCGCGACGCCGATCGGCGCACCGCCATCCGGCGCGCTTCCTGCGCCGTCATTGACGCTGTCCGATGCGCTCGCGGTCGCGGCGCGGAACAATCCGGCGCTGCGCGGCGCGCGCGCGGACGTCGATGCATCGGCCGGCGCGTTGATGCAGGCCGGCGCGCGCCCGAATCCCGAAGTGTCGTTCCTGCAGGAAGGCTTCAGCCGCGCCGAACGCACGTCCACCGCGATGATCGGCCAGGCCATCGAACTGGGCGGCAAGCGCCGCGCGCGGCTCGACGTCGCGTCGTACGGCCGCGAGGCGGCGAGCGCCTCGCTCGACGAGCAGGGCGCCGCGGTGCGCGCCGACGTGATCGCCGCGTTCTACGGGCTGCTCGCCGCACAGCGCCAGCTACAGGTGACCGAGGAATCGGCCGCGATCGCCGCGCGCTCCGCGGATCTCGCGGCGCGCCGCGCGCAGGCCGGCAAGGTGTCGCCGGTCGAGGCGACCAAGGCGCAGGTCGCGGCGGCCGGCGTGCAGATCGAAGTGGTGACCGCACGCGGCCGTGTCGAGGTTGCGCGCGAGAAGCTGAACGCCGTGATGGGCGAAGCGCGCAGCGACCGGCTCGCGGTGCGCGGCGACTTGGAAAACGTGCCGCCGGTCGAGCCGCTGTCCGCGTTGACCGCGCAGCTCGACGACGCACCGCTCGCGCGGGTCGCGCGCGCCGAGCTGCTGCGCGCGAATGCGGCCGTGTCGCTCGAACGCGCGCGCCGCGTTCCGGACGTGACGGTTAGCGCGGGCGTGAAGCGCGTGACCACGGGCGGCGTGCCCGACAACCAGGCCGTGGTCGGCATATCGATTCCGATTCCGCTGTTCAACACGAACCGGGGTGCGCTGCTTGAGGCGACGCACAAGGCCGAGCGCGCGAACGCCGATCTCGATCGCGAACGCACGCGCCTGCGGCTGGAGCTCGCGCAGGCGTACGCGAATTTCGAGGCCGCCGAGCAGGAAGCGCAGCGGCTGAAATCCGACATCCTGCCGGCCGCGCGTCTTGCGCTCGACGCGATGTCGCGCGGCTACGAGCTCGGGAAGTTCAGCTTCCTCGACGTGCTCGACGCGCAGCGCACGCTGTTCCTGGGGCAGTCGCAATACGTCCGTGCGCTCGCCGGCGCCCATGCGGCTCGCGCCGATATCGGCCGGCTCGTCGGCACGCCGCTTGCGGCCGTCGCGCGCTAAGCGCCGCTCTCACCGGAAGGATCATCATGTCACGCAGCAGAATCTTCGTTATCGCGGCCGCCGTGCTCGGTGGCGCAGGGATCGTGATCGGCGCACTCGCCGTCGCGCGGGGCGGCAGCAGCGCATCGGCGCCGACGGCCGCCGAAGCCGCGCAGCCGGCCGAGGGCGCCGGCGCGCGCGGCGGTGTCGTGCTCGAGCGCGGCAAGCTGTCCGTCGAGATCGTGATGACGGAAAAGCCCGGCGACGCGCGGCTCGTCGTCTATCCATTCGTCGACGGCAAGCCTGCGATCGACGGCGTGACCGTGTCCGGCACGCTGGTGCGGTACGACCGTACGCGCGAGCCGTTGCGGTTCGACGTGGCCGGCCGGAAGTTCGTGTCGGCGCAGTCGATCGCGAAGCCGCACGTGTTCGATGCGACGATCGACGTGAAGGCTGGCAACGATGCGGCATCGTTCCCGTTCGCGCGCGCCGACGGTGCGATCGCGCTGAGCGACG
The DNA here is from genome assembly GCF_001528895.1 of Burkholderia sp. MSMB1078WGS. Taxonomy (NCBI): domain Bacteria; kingdom Pseudomonadati; phylum Pseudomonadota; class Betaproteobacteria; order Burkholderiales; family Burkholderiaceae; genus Burkholderia; species Burkholderia sp. MSMB1078WGS. The sequence continues at coordinate 58,800 of NZ_LPDI01000102.1, read as the reverse complement.
CGCAACTCGCGACGTCGAGGATCGCGCTTGCGAAGGCCGGCCCCGCGCAGATCGCGACGCCGTTCCAGTTGCCGGGCGAGATCAAGTTCAACGAGGATCGCACCGCGCACGTGGTGCCGCGCGTGGCCGGCATCGTCGAGCAGGTGTCGGTGTCGCTCGGGCAGAACGTCGCGAAGGGGCAGGTGCTCGCGGTGATCGCGAGCACCGATCTGGCCGACCGCCGCAGCGAGTTGCTGACGGCCGAGCGCCGTCTGGCGGGGGCGCGCGCGACCTACGAGCGCGAACGCACGCTGTGGCAGGAACGGATTTCGGCCGAGCAGGATTACCAGCAGGCCCAGGTGCAGTTGCGCGAGGCCGAGATCGCCGTGCAGAACGCGCGGCAGAAGCTCGCCGCGCTGAACGCGCCAGTCGGCGCGGGCGCGCTGAACCGTTACGAACTGCGCGCGCCGTTCGCAGGCACGATCGTCGAGAAACATGCGACGCCCGGCGAGGCGATCGCCGCCGACGCGAGCATGTTCGTGATTTCCGACCTGTCCACCGTGTGGGCCGAGATGGCGGTGCCCGCGCAGCGGCTCGACGACGTACGCGTCGGCCGCGACGCGACGGTGATCGCGACCGCGTTCGAATCGCGTTCGAGCGGCCCGATCGCGTACGTGGGGTCGCTGCTCGGCGAGCAGACGCGCACCGCGCCGGCGCGCGTCGTGCTGCCGAACCCGGACCGCGTGTGGCGCCCGGGGATGTTCGTGAACGTGTCGGTCGATGCGGGTGCGCAGGGCGTGCCGCTCGCGGTCGCGAGCGACGCGCTGCAGGACGTCGACGGTGCGCCGTCGGTGTTCGTGCGCTCGCCGAAAGGCTTCGTCGCGCAGGCCGTCGAGACGGGGCGGCGCGACGAACGCGCGACGGAAGTGCTGAAGGGGCTCCAGCCCGGCCAGGAATACGCGGCGTCGAACAGCTTCGTGTTGAAGGCGGAACTCGGCAAGGGGAGCGCGGAACATGAATGAGCGGCAATACGCATGCGCCGTGGCGAGGCTGGCGGCTCTTCATGCGGCTTGCTTTCCGAGCGGCCGGTCGACCGGCCGCTCGGCCCGTCCGGTGCGGGCCACCGTGCTCCGCTTCAAGGAATCCCGACATGTTTGAGCGTCTGATCCGCTTTGCGATTGCGCACCGCTGGCTCGTGATGCTGGCGATCGCGGCCGTGGCCGCGCTGGGCGTGTTCAGCTACCAGCGCCTGCCGATCGACGCGGTGCCCGACATCACCAACGTGCAGGTGCAGATCAACACGTCCGCGCCCGGCTACTCGCCGCTCGAGGCCGAGCAGCGCATCACCTATCCGGTCGAGACCGCGATGGCCGGGCTGCCGGGGCTGGAGCAGACGCGCTCGATCTCGCGCTACGGGCTGTCGCAGGTCACCGTGATCTTCAAGGACGGCACCGACATCTACTTCGCGCGGCAGCTCGTCAACGAGCGCATTCAGGAAGCGAAGGACAAGCTGCCGGCCGGCATCGCGCCCGCGATGGGGCCGACGTCGACGGGCCTCGGCGAGATCTACCTGTGGACCGTCGAGGCCGACGCCAACGCGCGCAAGCCCGACGGCACGCGCTATACGGCGGCCGACCTGCGCGAGCTGCAGGACTGGGTCGTGCGGCCGCAGTTGCGCAACGTGCGCGGCGTGACCGAGGTCAACTCGATCGGCGGCTACGTGAAGGAGTACCGCGTCGCGCCGAATCCGGCGAAGCTGATGTCGTACGGGCTGACGCTCGCCGACGTCGTGCGCGCGCTGGAGCGCAACAACGACAACGTCGGCGCCGGCTACATCGAAAAGCGCGGCGAGCAGTATCTCGTGCGCGTACCGGGCCAGGCGCGCACCGTCGACGACATCGCGAACATCGTGCTGACCAACGTCGGCGGCGTGCCGGTGCGGATGAAGGACGTCGGCGCGGTCGACATCGGCCGCGAACTGCGCACCGGCGCCGCGACGTCGAACGGCGAGGAAGTCGTGCTCGGTACGGTGTTCATGCTGATGGGCGAGAACAGCCGGACGGTGTCGAAGGCCGTCGCCGCGAAGATGGAGGACGTGAACCGCACGCTGCCGGCCGGCGTGAGGGCGATTCCGGTGTACGACCGCACGGTGCTCGTCGAGAAGGCCGTCGCGACGGTGAAGAAGAACCTGCTCGAAGGCGCGGTGCTCGTGATAGCCGTGCTGTTCCTGTTCCTCGGCAACATCCGCGCGGCGCTGATCACCGCGCTCGTGATTCCGCTGTCGATGCTGATGACCTTCACCGGGATGGTCAACGCGAAGGTGAGCGCCAACCTGATGAGCCTCGGCGCGCTCGACTTCGGGATCATCGTCGACGGCGCGGTGGTGATCGTCGAGAACTGCGTGCGGCGGCTCGCGCATGCGCAGGCGGCGGCCGGGCGGCCGCTCACGCGCGCCGAGCGTTTTGCCGAAGTGTTCGGCGCCTCGCAGGAGGCGCGCCGCGCGCTGATCTTCGGGCAACTGATCATCATGGTGGTGTACCTGCCGATCTTCGCGCTGACCGGCGTCGAAGGCAAGATGTTCCACCCGATGGCGACGACCGTCGTGATGGCGCTCGCCGCCGCGATGGTGCTGACCGTCACGTTCATTCCGGCGGCCGTCGCGTTGTTCATCGGCGAGCGGGTCGAGGAGAAGGAAAACCGGCTGATGGGCTGGGCGCGGCGCGCGTACGAACCGGTGCTCGCCGCGTTCATGACGCGCCCGGCGCGCGTGATGACCGGGGCGGGCGCGATCGTGCTGGTCACGCTGGGGCTGGCGACGCGCCTCGGCAGCGAGTTCATCCCGAGCCTGAACGAGGGCGACCTGGCCGTGTCCGCGCTGCGGATTCCCGGCACGAGCCTGTCGCAGTCGGTCGAGATGCAGAAGTCGATCGAGAAGACGCTGAAGGCACGCTTCCCCGAGATCGAGCGCGTGTTCGCACGCACCGGCACGGCCGAGATCGCGGCCGACCCGATGCCGCCGAACCTGTCGGACGGCTACATCATGCTGAAGCCGGCCGACACGTGGCCCGATCCGAAGAAGCCGCGCGACCGGCTCGTGCGCGAGATCGAGGACGCGCTCGCCGAGCTGCCGGGCAACGCGTACGAGTTCTCGCAGCCGATCCAGCTGCGCTTCAACGAGCTGATCTCGGGTGTGCGCAGCGACGTCGCCGTGAAGCTCTTCGGCGACGACATGGCCGTGTTGAACCGGACCGGCGAGCAGATCGCGGCTGCACTGCAGAAGGTGCCGGGCGCGTCGGAGGTGAAGGTCGAGCAGACCACGGGCCTGCCGGTGCTGACCGTCAACCTCGACCGCGACAAGCTCGCGCGCTACGGCGTGAGCGTCGCCGACCTGCAGGATTCGGTGGCCGCGGCCGTCGGCGGGCGGAAGGCCGGCACGCTGTTCCAGGGCGACCGCCGCTTCGACATCGTCGTGCGGTTGCCCGACGAGCTGCGCTCCGACATCGAGGCGATCAAGCGGCTGCCGATCGCGCTGCCCGCGCCGGCCGCGGGCGCCAGCGCGCCGCTCGCGGCGGCGCCGTACGTGCCGCTCGCGGAGCTCGCGACGATCGACGTGGCGCCGGGCCCGAACCAGATCAGCCGCGAGGACGGCAAGCGACGGGTGGTGGTCAGCGCGAACGTGCGCGGCCGCGACGTCGGCTCGTTCGTCGCCGATGCGCGCGAGCAGTTGCAGCAGGACGTGCGTGTGCCGGCCGGGTACTGGGTGTCGTGGGGCGGGCAATTCGAGCAGCTGCAAAGCGCGAGCGAGCGCCTGAAGCTCGTCGTGCCGCTCGCGCTGTTCATGGTGTTCGTGTTGCTGTTCGTGATGTTCAACAACGTGAAGGACGGGCTGCTGGTGTTCACCGGCATTCCGTTCGCGCTGAGCGGGGGCGTCGTGTCGCTGTGGCTGCGCGGGATTCCGCTGTCGATCACGGCGGCGGTCGGTTTCATCGCGCTGTCCGGCGTGGCCGTGCTCAACGGGCTCGTGATGATCTCGTTCATCCGCAACCTGCGCGACGAAGGGATGCCGCTCGACGCGGCCGTGCGCGACGGCGCGCTCACGCGGCTGCGGCCCGTGCTGATGACCGCGCTGGTCGCATCGCTCGGCTTCCTGCCGATGGCGTTCGCGACCGGCACCGGCGCCGAGGTGCAGCGCCCGCTCGCGACGGTCGTGATCGGCGGTATCCTGTCGTCCACGGCGTTGACGCTGCTGGTGCTGCCGGTGCTGTACCGTGTCAGCCATGCGGTGTCGTGGCGCACGGCGTTGCGCGGCGGCGTCGGTGCGCGCGTGCTGCGCCGGCTGGGTTTCTTCAAGGGTAATGCGTGATGCGAATTCTGATTGTCGAGGATGAACCGAAGACGGGCGCATATCTGCGCAAGGGCCTGACCGAGGCCGGCTACGTCGTCGACTGGGTCGAGGACGGCATCACGGGCCAGCACCAGGCCGAAACGGAGGAGTACGACCTGCTCGTACTCGACGTGATGCTGCCCGGGCAGGACGGCTGGACGCTGCTGCAGAACCTGCGGCGCAGCAAGTCGACGCCCGTGCTGTTCCTTACCGCGCGCGACGACGTCGGCGATCGCGTGAAGGGGCTCGAACTCGGCGCGGACGACTATCTCGCGAAGCCGTTCGATTTCGTCGAGCTGACCGCGCGCATCAAGTCGATCCTGCGGCGCGGCCAGCCGCGCGACTCGAACACGCTGCGCGTGGCCGATCTCGAACTCGACCTGACGCGCCGCAAGGCCACGCGGCAGGGCGACACGATCCTGCTGACCGCGAAGGAGTTCGCGCTGCTGTGGCTGCTGATGCGCCGCGAAGGCGAGATCCTGCCGCGCGCGACCATCGCGTCGCAGGTGTGGGACATGAACTTCAACAGCGACACGAACGTCGTCGATTCGGCGATTCGCCGGCTGCGCTCGAAGATCGACGACGCGTACGAACCGAAGCTGATCCACACGGTGCGCGGGATGGGCTACGTGCTCGAAACGCGCGGCGGCGCGGCCGCATGATCGCGCGCCTGCTGCCGCGCACGCTGCGCGGCCGCCTGACCGCGCTGATCATCCTGTCGACGTCGGTGATCCTCGCGTCGAGCGGCGTCGCACTGTACGAGGCGCTGAGCAACCGCGTCGAAGCCACGGCGGCCGAGCAGATGGCCGGCATTTCCGCCGCACTGGGGGCGCATCTGGCCGAGGCGCGCACGACGGCCGACGTCGCGCGCAACGCCGATATCTGGATCGACCAGTTGCACGGGCATCCGAACATGGATCTCGCGATCTTCGATGCCGGCGGTGCGCGCCTCGTCGGCACGCCGGGCTTCCGCCCGTATGCGCCGCTGCTGTCGACGAACGCCGGGCGCGTGCCGGTCGGCATCGCCGCGCCCGGCGTGCGGCACCGGTATCTGCTGACGGGCGTGCCGCTCGCCGGCGCCGGGGCGCCCGTGGTGCGCGTCGCCGTGCAATACGACCGCAGCGCCGACGTGCTGCTGTTGCGCACGCACGCTTATACGATCGTCGTGATCGAGGTGTTCGGCGTGGTGCTCGCGGCCGCGATCGCATACGGCGTCGCGGCGCTCGGGCTGAGCCCGCTGCGACGATTCGCGGCGCGCGCCGAGCAGATGTCGACGAGCCGGCTCGCGCATCCGCTGCCTGAACTCGATACGTCAGGCGAGCTGAAGGAACTCGAGCATGCGTTCAACGGGATGCTTGCGCGGCTGAACGAATCGTTCACGCGGCTGAGCCAGTTCTCGTCGAATCTTGCGCACGACATGCGCACGCCGCTGACGAACCTGCAGGCGGCCGCGCAGGTCGTGCTGTCGCAACCGCGCAGCGCGGACGAATACCGGAGCGTGATCGAGTCGAGCATCGACGAATACCAGCGGCTGTCGCGGATGATCGAGGACATGCTGTTTCTCGCGCGTTCGGAGCAGGCCGGCACGTCGATCGATGTGCGGCGCCTGAATGCGGCGGAGGAGGCCCGGCGGGTGGCCGGCTACTACGAGCCGCTTGCGGAAGACGAGGGCGTGACGGTGAAGGTTGACGGCCATGCGTGGGTCGATGCGGATCTGACGCTGTACCAGCGCGCGTTGAGCAACCTGCTGTCGAATGCGCTGACCTATGCGCCGCGCGGCAGCGTCGTGACGATCGATTGCGTCGAGCAGGGCGGCGCGACGACGATCGCCGTGTCGGACACGGGGCCCGGCATCGCGGCGGAGCACGTCGGGCGGATTTTCGAGCGCTTCTATCGCGTCGATCCGTCGCGGCACGATTCGGCGTCGGGCACGGGGCTCGGCCTCGCGATCGTCCGGTCGATCATGGACAATCACGGCGGCGAATGCGGCGTCGACAGCGAGCCGGGTCGCCGCACGACCTTCTGGCTGCGCTTTCCGCGACGGCCGGCCGCCATCGGCACCTGACGGCGCGGGCGCACACGCCCGCGCGTTCGCCGCAAGGCAGCCGCGCGCGGCGCGTTGCCTGCGGCCGTGGGGCTGGGCGTCATTGCTTCGCGGTCAGGTCGTCGTGATTGTCGGTCTGCGGCTTCTTCTCGCCGCCATGCACCGAAATTCCGTGCAGTTCCTTGTTGCGTGCAACGATCTCGCCGGTCGGCGGGTACTGCGTCTTGCTCGTCGGCACGACTCCGTCGTGCTGCGCCTGCTTCAGTTCGTTGACGACCTGCGAGCGGGACTTGCCTTGCGTTTGCGTTTGGGCGAGCGCGGCCTGCGTGGCCATGCCGAGCGACAGCGTGGCGGTGACGAACCATGCTGCGAGTTTTGCGGTTTTCATCGATGCTCTCCTTGATCGCGGCCGCCGGGTGGCGAACCATGGACCCAGTATGCGAAAGCGGCCGTGCGCGATCGTGATCGCGAGATGAAAAATGCGTCAGATTGCGGCGCGCGCCAGTGCGCCGTGCGGACTCGTTCGACATGACGCAACCGTCATGTTCGCGTCATCGGTGCGATGAGCGGGAAGCGGAACATGAAGTCTGCCGTTGGCCGACCGAGCCGGCGGCGTTCGTGCCGGTCGCCACTGCAGTACCGATAGCGGGCGGCGCCGTTCAAGCCTTCATTCCGGATCGAAAATTGCACCGTCCCGCCATTCGTCTCGCCTTGATCGCAGTCCTGATCGTTCCGTCGTTCGCGGGCTGCGCATCGTCGACACGCTCCAGTACCACGGCAACTGCGCCGGCCGCCACGCGCAAGCCGGTGCCGGCCGGCACGATGACTGGCGAGCAGATCGACTATGCGGGGCACCGCTGCGGCAATCCGAACCTGTATGTGAAAACGCATCCATGCCTGTACCCGCAGCGCCAATCCGCGCGGTGAATCGTCGGACACGCGTAAAAAACGGCCCGGCACTCGACGAGCCCGGGCCTAATGCGCGATCGTGCCGTACGGCAGCGACCCGCTGCGTGGATGGGAACGGGCAGGGCCCGCTACCGTTCCGATCGTAGCGGCGCGGCCCATCGCGAACCTGATCGGAACATGAAATTTTCGTCACGTGGCGCGCGTGGCGGAACGGTGACGAAACCGTCATGAAGCGATCACGAATCCGCACCGCCGCAGGATCAAAGTGAGCGCTCCCGTCACGGCATTCCAATAAGGAGCTATCCAGATGAACATTCCACGCCCGACGATCGCCGTCACCGTTGCCGCACTGTCGATCGTGGCCTTCTCGCAGGCCGTGGCCGCGCAGCCGAAGCGCCGTCAGGACGTGATTCAGGAGCTGGTGCGCGCGCGTCACGACGGCGTGATCCCGAGCCCGACTCACGACTATCCGGCGAGCCCGGCCGCCGTCGCTCGCAATCGGGAGATTCATCGCACGGCCGTTCATCGCGGCGAGAAGTCGCCGCTGGTCGATGCGCACGACAACCGCTTCGCGGGGCTTTGATCGTTCATGCACGGAAAGGAGAGTGCGATGCGCAATGTCGCGAAAGGGATCGTGCTGGCCGCGTACCTGATGTCGACGGCCGCGATGGCGGCAGGCTGGCCGGAACGTGCGCTGTCGCACGCGCCGGCGCACGACGTCGGTCGCCGCGCGAGCGAGCGGATGCGCTGCGAGTTGGCGGCCGTGCCGGCTGGCGCGTGGACCGCGACGTTCGCGCGCGGACAATGCGAAGTCGCCGCTGGCTGGCTGACGTTCGTGCCGGCCGATGCCGGCGACGCGTCGACCGTCGCGGCGAAACGGATCGTGCTCGGCGACGTCCGTACCATGTCGCATCAGTCGCGCAAGCTGAAGGAGCAATTGCAACTGACGACACGCGACGAAGTGATCGCGTTGAACGTGCTGACCGACGACGGCACCCGAAAATCGCGCGAACATGCGATCGACCTGTGGACCGCGCTGCGCAGCGAGGGTGTCACGCCGGTCAACGGCACGCGCATCGTCGATACCTGGCCGACCGGCGCGACGACGTGGTAGCCGTCACACCGTCACGCCGTCGCGCGCGGCCTACCCGGCCTTCACGGATCCCTCGATCAGGAAGAACGCGATGAAGCCGATGAAGAACGAGGCCGTCGCGAACGGCGTTTCGGGTACCTCGTGCGCTTCGACCAGCAGTTCTTCGACGACGAGGTACAACAGCGCGACGGTGCCCAGCCCCAGAAGCGCCGCATAGATATTCGCCGGCAGTCCCGCGAACGCCGCATTGCCTGCAACGGCCGCGAGGCTCAGCAGCGCCGCGAGCGCGACCGGCACGACGATCGACGGCGTGCGGCCGGTGCCGGCCGCGGCCAGCGCCGCGCTGACCGACAGCGCGAGGAACAGTACCTCGAGCGTCAGCGCGACGGTCAGGATGATGCCGCTTGCGTCGCTCGCGGAAAAGGCGATGCCGAGCACCAGGCCGTCGACGACGAGGTCGATCGCCGTGACGACGATCAGGCTCACGGGCAAGCGCGCGTCCTCGAAGCGCGTCTCGATCGCACCCGACAGCGCGCGAATCGCCAGCATCAGCGCGATCCCGAGCACGAAGCCGACGACGACCGGAAACAGCGCATGCGCACGGTCTTGCGGCAGCAGTTCGAGCGCGGCGGCCGCGAACACGATGCCGCCGGTGAAATGCTGGATCACGCTCGACGTTTTCGGGCCGGGCGCGCGCCACGCGGCCGCGAGGGCGCCGAGACAGGCCGCCAGCACGGGCGGTAACGTGAGCAGCGCAAGCTTCGCGGTCGGTGTCATGAGGCCTCTCGGCGGTTGGCGTGTCGCAGCGGAGGCTGCGTGGCACAATCGTACGCGCCGGGCGTCGCTCCGGCATCAACCGGAGATTGAACACCTTGAAGCCGCTCCAGGGTCAAGCGGTTTGATGCGGGGCGCACCGGCAATCCGGCCCGCCCGTTCCGGTCAAAGCTGCGCGAGCGCCTGGTCGAGATCGGCGAGCAGGTCGTCGATATGCTCGATGCCGATCGACAGCCGCACCGTTTCTTCCTTCACGCCGGCCTTCGCGAGTTCGGCCGGCGACAGTTGACGGTGCGTGGTCGATGCCGGGTGCGTCGCGAGCGACTTCGTATCGCCGATGTTGACGAGCCGCGTGAACAGCTTCAGCGCATCCTGGAACTTCGCGCCGCCGTCGCGTCCGCCCTTCACGCCGAACGTCAGGATGCCCGGCGCACGGCCCGACAGGTAGCGCGCGACGAGCGGATGGTCGGGGTGATCGGGCAGGCCCGCGTAGTTCACCCATTCGACGTGCTCGTGGCGCGCGAGGTGCTGCGCGATCCTCAGCGCGTTGTCGCTGATCCGCTCGACGCGCAGCGCGAGCGTCTCGATCCCCTGCAGGATCTGGAACGCATTGAACGGCGAGATCGCCGCCCCCATGTTGCGCAGCGGCACCACGCGGGCGCGGCCGATATAGGCTGCCGGCCCGAACGCATCGGTATAGACGACGCCGTGATAGCTGACGTCCGGCTCGTTGAGCCGCTTGAAGCGGTCCGCGTGCTCGGCCCACGGGAACTTGCCCGAATCGACGATCGCGCCGCCGAGGCTCGTGCCGTGCCCGCCGAGATATTTCGTCAGCGAGTGCACGACGATGTCCGCGCCGTGTTCGAACGGGCGCAGCAGGTATGGCGACGGCACCGTGTTGTCGACGATCAACGGGATGCCGTGGCGATGCGCGACCTCCGCGAGCGCGGCGATGTCGGTGACGTTGCCGAGCGGGTTGCCGACCGATTCCGCGAAGATCGCCTTCGTGCGCGCATCGATCAGCGGTGCGAACGAAGCGGGGTCGCGCGGATCGGAGAAGCGCGTGGCGATCCCGTATTGCGGCAGCGTATGTGCGAACAGGTTGTAGGTGCCGCCGTACAGCGAACTCGCGGACACGATGTTGTCGCCGGCTTCGGCGATCGTCTGGATCGCATACGTGACGGCGGCTTGCCCCGATGCGAGCGCGAGGGCGCCGATGCCTCCCTCGAGCGCGGCGATCCGCTGCTCGAGCACGTCCGTCGTCGGGTTCATGATCCGCGTGTAGATGTTGCCCTGGACCTTCAGGTCGAACAGGTCGGCGCCGTGCTGCGTGTCGTCGAATGCGTACGCAACGGTCTGGTAGATCGGGACGGCGACCGCGCGCGTGGTCGGGTCGGGACGATAACCGCCGTGCACGGCGATGGTTTCGAGGCGCCAGTTCGAATTGGCCTGATCGGTCATGGGTGCTCCGTTTGTTGTTGTGAAGATCGAGGGTCCTGCCGTCCGGCGATTATAGGAGCACGTGCGCGGCTGCCCTTAGAACGAATGGTGTGTTGCTTATCGGGCGCGGCGCATAGAATGTTTTTTCCGCAGACGAGAGGTGCGCGATGGATCAGGATCGATGGAACCAGGTGGATGCGTATTTGTCGGCGACGCTCGTGCCGTCCGACGCTGCGCTCGATGCCGCGCTGGCGGCGAGCGACGCGGCCGGGCTGCCCGCGATCAACGTCGCGCCGAATCAGGGCAAGCTGTTGCAGCTGCTCGCGACGATCCGCGGCGCGCGGCGGATTCTCGAAGTCGGCACGCTCGGCGGCTACAGCACGATCTGGCTGGCGCGCGCGTTGCCGCCGGGCGGCTCGCTCGTGACGCTCGAGCTGAACCCGGCACACGCGAAGGTCGCGACGCAGAACATCGCGCGCGCCGGCTTGGCGGCGGTCGTGTCGGTGGTGGTCGGCAGTGCGAAGGACAGCCTGGCGCGGCTCGTCGAAGCCGGTGAGGCGCCGTTCGATTTCGTCTTCATCGATGCGGACAAGGACAACAACGCCGTTTATCTCGACGCGGCGCTGAAGCTGTCGCGGCCCGGCACGGTGATCGTCGTCGACAACGTCGTGCGAAACGGGCGCGTCGCCGATCCGGGCAATCGCGAGCCGGACGTGGTCGGCGTGCGCGACGGGTTCGCGCGCCTCGCGGCCGAGCCCGCACTCATGACGACCGCCGTGCAGACGGTCGGGCAGAAGGGCTGGGACGGATTCTCGATCTCGATCGTCGGTGCCGCGTGACGTGACGCGTCAGTGCGGGCTGCCGGCAGCGTCGGCCCGGCGATACAGGCGCGGCCACCGAGCCTCGAACAGGCCGTTGCAGGTGCTGTGCGTTGCGAGGCCGTCGAGCACGAAGCGCCGGCCGTCGAAGACCCACGATGCGGTCGAGCCGCAATCGCCGGCGCTGCGCAATCTGACCGTGCTCGACAGCGTCGCGCGGGCGGAATCGTAACTGGCGTCGGTCAGCTCGTTCGCGAACGACGCCGAATCGAGGCCCGCGCTCGCGTTCTCGCCGAAATTCATCGCGGCCGGCATGTACGGCGCGGTGCGGCGCACGCGATACCACAGGTCGGTGTGGTTATACAGGCTGCTGGTCTGGCACGGGATCGCGACGAGCGCCTCGTCGGACGAGATCGCGACGGCGCGCGACGCTTTCCTGCGGTCGCTCGCCGACATTTCGTCTTCGACCTCGGCTGCACATTGCTTCACGTCGGCGCCGAATTTCGCGAGCACCGCGTCGACGAGCGGCCGCTGTTCGGCGCTCGACAGGGTCGAGTCGGCCGGCGGCGCGGGCGTGACCGCGGGCGGCAACGCGGGCGCGGCCGGTACCGACGACGCAGGCCGGGCGCCGGGGCGCGACAGCGCCGTGACCGTGCCGACGCGGCCCTGCGTATCGTCGATCAGCAGCAACGCGGCATTCAATCCCGACAACGGCGTACGCGCGGTGGGCGCCGATGCCGGATCGCCGAGGCTCAGCAATTGGGCATTACGCGCTGCGGCCAGCCACGCGGCCACCGTGGCCGGATCGTTGGTCCGGATCCGGAACGGGCGGGCTTCGTCGTCGGTCTTGTCGCCGAACGTATGCCATTGCGCCGGCATCGCATCGAACGGTCGGCCGTCGACGCGGGCCGTGCGCAAGTCGATCGGCGCCGATGCGTAAAGGTCGAGCGACGGTTGCGCGTCCGGGCCGGCGTCGCGCGTCACGCGCAGGATCAGGCCGGCGCGTGCATCGTCGATATCGTCGGCGTGACTTTCCGCGATACAGCGATTGCCGTTGTCGCAGACGACCGACCAGCTCTTGAACTCGCGTTCGACCGGCGGCCGCGACAGCGGACGGGCGTGCGTGACGATCGGGGAAGCGGCGAGGAGGGCGGCGACGGCGAGCGAAAAACGGGGCGACATGGCGGTTCGGATCGACTGGGAGGGAGGCGGGCGGATGATGCCGGACTGCAAGCGCATCGTCAGCAAGCGGTGCAGGTCGAGTGCAGTGGCGCGAACGGCATCCAGTATACCGCTGCAATGGGGAGGAACGATGTGACGAAACGGTGCGCGAGCACGCACGTAGCCGATCGACGCGCAAGCGGCGCGATGCCGGCAGGCACCGCGCCGTTCGTTTCGTCGACTGGCAGCCGCGCCGCGTCGGACGTCGCGCCGCACGATCCGGGATGCGTATGCGGTGAACACGCTGCCCACCGCCGGCCGGCGCAATCGACGCACCCGCGCTCACGCGCGGCAGATCGCGATGATCTCCGCGCTGGTCGCTTCGTCGAACGGAGCGTGGTCCCAGTCGCCGCACCAGTCGGCCGACGCGAAACCGGCCGCCGCCACGCGCGCCTCCAATTCGGCGTGCGCGATGCAACGCAGCCGGCTCGTATTCGTCAGCACCGTATCGTCGCGACGGAAGCGGTAGTGCGTATCGAACGTCACGATCGCGCCGTCGATCGCCCGCACCGCGTGATGGAGATCGACGATGCCGAATGCGTGCGATTCGACGCTGCGCGCCGACTGCGCGGGCGTCCATGCCCGCCACGGTTCGGTGCGCGGGTTGCGGGTCTCGAACAGGAAGCGGCCACCGTCGGCAAGTACGCGCCGCACGCCGCGCAGCGTCGCGTCGATGTCGTCGTCGGTCAGCAGGCACTGGAACGCGTGTCCGGTCATCACGACCGCATCGAACGGCGCACCGGGCGGCAGGCCGTCGAGCGCGCACGCGAACCAACGGACGGCATCGGCGCCCGGCTGGCGTCGCGCGTAATCGATCATCGCCGAAGCGGGATCGATCGCGACGACGTCATGCCCGGCTGCCGCCAGCCGTCGTGCGAACGTGCCGGTGCCGCAGCCGAGATCGAGGATGCGTTGCGGGGCGGCGCCGATCTCGGCGGCGTAGAACGCGAAGTCCCGATCGCCGGCGTTGAACAGGTCGTATACCGCGACGAGGCGCGGGTCGGTGTAGAGCAGGTCCGCGCCGGCGCGCGTCATGCGGCCGCGCGCATCAGCGCTGCTGCACGGCCACGCGCAGCCCGAGCGCGATGAAGATCGAACCGATGATCTTGCCCTGCCAGCGCGTGAGCCACGTGAGCCGCTTCACGATGCGGCCGAGCGGGCGGATCGAGCACGCGATCAGCGTCGTATAGAGCGAGCTGAGCACGACGAAGATCAGCCCGAGCACCGCGAATTGCACGAACGTCGAGCCGCGTTCCGGATGCACGAACTGCGGCATGAACGCGAGAAAGAACAGCGCCGTCTTCGGATTCAGCACTTCGGCGGGAATCGCCTGCAGGTACGCCTTGAGCGGCGTGACCGGCGATACTTGCGGCAGCGACGGATCGGCAGCTTTCTCCAGCAGCGCGCGCACGCCGAGATAGATCAGGTACGCTGCGCCGGCCAGCTTCACGACGTTGAACGCGAGCGCCGACGTCATCAGCAGCGCGGACAGCCCGACGGCCGCGAACAGCGTATGCACGAAGTCGCCGCTCGCGACGCCGAGGCCGGTCAGGATGCCGGTCTTGCGCCCGCCCTGCACGGTGCGGCTCAGCACGAGCAGCACGGCGGGGCCGGGAATCAGGAACAGGCCCAGGACGACGGCCGTGAAGGTGGTCAGCGTGGTCAGGTCGAACATGGCGGCTCCGGCAGGTTGGCGCAGCGACGGGGGATCGCCGCATTGTATTCGGTTCGTCGCGCGGCCGCAGACGCCTCGTCGAACGGCACGGCTGCGCCGGCGCCTTTCTGGTATAAGCACGAAAGGACGCGTCGGCGTCCGGCCTTTTCCACAGCCCGTCGTTCCATGCGCGACCTTCCACCGATTACCGATCCCGCCGCGGACGCCGACGTCTATCACGTGCCGCGTCCGCTCGTGGTGTTCGGCGGCTCGGTCGTCGAGCCCGAATGGCGGCTGGAGCGGCACAGCCATCGTCAGGCCCAACTGCTCTACACGCTGAGCGGCGTCGTCTATTGCGAGATCGACGGCGGCGTGTGGAGCGCGCCGCCGCAATGCACGGTCTGGATTCCGGGCGACGTCCCGCATGCGGCGCGCGGCTCGGCCGGCGCGACCTTCTACGCGGTCCTGGTCGAACCCGACGCGGCGCTCGACCTGCCCACGCGCTGCTGCACGCTGGCCATGTCGCCGTTGTTGCGCGAGCTGCTGCTGAAGGCGGCCAGCTTCCCGAACCTGTACGACGTCGACGGGCCGCAAGGGCGGCTGGTGGCGACGCTGCTCGACGAACTCGTCGCGGCGCCGGTCGAGGACTTGTACCTGCCGATGCCGGCCGATCGCCGGCTGCGCAAGCTGATCGACCACCTGCTCGACGATCCGGCCGACAAGTCGCCGCTGCCCGAACTCGCCCGGCGCGCGGGCATCAGCGAGCGCAGCCTCACGCGCCTCGCGACGAAGGAACTCGGGATGAGCCTCGGCGACTGGCGCCGGCGGCTGCACGTCGCGCTGTCGCTGCGGATGCTGACGACCGGCCGCCGCGTGCATCAGATCGCGATCGATCTCGGCTACGAGAGCGCGAGCAGCTTCGTCACGATGTTCCGCAAGGCGACCGGCAAGTCGCCGATGCAATTCCTGACCGACCGGCAGCGCTGAACGGCCGGACTGCGCGCCCGCGCACGTTTGGCCGGATTGAAAAAGCAGTTGGCCGGGATGAGAAATGACGCATGAGGTCCCGCTCCATAGAATGAGAATCGTTCTCATCTGGAGGCCGACATGCAAATCGTCACGACTGAATTCCCGTTTGTCTGGCTGCGTTACAGCGGCTCGCCACCGACCGATCCCGCCCGCCTGATTGCCGAACTCGACGCGCTGCTCGCGCGCCGCGAACGCTTCGTTCTTCTGACCGACGATGCGCCGTCCGGCGACGATCGCGCCGACAACGATCACGAGATACGCAAGCAGCTCGCGAAATGGAGCAAGGCCAACCGCGCGCTGTCGCGCGAATGGATCCCCGGGATGATCGCGATCGAGCCCAACGCGGCGCGGCGCGTGGCGCTCAATGCTTTTTCGGGTGCCTTCGAGAAGGTCTGGGGGTATCCGCTGAATGCGGCGGCGAGCCGCGACGACGCGCTGGCGCTCGCGCAACGGCTGCTCGCCGAACCGGCGCGCAGCATCGCGGCGGCGAACGCCTGACGCGACGGCGGCGCGAACCGCGCGGCTTGCGTCGACATCGGCACGCAGGCGCAGTGCGCGAACGCGCGCTGCGGCATATCGCAACCACGCAGAGGTGTTGGGTGGACAATCCGATCCGCGCGATGCGCATCTTCACGCGCATCGTCGAAATGAACAGCTTTACGCGCGCGGCGCAGGCGCTCGGCATTTCGCGCGCCACCGCGACGCGCACCGTGCAGGAGCTCGAAGCGGCGCTCGGCATGCCGTTGCTGGTGCGCACGACGCGCGCGTTGCGGGCGACGCCCGAAGGCGACGCGTACTACCGGCGCTGCGTCAGCATCACGGCGGACGTCGACGAGCTCGAAGCCAGCATCCGCGGTGCCGCACTGCGTCCGAGCGGGCCGCTGCGCGTCGAGTTGCCGGCGTCGGTGGCGGGCGCGATCGTGTTGCCGGCGCTCGGCGAATTCAACGCACGGCATCCCGATCTCGAACTGATGCTCGCCGTGGCCGGGCGCGCGGTCGATCGCATCGGCGACGCGATCGACTGCAGCATCCGGCTCGGTGCGCTGCCCGATTCGTCGCTCGTCGCGCGCCGGCTCGGCGCGCTCGAGCGTGTGACGTGCGCGAGCCCCGCGTATCTCGACCGCTTCGGCGTGCCGCGCACGCCCGACGAGCTGGGCGCGCATCGCGCGGTGGGCGCGTCGCACGTGTGCGGCCACCGTCCGGCCGAGCTCGAGTTCGCGGTGGACGACGCCGTGCGCAAGGTGCGGCTCGACGGCATCGTCGGCGTGGACGACGAGCAGGCGTATCTCGCCTGCGGCGTGCACGGCCTCGGGCTGATCCAGCCGACGCGCGTGGCCGCGCAGCCGCTGATCGAGGCCGGGCGATTGCGGGAGGTGCTGCCCGGCTGGCAGCCCGATGCGCTCGCCGTGTCGGCCGTCTACGTGAAGCGCCCGCATGTATCGCCCGGCGTGCGCGCGTTCGTCGACTGGATTGCGGAGCGTTTCGTGCAGGCCGTGAAGGAACACACGGGGCTAGCGGCGGCGGGGGCAGTGGGGTGGCGGCCGGCGCAGGCAGTCGTCGCTGCGTGCGACCGTTATGGCGGGCTGGTAGCGGTGGCCTGACGGCGGTATGGGGCCGGCAAGCCGTCAAGCGGTTGCGAGGCGGAATGTACTGGCCATCCGATCCCGCTCCCGAGCCGACAGCTTGCCATGACCGGCGCGGCGATGCAGTGCCGGCGATGCGTCACGCGGCGGGATGCGAATGCGGAAGGAAGGGGAAAGGCGGGGGAGGCGGCAGGCTGCATGCGTAATGAGGCGCCACACGTGCAGCCTGCCCGACCGTGCCGCATGCAAGCGATGCGGCACGGCGTCGAACGAAGCGACTTACTTGTCGCCGTCGCCCTTGATCTGCGGCAGTGCCGACGCTTCGCCCGGCGTCAGCAGCCCGACTTGCGAATACACGCGCAGCTTGTCGCGCGTATCGGTGATGTCGAGGTTGCGCATCGTCAGCTGGCCGATCCGGTCGCGCGGCGAGAACGTCGACGCAACCTTCTCCATCGACAGGCGCTCCGGCTGATACGTGAGGTTCGGCGACTTCGTGCTCAGGATCGAGTAGTCGTTGCCGCGGCGCAGTTCGATCTTCACTTCGCCGGTGATCGCGCGTGCGACCCAGCGTTGCGCGGTTTCGCGCAGCATGATCGCCTGCGGGTCGAACCAGCGGCCCTGGTACAGCAGGCGGCCGAGGCGGCGGCCGTTTTCGCGGTACTGCTCGATCGTGTCTTCGTTGTGGATGCCGGTGACGAGACGCTCGTACGCGATGTACAGCAGCGCGAGGCCCGGAGCTTCGTAGATGCCGCGGCTCTTCGCCTCGATGATGCGGTTCTCGATCTGGTCGCTCATGCCGAGGCCGTGGCGGCCGCCGATGCGGTTCGCCTCGAGCAGCAGCTCGACCTGATCCTTGAACTCGACGCCGTTCAGCGCGACCGGCTGGCCGGCTTCGAAGCGCACCGTCACTTCCTCGGCGGCGATCTTCACGTCGTCGCGCCAGAACGCGACGCCCATGATCGGGTTCACGATCTTGATGCCGCTTTCGAGGCTTTCCAGATCCTTCGCCTCGTGCGTCGCGCCGAGCAGGTTCGAATCGGTCGAATACGCCTTCTCGGCCGACATCTTGTACGCGAAGCCGGCCTGGTTCATGAATTCGGACATTTCGGCGCGGCCGCCGAGCTCGTCGATGAACGTCTGGTCGAGCCACGGCTTGTAGATCTTCAGATCCGGGTTCACGAGCAGGCCGTAGCGGTAGAAGCGCTCGATGTCGTTGCCCTTGTACGTGCTGCCGTCGCCCCAGATGTTGACGCCGTCTTCCTTCATCGCGGCGACGAGCATCGTGCCCGTCACGGCGCGGCCGATCGGCGTCGTGTTGAAGTACGTGACGCCGGCGGTCGTGATGTGGAACGCGCCGCTTTGCAGCGCCGCGATGCCTTCGGCGACGAGCTGCGCGCGGCAGTCGATCAGGCGGGCGCCGGCTGCGCCGTATTCGATCGCGCGTTTCGGGATCGCGTCGTAATCGTCTTCGTCGGGCTGGCCGAGGTTCGCCGTGTATGCGTACGGGACGGCGCCCTTCAGTTTCATCCAGTGCAGCGCGGCGCTGGTGTCCAGGCCGCCGGAGAAGGCGATACCGACCTTCTGGCCGGTCGGGAGGCTTTCGAGAATCGTGCTCATAGGAATTACCGTGGATTGAAGCCGGTGGGATCGTATTTCGCGGAATATGCGAGTATCGGCTGTCCGGGAAGATGGGGCAAGGGTTGATTTTGGTGCGGCACCGTCGTCGCGCCCGTCGCGGCGGGCCTGACGGGCGGTTAACCGGCTGGAGAACCGCCTGCGGAACGGCGTCGTCGCGCCGCCGAAACACGTGCGGACGAGCCAGGGGCCGGCCGGATTTCCAGGGCCGGATCGGCCGTCGAGCCGGGGCGCGGTTGCCAGCGCGTCGCCTTGCCGCAATGAAAGGCATATGAAAGGCTGGCGTGTAAAACCGGGGCTTCAGATATTCCACGACCGCGCGGTATCGAGCAGCCGCTCCCGCAACTGGTCGACTTCGCCGGCCAGCTTGGCCGTGATCGACACGTAGCCGGACAACTGCGGCGGCACCGCGTCGTGCGGCGCGTCGGCCGGCCGGCGGCGCGGCGCGAGCCGGCTCGGCGTGCCGAACTTGAGCGCGCGGCTCGCGCCGACCAGCGTGTCGCGGATGCGCCGGTTCACCGTCTTCATCTCGACGCGCATGTATTCGCGGGCCGCCGCGTCGTCGTGGGCCGGCAGCGCGCTCGACAGGATCTCCAGATAGCCGATGCACAGGCGCAGGCTGCGCTGGATCGCCTCGAGTTGCGCCATCGACGTCTCGCATTCCTTCGCCACCGACGGCATCAGCGAGCGCAACTGCACGAGCAGCGCGCTCAGCGCGGCCATTTCCTTCAGGTGCGCGTCGTCGCTCACGTGGCGGTCGCCCGCGAGCCGCGCATGCACGGCCGCGCACGCGCGCAGCGCGTCGGCGAGCTTGTAGCGCCACGAATAGGTCGCGTAGAGCGGCAGCGCGAACGAGAACGCGAGCGCGATCGCGATGCCGGCCAGCACGTTCACCGCGCGCCACAGGCCGTCGACGATCTCGTTGTCGCCGTGCCCGGCGACGATCACCATCGTGATCGCCGACAGCAGCGCGATGTAGCCGGCCTTGCCGATCGCGTGATACGCGCAGACGCCGCACCCGACGGCCATCAGCAGGTAGATCGCGAACGGCGCGTGCAGGAACGAGTAGAGGAGGATCAGCCCGAGCCCCGCCAGTGCGCCGATCGATGTGCCGAGCGCGCGCTCGGCCGCCTTCTTGCGGATATTGCCGTGGTGCTGCAGCCCGCCGACGACGATCAGCACGGTGATCGTCGACCATTCGCCATGCGGCACGTTCAACCCGGTGGACAGCGCGATCGACACGAGAATCGCGAGCGCGACGCGCGCCGCATGGATCAGCTTCGCATGCCGGTAGCGGCGATACGGGTCGAGCAGCGGGCGAAGCGCGTGGCGCACGAGCGGTGGCAGGCGGGTGGGGAGCGGGGCGGTCATGGCGGAGCTGAGGGTGGCCGGAATGCGCACGGCGGCTCGCGCGGGCCGGCGCCGCGCCGCATGCGCAGCTGACGTAACGCTAGCCGAACGCGCGCGGGCTGTCCACGGCGCGGCCGCCGGGCGGGGCGGCAGGCGGCCGCATCGGATCACGCGGCTGGTCGTATCGAGGCGCATCAAGGCGCATCGCGGCGCGTCACGCGTCGGCCGCGCTCGACTGCGCGTCCAGCACGCGGTTGCGGCCGCCTGACTTCGCGCGGTACAGCGCTTCGTCGGCGCGCCGCAGCAGCGTCGCGGCGTTCATCCGGCCGTCGGCGGCGGTGGCCGTGCCGATGCTGGCCGTGACGCGCCCGTACGGACTTTTCACGTGTTCGATGTCGAGCCCCGCGATCGCGCGCCGGATGCCTTCCGCGACGGTCGCCGCGCCCGGCGCGTCGGTGTCGGGCAGCGTGACGACGAATTCCTCGCCGCCGTAGCGCGCGACGTGATCGCCGTCGCGGCGCAGGCAGCGCGACAGCGACTGCGCGACCTGGCGCAGCACGTCGTCGCCGGCCGGGTGGCCGTAGTAGTCGTTGAACGCCTTGAAGTGATCGACGTCGACGAACAGTACGGACAACGGGCGGCCGCTGCGCGACGCGCGCTGCGCCTCCTTCGCGAGTACCGTGTCGAACGTGCCGCGGTTGTCGAGGCCTGTCAGCGAATCGGTGTGCGCGAGCCGGTACAGCTTCGATTCGGCCTCCTGCCGGCGCTTCAGCTCGCGCGACAGCGCGAGCGAGCCCCACGCGATGAACGCCGTGAACAGGCCCATCAGCACGACGGTCCAGATCGCGCGGTGGTACCACGACGCGTAGATGTCGATCTCGGCGGGCGCGACGTCGACGATCAGCGGAAGCCCGGCGAGATGCTTGTACACATAGATGCGCCGTACGCCGTCGATGGCGCCGACGCCGGCCAGCTCGCCGTTGCGGCTGCGCTGCGCGTCGATGAACAGCGGCGAGTCGTGCAGATCGAGGCCGACCACCCGCGTGTCGTACGGCAGGCGCGACACGAGCGTGCCGTTGTCCTCGACGATCGCCGCGCTGCCGTGCCGGCCGACCGCGAGGCCGTCGAGCAGCGCGCGGAAGTAGTCGATGCTGAGCGTGCCGACGACGACGCCGCCGAACCTGCCGTCGGGCCGGGTGATCCGGCGGCTCAGCGCGATCGTCAGCGCGCCGCCGCGCAGCCGCGACGCATACGGCCGGCTGATGTAGAGGCCGGGGACGAGCCGGTCGCGATGCACGGTGAAATAGTCGCGGTCGGCGAAATTGCCTTGCCGTGCGGGCGATGCACTGGAATCGATCGCGATATTGCCGTGCGCATCCATCACGAAAATCGAGCCGAGATAGGCGCCGGTCGCCGCGCGGTCGAACAGCAGCCGGTGGCGTTGGCGCGGCGGCAATGTCGTCAATTCCGGATCGGCCACGCCGTCGACGACGTTTTGCAGCGACAAATCGTAGAGTTCGATATTGCGCGCAATATCGCGTTCGATCAGCAGCATCAGGTTGCGCGCATTTTCGACCGCATGGTCATACGCGTCGCGCCGTGCCTCGATCAAGAGCGACGTGGAAAGTCCCCAACTGAACATCAGCAGGACGATACCCGCCACGAGCACGCCGCGGGGCGACAGAATGCGTGCCACGATCGACGCGGTATGGCGGCGCAGCGTGGCGGGCAGCGGGAATGACTTCATCCTCGGGGGTGGCGGGCGGCGGGTACTCGCGTGGTTGGCGATTCCGTACGCTGATTATTTCGAATTAATCGTCATTATCCCGCGAATTCCTGAATTTCGTGGGCACATGCAAAACATGCATGCGAAGACGGCGATTCGAAACGGTTACGCATCATTACCGCTTTGTGCGCGGGCAATTTGATTTGAATCAATGACCAGTATCGGCTTTTTCGTCTGATTAATGGCGCGTCGATCGGTCGATTTTGCGTATTGACGCGGTATTTGGCGGATCGGGACAGGATCGGGTGCCGCCGACGAGAAATGAAAAATCGAATGACCCGGACGTAATCGGTTTTTGGGCGACGGCATGCGGCGGCCGAAGCGGCCAACCCGTCGATTCCGCGAAATCTCCGGCGTGGCGGCGCTCGGGGCGACCTTGGCTGTCCGCCTGTCGAATCAGGTAGAATCCGCGCTTCGCCGCAGGCGCCCGCCGCGCAACGCGTATCGGGGCCGCATCGAATGCATCGCAGGACGCGCACCGCGCTCCGATTCCGCATGCGCCGGCCACGGATGCCGGCCCGCTCAACGTTCGTCTCGTTTATGTCCGCCATTCCGAATTCCGACCCATCCGGTTCGCCCGCGAACCCACCCAAGCTTCATCGC
This sequence comes from Burkholderia sp. MSMB1078WGS, assembly GCF_001528895.1. NCBI lineage: Bacteria > Pseudomonadati > Pseudomonadota > Betaproteobacteria > Burkholderiales > Burkholderiaceae > Burkholderia > Burkholderia sp. MSMB1078WGS. Next base: position 36,498 of record NZ_LPDI01000102.1, on the reverse strand, counting down.
GCGCTGAAGGCGCGCCACCTGACGATGATCGCCATCGGCGGCTCGATCGGCACGGGCCTGTTCGTCGCGTCCGGCGCCTCGATCTCGCAGGCCGGCCCCGGCGGCGCGATGGTCGCGTACATGCTGATCGGCCTGATGGTCTACTTCCTGATGACGAGCCTCGGCGAGATGGCCGCGTTCATGCCGGTGTCGGGCTCGTTCGCGACCTACGGCGCGAAATACGTGGACGAAGGCTTCGGCTTCGCGCTCGGCTGGAACTACTGGTACAACTGGGCGGTGACGATCGCGGTGGAGCTCGTCGCCGCGCAGCTCGTGATGCACTACTGGTTTCCGGACGTGCCGGGCGTATGGTGGAGCGCGGCGTTCCTCGCCGTGATGTTCCTGCTCAATGCGCTCACCGTGCGCGGTTTCGGCGAAGCCGAGTACTGGTTCGCGCTGATCAAGGTCGTCACCGTGGTCGCGTTCATCGGCGTCGGCCTGCTGATGATCTTCGGCATTCTGAAGGGCGCGCCGGCCAACGGCTGGGGCAACCTGACGATCGGCGACGCGCCGTTCGCGGGCGGCTTGCCGGCGCTGATGGGTGTCGCGATGATCGCGGGCTTCTCGTTTCAGGGCACCGAACTGATCGGCGTCGCGGCCGGCGAATCGGAAAACCCGCGCACGACGATTCCGCGCGCGGTGCGCCAGGTGTTCTGGCGGATCCTGCTGTTCTACGTGCTCGCGATCTTCGTGATCGGCGTGCTGATTCCGTATACCGACCCGAACCTGCTGAAGACGGACGTGACCGACATCGGCGTGAGCCCGTTTACGCTCGTGTTCCGCCACGCGGGCCTCGCGTTCGCGGCCGGCGTGATGAACGCGGTGATCCTGACGGCGGTGCTGTCGGCCGGCAACTCGGGCATGTACGCGTCGACGCGGATGCTCTACAACCTCGCCACCGAAGGCCGCGCGCCGAAGGTGTTCGCGAAGCTGTCGCCGGGCGGCGTGCCGCGCAATGCGCTATATGCGACCACCGCCGTCGGCGCGCTGTGCTTCTTCACGTCGCTGTACGGCGACAAGACCGTCTACCTGTGGCTGCTGAACACGTCGGGGATGACGGGCTTCATCGCGTGGCTCGGCATCGCGGTCAGCCACTACCGCTTCCGCAAGGGTTACGTGAAGCAGGGTTATGCGCTCGACCAGTTGCCGTACCAGTCGAAGTGGTTTCCGTTCGGCCCGCTGTTCGCGTTCGTGCTGTGCCTCGTGATCGCGCTCGGCCAGGATTACCAGGCGTTCCTCGCGAACCGGATCGACTGGGCCGGCGTGGCCGCGACCTACGTCGGCATTCCGCTGTTCGTCGTCGTGTGGCTCGGCTACCGGTTCTTGAAGAAGAGCCGGTTCGTGCGCTACGAGGACATGGAGATCGCGCCGTGGGTCGCCGCGAATCGCGGCGCGCAGCGGCAGCCGGTGGCGAACCGCGAAACCGCGGGCTGACGCACCGGCGCGGCAGCGGCCGTGCGACGGACGACGAAACGGGAAGCCGCGCGCTTCCCGTTTTTTTTGCCCGGCTTTTGCCTGCACGGGGTCAAAGCCGGTTATATTGCCCGATCCTACCGGGCCGCGGCCCGGCCGGCGCGACAGGCGCGGCGCGGATCGGCATCCGGCGCGCGCGGCGCGGCGGCCGGCGAGCGACCCGGCGTTTTCATCGCTCCATCCGGGCCGGCACGGCCCGCGGAGCGCGCAACCCAGAGGAATTCATGAGTGCATCACCCGCCGAGCGGAAGGCCGGACCCGTTTCCATCGTGCGAATCGAAGCCGCGATCAACGCGTGGCGCGAAGTGTACCCGCCGGCGCCGGACGGCGAGGACGGCTACGCGCTCGACGCCGGCAGCAACTGCCTGGCCGAGCTGTACGGCACGATGATCTGCTATCGACTGCCCGACGTGCCGCTCGACTCGCTGAGCCACGAGCAGCGCGACGCGCTGTACGCGACCGAGGTGTGATGCGCGGTCGCGCCGCCGCCGCAAGGCGGCGATGAAACGACGGGAAGCGCGCAGGCTTCCCGTTTTGCTTTGGGCGGCGCGCGTGGCGATCGGCCCTGCCTGCGGTATCGTGGCGACATCATCCGGCCGGGGTTGGGCGCCGGATCGCTCGCCGGGAGGCATCGAACATGGAGTTGAGACACCTCCGCTACTTCGTCGCGGTGGCCGAAGAGCGGAATTTCACGCGGGCGGCGGAACGGCTGCATATCGCGCAACCGCCGCTGAGCCGGCAGATCCAGCAGCTCGAGGAAGCGCTCGGCGTATCGCTGTTCGAGCGCAACGCGCGGCCGCTGAAGCTGACCGACGCGGGGCGCTTCTTCTATTCGCACGCGGTGCAACTGCTCGCGCAGACCACCGAACTCGAATCGATGACGAAGCGGGTCGGCAAGATCGAGCGCAGCATGTCGGTCGGCTTCGTCGGCTCGACGCTGTACGGGATGCTGCCGAAGATCATCCGGCGGTTTCGCAGCGAATATCCGGCCGTCGAGCTGAGCCTGCACGAGATGTCGACGATGGACCAGATCAAGGCGCTGAAGGAAGGGCGCATCGACGTCGGGTTCGGGCGCATCCGCCACGAGGATCCGAGCGTGCGGCGCGTCGTGCTGCGCGAGGAACGGATGATCGTCGCGCTGCCGGTCGGCCACGTGCTCGACAGCGCGAAGCCCGTGCTGTCGTTGCACGATCTCGTGAACGACACGCTGATCATCTTTCCGAAGGCGCCGCGCCCGAGCTATGCGGACCAGGTGCTCGCGGCCTTCCACGATCGCGCGCTGCAACCGCGCAGAATCTACGAAACGCGCGAATTGCAGATCGCGCTCGGCCTCGTCGCGATGGGCGAGGGTGTGTCGGTCGTGCCGCATAGCGTGTACGGGCTGAAGCGCGACGACATCAGCTACAAGCCGCTCGACGATCCGAACCTCGTGTCGCCGATCATCATGAGCATGCGCGCGCTCGATGAATCCGAGGACATCCGCGCGATGCAGGCGCTGATCTACCGGTTGTACGACGAAGCGCAGATGGAGTATCTGCCGCCGCAGCCCGAATGAGCGCGTGGGTGGCAGGGGCTTGCTTGACGCGGTGCGCGCCGGCAGGCCACCATGGCCGGATTCGATGCGGCCGCCGGCGGGCGGCCGCTTTCATGCAGACGATCGACACATGACCGATATCGTGACCGAGGAGACAACCGTCGAGATGCCACAAGGGCATCTCTTTGCGAAACGCTGGCGCGCGGCTTCGGCTCCCGCGCGGCACACGGCTGAGCCGATCGTGCTGCTGCACGATTCGCTCGGCTGCGTCGACTTGTGGCGCGACTTTCCCGCCCAGCTCGCGCGCGTCACGCAGCGCGACGTGATCGCCTACGATCGCCTCGGTTTCGGCCGTTCCGATCGCCATCCGGGCAAGCTCGACACGGCGTTCGTGCGCGACGAGGCCGACCGTGCATTCGCTGCGGTACTGGAACGGTTCGGCGTCGATGCGTTCGTCGCATTCGGCCACAGCGTCGGCGGCGGGATGGCGGTCGGTTGTGCGGCCGCGTATCCGGCGCGTTGCCGCGCGCTCGTGACGGTCGCTGCGCAGGCATTCGTCGAGGATCGCACGCTGGCCGGCATTCGCGACGCGGGGCGGCAGTTCGACGAGCCGGGGCAGCTCGACCGGCTCGCGCGTTATCACGGCGACAAGGCCGAATGGGTGCTGCGCGCGTGGGTCGACACGTGGCTGTCGCCGGCGTTCCGCGACTGGACGCTCGACGACGACTTGCCGCGCGTGCAGTGCGCGACGCTCGCGATTCACGGCGAAGACGACGAATACGGGTCCGACGTGCATCCGAAGCGGATCGCCGCGCGCGTCGCCGGGCCGTCGTCGTTCCTGTTGCTCGCCCGCTGCGGACACATGCCGCACCGCGAGCGAACCGACGACGTGCTGGCCGCCGTCGCGACGTTCCTGCGCGACGCGCCCGCCTGAGCGCGCTCGCCATTCCCGGCGGGTGTGCGCCCGCCGGCCGTCAGAACGAAAGCTGGATCGCGAGATCGATCGCCAGCAGCGCGATCGAGCAGCCGATGCCGAGGATCACGTTCGGCAAGCGGTGCTCGAAATCGCGATGATCCTTGCGCATCGCGGCGCCGAGCAGGAAGATCGCCTCGACGACGATCTGCAGCCCGACGAACAGCAGCATCAGCAGATACTCGTAGCCCATCTGCTTGAACGCGACGAATTGCATCCCGTGATCGCGGATCCACTGGCCGACGCGCAGCAGTTCGTAGACGAACAGCAACGCAGGGAACAGGTAACTGACGATGTAGGTCGGCGCGGTGGCGTGCCGTAGTTCGAGGTGGAAGTGCTGATGCGTGGTAGCCATCACAACCCTCCTTGCAACGCATGATTGCGGTCGCGACGGCGGCGCGATCGCATGCATACGTTGGGGTTTGCCCGATGCACAGTGCGCAGCCGTACGGCATCAGCATACTGCTGCGCGGGAAATTTCGCATGCGATGCGTGCGAGCGTCGTAAAAATGCCGATGCGGGGGCACACATTCGCACGATACGGCGTGTCGTCCGGCGGTGCGGCATGCGATCCATCTGGCCGCCGCCATGCCCGATACCGTTCCCGAATGCGTGGCGTGAACGCGATGCGTCAGCTTTTCGCTTCCGCGCCTTCGATGAACAGCTTCGCGACCGACTGAAACTCCCGTTTCAGCGACAGCCCCGGCACGGTCAGCCAGCGCAGCATGGCGGCGAGATACAGATGATGGAACCAGGTTGCGAGCTGATCGGCCCGCAGCGTGCGGTTCAGTTCGCCGGCCTGCTGCCCGGCGACGATCAGTTGCTGCCACACCGATGCGATATCGCTGCCGTGCTCTCCCGCACGCTCCGGTTCGGCTGCGCCGATGCTCAGGAAGCGGTGCCGAAGGTATGCGAGCAGGTACGCCGGATGTCCCTCGCACCATTCGGCCGACGCGTCGAGCACGCAGCCGATGCGCGACGCGAAGGTCTTGCGCCGCGCGACGTCGTGCTGCAGATGCGCGAGATCGCGTGCGAGTTCGCCTTCGAGCCAGTGCGCGAGCACGGCTTCCTTCGTCGGAAAGTGGTTGTACAGCGTGCGCTTCGCGACATCGGCCTGCGCGGCGATCTGCTCCATCGTGACGGCGTCGTAGCCGTGCGCATCGAACAGGCGCGCGCCGGTCGCGGCGAGATGCGCGAGCATCTGGATGCGTTTGCGTGCGCGGCGGCCCGGATCGTCGGTCGGAATCGTCATGGCAGGGGATTGACTGAAAGTGTGCGGATTGCATTAGTATACGACGTGCACTTTTTTGAATCCAACCTTTTCCGTCGTGCACGAGGAGCTTCCGCATGAAACTCGTCATCGCCACCTACGGCACCGAAGGCGACACGCGTCCGCTCGCGGCGCTGGGCCGCGCGCTGCTGGATGCCGGTCATGACGTCCGGCTGCTGGCCGATGCGGCGACGCTCGGCTCGGCCGCCGCGCTCGGCGTGCCGTCGGCGCCGCTGTCCGGCGATATCCGTCGCGCGATTGCGCCGGACGGCGCGCTGGCCGATGCGGTGCGCGGGCGCGGCGGCTTCAACGATACGTCGAAGGCGCTCGCCGCGATCGCGAATGCGAACACGGCCGCATGGATGCGCGAAGTCGCGGACGCGTCGGCCGGGTGCGACGCGCTTCTCGTGTCGGGGCTCGCGTCGTTCGTCGGGTTGTCGGTCGCCGAGTATCGCCGCATACCGGCGATCGGCACGGGCATGATCCCGATCACGCCGACCGCCGAATTCGCGTCGCCGTTCCTGCCGCCGGGGAAGCTGCCGCGCTGGCTGAATCGCGCGAGCCATCGGCTCGTGAATGCGTTGCTGTGGCACGCATTCAGGAAGTCGACCAATGCCGCGCGCGCCAGCGTATGCGGATTGCCGCCGCGCAAGCACGTGTGGACCGATCATCCGATGCTGTATGGCGTATCGCCGGCGCTGCTGTCCGGCCCGGCGGACTGGCCGGCGAACGTGCATGCATGCGGCCAGTGGCGGATCGATGCGCGTGCGTGGTCGCCGCCGCCGGAACTGTCGGCGTTTCTCGACGCGGGCGAACCGCCTGTGTACGTCGGGTTCGGCAGCATGGCCGGCTTCGATCGTGCGGCGATGGCCGCGGCGCTGACGCAGGCGCTGGCCGGCCGACGCGCGCTGTTCTATCCGGGCTGGAGCGGCGTCGATGCGGCGTTGCTGCCGGCGCACGTTCGCGTGATCGGCGACACGCCGCACGACTGGCTGTTCCCGCGCGTCGCGATGGCGATTCATCACGGCGGGTCGGGCACCACGCATTCGGCCGCGCGGGCCGGCATTCCGTCGGTGGTCGTGCCGTTCGCGGGCGATCAGTTTTTCTGGGCGAACCGGCTGCAACGGCTCGGTGTCGCGGCTGCGCCGGTCGCGGGGCGGCGCGTGGACGCCGCCGCGCTGGCGCGCGCGATCGCATTTGCCGAACGGGGCGAGACGAAGACGCGTGCGACGCAACTCGGTGCGCGCCTCGCGCAAGAGGACGGGTTGAAGCGGGCCGTCGGTGCAATCGAACGCTGGGGGCAACCGCGCGCGACGTGAGCGCGCGCACTGGCATCAGAAATGCCCGGTGAACCGGTAGCGGCTGCCCGGATGCCACAGATTCGCGACCGACGCGACCATCCCCTGCGACCACGTGCGCCGATGCAGCAGCAGGCACGGCTCGCGATCGTCCATCGTCAGATGGCGGCGCGTTTCGGCGTCGGGCATCGCGGCCTCGATCCGGTATTCGACACGCTGCAGCGGCGCGACGCGCGTCAGGTACTGGTTCGGCGTCGTGGTCGTGAAGTCCTGCAGCGCGTATTCGGGCGCGCAGGCCGGATTGACCCAACGTTCCTCGAGCTGCACGGGCGTGTCGTTCTCGAAATGCAGCACGCGCGAATGGAAGATCGGGCTGCCGGTGTCGAGCTGCAGCTCGTCGGCGAGTTTCGCATCGGCGACGGCCGCGCCGACCTGCAGCACCTGCGCGCGATAGCCGTGGCCGCGCGCGGCGACTTCGTCGGAGATGCTGCGGATCGCGACGAGCGTCGATTCGTATTTCGGCGACGCGACATAGGTGCCGGAGCCGCGCGTGCGCGTGAGCACCTGTTCGGCCGTCAGCTCGCGCAGCGCGCGGTTGACGGTCATGCGCGCGACGTTGAATTCGCGCGCGAGCTCGTTCTCCGACGGCACCTGGTCGCCTTCGGCCCATTCGCCGGCATGAATGCGCGCGAGGATGAAGTCCTTGATTTCCTGATAGATCGGTGTGGTCATGGGATCGCGATTTCAGAGTCGGCAGCGGGCCGCCGCCGGATGCCGATCCGGCGCGCGCCCGGCGCCGAGTGTACCGGTTTCGCGGGCGCGCTGGCCCGAATGCCCGAATGATCCCCGTTCGGCCGGCGCGCGTCCATGCGGGATTGCACAGGGCGGCCGGCCTGCGGCGGGCTGCTTGCGGTCGGAGCCGATGCCGGATGCCGATCGCCGGCATGCGCGCGGCCGCCGAACATCGTGTTTCGATAGGACTGCGTTACATTTTTCAGGTTGAAGCCGCTTTCGACGCGAAACTGCGCATGCAGACCGCCACCAAGATCCTCATTGCCGCTGCTCAGCCCGAAGACCGTATTCGACAGAGGCCGCTGCCTTGCTGCCACGCGATCCGTCGCGCGTGTCCGTGCGGCAACGCGTATTCGAATCGACGGAAGCGGGGAGTGCGTGACGCGTGTCACGCGCGGCGGCGGCGGACGCCGGCCAGGGCGGCAACAGGTCGGTGGGGAAATGTCGGTTCGGGTGGTGAAGTCTAGACAACCGACACACACCGTCCGGCCGCCTCCGTACGCCGCGAGAAAGCCGCCTTTCAGCCGGGTGTAATCAATAATTAATTGAAAATTAAGGAAAATCATGCCGGAGATCCTAATCCGCCGACAATTAGAGATAAACACGGATTGCCGGCCTCATCCGTGAAAAGGCAAAGTTGTATGTACAACTTGGAGCGTCGCCGAAACAGGCGATTGCCGGTTGCAAGGGTTCACGGCGGCCAGCCGGCCGGAATCCGCCCCAGTTCGCCTCTGACAGGAACGCCATGAAGAAACTCGCGCTCAGTATTGCCCTCGCCTGCCTCGCGGTCGGTGCCCACGCCAAGGATTGGTCGACGATCCGCTTCGGCGTCGACGCCAGCTATCCGCCGTTCGAATCGAAGGACGCAAGCGGCAAGGTCGTCGGCTTCGACGTCGATCTCGGCAACGAGATCTGCGCCCGGCTGAAGGCGAAATGCGTGTGGATCGAGAACGACTTCGACGGGATGATTCCGGCGCTGAAGGCGAAGAAGTTCGACGGCGTGCTGTCGTCGATGTCGATGACGCCGGCGCGCGCCGAACAGATCGCGTTCTCCGACAAGCTGTTCAACACGCCGACGCGTCTCGTCGCGAAGAAGGGCGCAAACCTGCAGCCGACGGCCGAATCGCTGAAGGGCAAGTCGGTCGGCGTCGAGCAGGGCACGATCCAGGAGACCTACGCGAAGGCGTACTGGGCGCCGAAGGGCGTGCAGGTCGTGCCTTACCAGAACCAGGACGGCGTGTACCAGGACCTGATGTCGGGCCGCCTCGACGCGGCGCTGCAGGATGCGGTGCAGGCCGACATCGGCTTCCTGAAGACGCCGCGCGGCGCGAACTTCGACTTCGCCGGCAAGGATCTCGACGATCCGAAGACGCTCGGCAACGGCGCGGGCATCGGCCTGCGCAAGGACGACGCCGATCTGAAGGCGAAGATCGATCGCGCGATCGCCGACATCATCAAGGACGGCACGTACAAGAAGCTCGAGAAGAAGTACTTCGCGTTCGACGTCTACGGCGGCTGACTGCCCGTACGGCGCGCGTCGCCTGCGTTGCCGGATGCCCCACCCTTCGCGGCAGGCATCCGGCTTGATGAGCAGACCGCATCACGTCGTGCGCAGAACTCATTTGATGCACGGTTAATGGCTATCGACAATCCAGCCACATCGTTCTGGATCCCTCATATGATCTTCCAAGGATTTGGCCCGCTGCTGTGGGCCGGCACGGTCGAGACCGTGAAGCTCGCGGTGCTGTCGCTCGCCGCGTCGCTGATACTGGGCCTCGCGGGCGCGGCCGCGAAACTGTCGGCCAACCGCGGGCTCAAGGCGGTCGGCACGTTCTATACGACGCTGATCCGCGCGGTGCCCGATCTCGTGCTGATGCTGCTGCTGTTCTACGGGATCCAGATCCTGCTGAACGACGCGACCGACCTGCTCGGCTGGGACCAGATCGACATCGATCCGTTCGTGGCCGGCGTCGTGACGCTCGGCTTCATCTACGGCGCGTACTTCACCGAGACGTTCCGCGGCGCGTTCCTCGCGGTGCCGCGCGGCCAGCTCGAAGCCGGCTTCGCGTACGGGATGAGCGGCTGGCGCGTGTTTTACCGGATCCTGTTCCCGCAGATGATGCGCTTCGCGCTGCCGGGCATCGGCAACAACTGGCAGGTGCTCGTGAAGGCCACCGCACTCGTGTCGATCATCGGCCTCGCCGACGTCGTGAAGGCGTCGCAGGACGCCGGCAAGAGCACGCTCGATTTCTTCTTCTTCACGCTGGCCGCGGGTGCGATCTACCTCGCGATCACGACGGTGTCCAACGTCGTGCTGCATCACCTCGAGAAGCGTTATTCCGTCGGCGTCCGGAGGCTCGCACTGTGATCGAACTCGTTGGCCAGTACTGGCAAAGCTATCTCTATTCCGACGGCTACCGCTTCAGCGGCCTCGCGATCACGCTGTGGCTGCTGGTCGTGTCGATCGCGTTCGGTTTCGCGCTCGCCGTGCCGCTCGCGATCGCGCGGGCGTCGTCGAACCGCTGGATCTCGGGGCCCGTATGGCTCTATACGTACGTGTTCCGCGGCACGCCGCTCTACGTGCAGCTGCTGATGTGCTACACGGGCATCTACAGCCTGCAGGTCGTGCACGACCACGTGCTGCTCGACACGTTCTTCCGCAATGCGATGAACTGCACGCTGCTCGCGTTCGTGCTGAACGAATGCGCATATGCGACGGAGATCTTCGCGGGCGCGATCAAGGCGACGTCGGCCGGCGAGATCGAGGCCGGGATGGCCTACGGGATGTCGCGCTTCAAGCTGTATACGCGGATCATCCTGCCGTCCGCGCTGCGCCGCTCGCTGCCGAGCTACAGCAACGAAGTGATCCTGATGCTGCACGCGACGACGCTCGCGTTCACCGCGACCGTGCCCGACATCCTGAAGGTCACGCGCGACGTCAATTCGGCTACCTACATGTCGTTCCAGGCCTACGGCATCGCGGCCGTGCTGTATGCCGTCGTCGTGTTCGCGCTCATCTGGGCGTTCCGCAAGCTCGAGACGCGCTGGCTCGCGTACCTCGCGCCGCGCAGCCATTGATGCATTCACAAGATCCGCAACGAAGGACCCAGCATGTACAAGCTTACGGTTGACAACCTGCACAAGAAGTTCGGCGACAACGAGGTGTTGAAGGGCGTGTCGATGAAGGCGAAGGCCGGCGACGTGATCAGCATCATCGGCTCGAGCGGCTCCGGCAAGAGCACGTTCCTGCGCTGCATCAACTTCCTCGAGCAGCCGTGCTCGGGGCAGATCACGATCGGCAGCGAGCCGATCCAGACCACGCGCGATCGCAACGGCTCGCTGCGCGTGGCCGACCAGAAGCAACTGCAGCGGATGCGCACGAAGCTCGCGATGGTGTTCCAGCACTTCAACCTGTGGGCGCACATGACGGTGCTCGAGAACGTGATCGAAGCGCCGATGGCCGTGCTCGGCGTCGGCCGTGACGAGGCGATCGCGCGGGCGCGCAAGTATCTGGAGAAGGTCGGCCTCGCGCCGCGCGTCGAAGGCATGTATCCGTCGCACCTGTCGGGCGGCCAGCAGCAGCGTGTCGCGATTGCGCGCGCACTCGCGATGGAGCCGGAAGTGATGCTGTTCGACGAGCCGACGTCGGCCCTCGATCCGGAATTGGTCGGCGAAGTGCTGAAGGTGATGCAGAAGCTCGCCGAGGAAGGCCGCACGATGGTCGTCGTCACGCACGAGATGGGATTCGCGCGCAACGTGTCGAATCATGTGATCTTCCTGCATCAGGGGAAGATCGAGGAAGAGGGCGATCCCCAGCAGATCCTCGTCAATCCGAAGAGCGAGCGGCTCGGGCAGTTTCTGTCGGGGCGGCTGAAGTAAGCCCGTCCGCGGGTTGCCGCGCAACGCCCGTGAAGCCGTGAAGGCTTCACGGGCGATGCGAGTCATGCCTGCTATTGCGCGAGCGCGTCCGTCAACGGCCGCTGCGCGACACGCACGAGATTGTCGCGGCCCGCACTCGGGCTCGACCATTGCAGATGCATGCTGGCCGGCCCGCTCGCGTGCACGTACTCGACGCGGATCGGCACGTTCCGCTTCGGCGACAGGTGGATGCGGCCCTTCGCGGTGGCGAGCCCCGGCTGCTCCTTGTCGATCACCTGGCGGCCGTCGATCCACACGCGCGCGACGTTGTCGCTCGTCACGCTGAACGTGTAGTTGTCAGCCTTCGGAATGTCGAGCGCACCGGTCCAGCGGATCGCATAGTTCGTCGCATTCATCCCCTTCGACGCGTCAGGCGAATCGGTGCCGCGCTCGGTATTCAGGTCGAAATCGACCAGCGGCGTGATCGACGAGAACACCGGCGTGGTGAAGGTCGTGTCGTTGTAGTACGTCGCGTTCAGCACGCGCAGCCGCGAGCTGAACGCGCTGGCGAGCGCCTGCACCTCGGCCGTGCTCCACGGGTGGCCGTCGGGGTAGAGCGTGCCCTGGAACGGCGTCGCCGGCTCGACGGTGGCGGGCGCGGACGCCGTCTGCCCCCAGTGGAAACGGGTGTTCGTGCGTCCGATCATCAGTTCCCATACCAGGAAGCCCGTCTTGCCGCCGTAGGTGGACGCGATGCCGGCCATCGTCTGGCCCGCCTGGCCGCCCGGCCAGCCGCGCTGCAGCGTTTCCGAGTTCAGGCTGTCGAGCAGGCTCGGCGGCAGCGAGTAGTCGGGCGTCGTCGCATTGATCGCGTACGGGTGGAACGCATGGAAGTCGGAGAAGTAATCGCCTTCCGGCTCCTGCACGTTCGGCGAATTGATCGGCTGCGTCGCGCCCGCGTTCAGGATCGCGATGCGCGCGTCGTTCATCATCCACGCGCGCGTCGGCTGCAGCGCGCCGTTGCCGCTGCAGCCGGGCTCGTTCATCGGTTCCCAGTACAGGATGCGCGGGTCGTTGCGATGCGCGGACACGAAATCGGCGATGTAGTGCTGCAGGTCCTGCTTGTACGTGGTCGACGCGCCCCCCGCGATCGGCTGCAGATACTGCTGCTCGACCGACTGCCCGGGCGACTGCACCCAGCGGCTGTTGTGCACGCCGAAGATCGGCGCGGGCTGCGGGCCGTACGCGGGATCGACGTGCCAGCAATCGTCGTAGAAGATCGGCGCGACCTTCAGCCCGTGGCGCGCGGCGATCTCGAGCAGGCTGTCGAATTTCGCGAGGAACGCGTCGCGGTCGTTGACCCAGTTCAGGTAGTGCAGGTACACGGTGATCGTGTTCATCCCGTAGGTCTGCGCGTAGTCGAGCTCGCGATCGACGATCACCGGATCGTAGTTCTGCCAGAAATCGATCGCGTTGACGGCATTCCACGGGTTGTACACGGCACCCACCACGCGCGAGAAATCGTACGTTTTCGGCGCGACGTCCGGATAGCGGCTCACGGTCACGTTGCTGAACGCGACGCTCGCGCCGAAGCGGCGCAGCCCGAACGCGCCCGCGCGCAGCGCGGTCGTCAGGCCGCTCGTCGCGTCGTTGATGCTGATCGTCTGCGTGCCGTCGACGAACACGTCGATCGCGTTGTTGCGCGTGACGACCTTCAGGTGGTGCGTGCTGCCCGGCACGACCGCGGGCGCCGGGTAGTCGATGAAATCGGTCCAGTTGTTCTGCTCGCGGCCGACCTGCACCACGTGGCGCACCGCGTCGAGCCCGATGTAGTAGCCCGTCAGTGCATCGGTGCCGACCGACGGGTTCGTCACGTGCACGATGAAGCCCGCATTGGCGGTATTCGCGCCCGGCGCCGGCGCGCCGATCGTCACGTCCGCTTCGTACGACGCGTGGCCGTACGCCGGATGCTGCGCGTTGGTGACGAGCTTCGCGCCGTCCGTGCTCGTGCCATCGATCCGGATCGTGTTCGTGCCGCCGCTCGTCCAGGCCGGCCCGTACGTATCGAAATCGGCGAGCGTCAGCGTTTGCGTGTCGGTCGCGACGGGCGGCGCCGGCGGCGCATACGGCGGCACGCCGCGCGACGACACGCGCAGCGCGGGCGTGGGCCCCGGCAGGCCGAGCGTGACGAGCTGGTTCGGGAAATGCGACGGGCCGCCGTGGCCCGTGTTCATGAAATCGCCGGATGCGGCGGCGTTGGCCGTGGCGGCACTGTCGCTGGCTGCGGCATCGGCGGACGCACGCGCGGCGAGCGCCGATGCCGATGGGGCGGACGAATCATCGCCGCCGCACGAGGCGAGCAATACGACGACCGCGAGCGCGGCGGGCTTGAGACGAGACGTGATAGTCATTCTGGACTCCGGATCAATGGGGAGAAGCGGACGACTGGTGACTCGATGCGGATGAAGCGGTGCCCGGACGGCGAGCGTCGCGGCACGGTGTGCGTGTGATGTGCGGACGGCACGGAGCGGGCAGCGCGGCGGGTTCGCGCGCAGTCGCTTCCGGTCACCGTCTCGTCGTGTTGCTGTGTCGTGGCTCGGGGTTCTGCCCGATGCCGGTGCAAGTATAGAAATGCCTGGAAAATATTACTAATAATTTAGTGATGGTGTTTACCCTCGAATGTACGGCAACGAGGGCGAGCAGAAGGGGGCGACGGCCGCGCGAACACGCTCGGGCGGCGAATGCGCCGCACCGCGTCGTGTGGTGTTCGGAAGGAAGGAGGCTGGGACGCGCTTACGCGCTCGCCGATTGCGCGGCCGTCTCGACGGTCCGCACCGACCCGCGCTCGACCAGCGGCCCGTCCAGCTTGATCGCGCGGCGGCGCACCGGCATCCCGACCGCACGGTTCTGTTCTTCCTGCAGCAGGATCTCGACCGCCCAGCGGCCCAGTTCGTAGTTCGGCAAGACGATCGTCGACAGCGGCGGGTGCGTGTGCCGCGCGATTTCCTGGTCGTCGTAGCCGAGCACCGAAATGTCGTCGGGCACGCGCATCCCGAGATGCTTGACGGCCTCGATCGCGCCGATCGCCATCAGGTCGTTCGCGCAGAAGATCGCGGTGGGCGGGTGCGGCTCGCGCAGCAACGACAGCGTTTGCTCGAAGCCGGTGTCGGAGCCCCAGTCGCCGTCGCGCACGAGTTCCGGCGCGAACGGGATGTCGGCCGTGGCGAGCGCGGTGCGATAGCCTTTCAGGCGATCCTTCGCGGCGTCCTGCCACGGTTCGCCGTTGACGTAGCCGATGCGCCGGTGGCCCGCGCGCAGCAGGTATTCGGTCGCCGCATGGCCGCCCGCGACTTCGGCCGGCACGATCGACGACAGCCCGCTGTCGGTCGTGTAACAGTTGAGCAGCACGGCAGGCACGCGCAGCAGTTCGGCCGGCGGCGCGACCTTGCGCGTGTAGACGGTCGCGTAGACGACGCCGAGCAGGTTCGGCATCGCGAGCACCGATTCGAGCACCTGGCGCTCGATGTCGACGTTGCCGTGGGTCGAGTACACGGCGAGCAGCTTGCCGTTCGCGTAGGCCGCGTCGCGCGCGCCGTCGATGTTGACGACCGGGTGCGGGCTCGTCGAGATTTCGTCGGCGAGATAGACGATCAGGTCGCGCTCGCCGCTGTGCGTCATCGTCACTTCGCGCGGCAGGAAGCGGTAGCCGAGCTCGTGCGCGATCTTCAGCACTTTTTCGCGCGTGGCGTCCGAGAATTTCGTGCCCGCCGCGTTGTTCAGCACGAGGGAGACGGTGGATTGCGACACGCCGGCAAGCTTGGCGATGTCGGTCATCGTGGGGCGACGTTGAGTAGAGCGTTTCACGGTAGGAGCGCGGTCCGGCCTCGGCAGGATGGGCAAA
The DNA here is from genome assembly GCF_001528895.1 of Burkholderia sp. MSMB1078WGS. Taxonomy (NCBI): domain Bacteria; kingdom Pseudomonadati; phylum Pseudomonadota; class Betaproteobacteria; order Burkholderiales; family Burkholderiaceae; genus Burkholderia; species Burkholderia sp. MSMB1078WGS. Next base: position 21,360 of record NZ_LPDI01000102.1, on the reverse strand, counting down.
TGAAATCGTTGAGGAACAGCGGGTCGGATCAATTCGACACGACGGTAACATCGGCCATTCGGGCCGGCAATCAAGCTTTACGCGGGCTGCGCCGGATGCGTGGATGTCCGGATAATAATATCAACAAATATTATTGACCACGCGGGCGGCGCCGTGCCATCCTTGGCCGCACATGCCCGCGGCCGGATGCTGCATGCCGGCGACGGGGTCGTCAGCTTCATCCCGGGATGATCGATGCCGATGGGAATGCCCCGCCACACCGACCTGATCGAACTCGCCAGCGGGTCGACCCGCGTACGCGTCGCGCCGCAGGCCGGCGGATCGATCGCCGCGTACTACGACGAAGCGCCGGACGGCCCGCAGCACTGGTTCCGCCCGACCACCGACGCGGCGCTCGCGAGCGGCGATCCGCTGCGCTTCGCGAGCTTTCCGCTGTTTCCTTACTGCAACCGCATCCGCGACGCGAAGTTCGAATTCGGCGGCCGCACGATCGACCTGTCCGGCCCGGACGACGCGTATCGCCATGCGCTGCACGGGCACGGCTGGCTGCGTCCGTGGCAGGTCGAGCGGCGTGACGACACGCAGGTCGACCTGCGCTTCGAACACCGCCCCGACGCGGGCCGCGCAGGCGACTGGCCGTTCCATTACGAGGCGCGCCAGTCGATCCGGCTGGACGGCCCCGTGCTGTCGATCACACTGTCCGCGCGCAACCTCGGCGCGCAGCCGATGCCGTTCGGCATGGGCCATCACCCGTATTACCTGCGCACGCCGCACACCGTCGTGAAGGCACACGTCGACGCGATGTGGCACGCCGACGCCGACGTGCTGCCCACCCACGTCGGCGATCATCCGGCCGTCGCCGCGCTGTGCAACGGGATGCCGGTCGATGCATTCGAGCTCGACAACAATTTCGTCGGCTGGCGTCGCGAGGCCGCGGTGATCTGGCCGGAGCGCGGCCGGCAGATCGTGCTGCAGGCCGAGCGGCCGTTCGATCAGCTCGTCGTGTACGCCCCGTCGGGCGCCGACGCGCTGTGCGTCGAGCCCGTCACGAACACGACGGACAGCTTCAATGCGGCGGAACCCGCGTCGCTCGTCGGCGGCTGCGTGCTGGCGCCGGGCGAGTCGCTGCAGGCGACGTTGCGGTGGACGCCGGGCCCCGCCTGACGGGTTCGGCGGTACGGGATTATCCCGAGTCGGGCAGGCGATAATATCGAGTAATAATATTAATTCGTGATGCCGCTGCCGCAGGTGTGCCACGGGGCGCGGGCCGATCACGACATCACAACACTTGGAGACGATGATGCCGAGCCGTGCAAAGCTGCAACGTATCGTGGTGACGATGGGGGTGACGCTCGGATGCGTCGCGATCGCGCATGCGCAGGACAATGCGCAGAAGGTCGGCGCCAGCTCCGCGCAGACCTGCACGAATCCGAAGCCGGGCAGCGTGAAGCTGACCGATCTCGTGGTCGGCTTCTCGCAATCGGAGAACGAACAGAATCCGTTCCGCGCGACCGAAACCGCGTCGGTGCGCGCCGCTGCGAAGGCGGCGGGCGTCAAGCGGCTGCTGTATACGAATGCGAACGCGAACCAGGCGAAGCAGGTCGCCGATATCGAAAGCATGATCAACCAGGGCGCGCAGGCGCTGATCGTCGCGCCGAACGATTCGACCGGCCTGCAGCCCGCGCTCGCGCAGGCGCGCGCGAAGGGCATCCCGGTCGTGACGATCGACCGCCAGACGGCCGGCACGCCGTGCCAGGATTTCATCACGTTCCTCGGTTCCGACTTCTTCCGGCAAGGGCAGCGCGCCGCGCAGGCGCTCGCCGATGCGACGGGCGGCAAGGCCACGATCGCCGAGATCCAGGGCGGCTACGGCAATACCGTCGAGAGCCAGCGCACCGACGGCTTCGCCGACGGCCTGAAGAAATTCCCGAACATGAAGATCGTCGCGTCGCAGACCGCGAACTGGTCGGCCACCGAAGCGCAGAAGGTGATGGAGCAGGTGCTCCTCGCGCATCCGGACGTGAACGCCGTCTACGCGCAGGCCGACACGATGGCGCTCGGCGCGATGACCGCGTTGCGGCAGGCCGGCAAGCAGCGCGGCGTGACGGTCGTGTCGATCGACGGCACCAAGGATTTCGTCACCGCGATCGCGAACGGCTCGGCCGCCGCGAGCGTCGAGACGAATCCGCGCTTCGGGCCGCTCGCATTCAAGTCGCTCGAAGCATGGTTCGCCGGCAAGCCGGTCGCGCAGAAGCAGATCATGGAGGACGCGCTGTACGACAAGGCGAACGCGAAGCATTCGCTCGAAGCGAACCTCGTCTACTGATCGGCCGGCAAACGATCGGCAACGGCTCAACCGCTCAACCGCGAACGCGAGGCGCGCGATGGACGCAACGCTTCCCGCCGGACCCGACGCCGGCACCGGCGCCGACGGCAAACCCGTCGTGCTCGAGACGCGCGGCGTCGGCAAGACGTTCGGCGTCGTGCGCGCGCTGAACGGCGTGTCGCTGTCGCTGCGCGCAGGCGAGGTGCACGGGCTGATGGGCGAGAACGGCGCCGGCAAGTCGACGCTGATCAAGATCCTCACCGGCTTTCACCAGCCCGATGCGGGCGAGGTTCGCGTCGACGGCGTGCCCGTGTCGTTCGACAGCCCGCGTGCCGCGCAGCGCGCGGGCATCTGCGCGGTCTATCAGGAAATCAACCTGATTCCCGAGCGCAGCGTGGCCGAGAACATCTTCCTCGGCCACGAGCCGCGCCGCTTCGGCCCGTGGATCGACCGCCGCGAGATGCGCGTGCGCACCCGAGAGATCGTCGAGCGTTACGGGCTCGACGTCGACCCGGCCGACAAGGTCGGCTCGCTCGGGCTCGGCCAGCAGCAGATGGTGTCGATCGCGCGCGGCGTGTCGCTCGGCGCGCGCGTGCTGATTCTCGACGAGCCGACCTCCGCGTTGAGCGGCGCGGAAGTCGAGGTGCTGTTCGGCGTCGTCGAGCAGTTGCGTGCAACCGGCATCGCGATCGTGCTGGTCAGCCATCGTCTGTCCGAGTGCTACCGGATGTGCGACCGGCTCACCGTGCTGCGCGACGGCGCGGTGGTGCGCAGCGAGTCGCCCGACCGGCTGCCGCGCATGGCGCTGATTTCGGCGATGCTCGGCCGCGAAGTGGGCGCGCACGGCCCGCGCGAACAGGCGGAGGCGGCTGCCGCCGATACGACGCGCGAGCCGGCGCTCGCCGTCGACGGGCTGCGCTGGGGCACGCGCCTGCGCGATGTGTCGTTCCGCGTCGCGCCGAAGGAGATCGTCGGGCTCGCGGGTTTGCTCGGCGCGGGCCGCACCGAGACGTTCAAGGCCGTGTTCGGCGCGCAGCAGCCGGACGGCGGCGCGGTGCGCGTCGGCGGCCACGCGCTCGACGGTGCCGACCCGGCGCGGGCGATTCGCGCGGGGCTCGCGTTCCTGTCCGAGGATCGCCGCTCGGAAGGGATTTTCTCGAAGCTGTCGGTGCGCGAGAACATCGTCGTGTGCGTGCTGCCGCGCATCGCCCGCTTCGGCTTCATTTCCATGCGCAAGCAGGACGCGCTCGTCGAGCGCTACATCTGCGAACTGGGCATCAAGACGTCGCATGCGGGCGCGCCGATCTCGACGCTGTCCGGCGGCAACCAGCAGAAGGCGCTGATCGCGCGCTGCCTGTCGACCGAGCCGTCGGTGCTGCTGCTCGACGATCCGACGCGCGGCATCGACGTCGGCGCGAAGGCGGAAGTGCACGATCTCGTCAAACGGCTCGCCGACGACGGGCTTGCGGTCGTCGCGACGTCGTCTGAGATGGAAGAGCTGCTCGAGCTGGCCGACCGGCTCGTGATCCTGCACGAAGGGGCGACGAGCGGCGAACTGCCGACGCGCGGCGCGAGCCCCGACGACGTGACCGCGTTGCTCGCGAACCAGACGTAACGCACCGCACATCGACCCGAGGATGAGGAAAGCGTGAATCTTGCCAACCTGATGAGCGAACCGGACCAGGCCCGCCGCACGTCGCGCCGCTCGCTGTTCGCGCAGGCGCGCGAGCACAGCGTGTATCTCGCGTTCGTCGCGCTCGCCGCCTTCAACCTGATCGTCACGCCCGGTTTCTCGAATCCGCTCGCCGCGCGCAGTCTGCTGTTCCAGGCCGCGCCGATCGTGCTGATCGCACTCGGGCAGAACCTCGCGATCGCCACGCGCGGGATCGACCTGTCGGTCGGCTCGGTGATGGCGCTCTCCAGCGCGATCATCGCCATATGTTTGCCGTACGGCACCGGCGCGGCGTTCGCGGCGGCGATTGCGATCGGCCTCGCGGCCGGCCTGTTCAACGGCGGGCTCGTCGCGCGGCTCGGCATCGATCCGCTGATTTCCGGGCTGGCATTGCTGGTCGCCGCGCGCGGGCTGGCGCAGGCATTGCTCGGCGGCTCGCGCGTGAGCCTGCCGCCGTCCGATGCGTTCGATTTCGTCGGCATCGGTACGTTGTTTGGGCTGCCGGTCGTGATGCTGATCGCGCTCGCGTGCGCGGCGATCGTGTTCTTCGTCGTGCGCAACACGACCTTCGGGCGCTACACGATACTCGTCGGCGCGAGCCGCGATGCCGCGCATCTCGCCGGCGTGCCCGTGCGGCGCACGCTGCTGGCCGTCTATGCGGCAAGCGGTGCATTGGCCGGGCTGGCGGGCCTCTTTGCCACCGCGCGGCTCGGTGCGGGCGATCCGAACTATGTCGGCGTGAACTTCGAACTCGATGCGATCGCCGCATCGGTGATCGGCGGCACGCCGCTGTCCGGCGGGCGCGTGTCGATCGTCGGCACCGTGTTCGGCGTGCTGCTGCTGCAACTGCTCGATGCCAGCTTCATCATGAACAACATCAGCTACACGTATGCGCAGATTCTGAAGGCCGCGTTCATCCTCGGCGCGTTGTACCTGCAACGCTCGGGAGCCTGACATGTCGACCGCGCCGATCTCCCCGTCCACCGCGCACGATGCCGGCCGTGCGCGCCGCGCGCAGTTCGTCCGGCTCGTGCAGGCGCGCGGCGCGATCGCGATCCTCGTGCTCGTGTGCCTGATCGCCGGCCGCGTGTTTCCGCACTTCCTGAGCGCGCCGAACCTGCTCGACATCGTCGCGGCCGCCGCGTTCGTCGCGTTGATCACGATCGGGCAGAGCTTCGTGATCATCCTCGGCGGGTTCGACCTGTCGGTCGGCTCGCTCGTCGGGCTCGGCACCGTGATCGCCGCGTATGCGGCGCCGTATGGCTGGGGCGCCGCGCTGGCCGCACCCGTTGGCGTCGGCCTGATCGTCGGGCTCGTGAACGGCTGGCTGATCGCACGCGCGCGGATGGCGCCGTTCATCGTCACGCTCGCCGCGTTGCTCGGGTTGAAAGGGCTGTCGCTCGTGCTCGCGAGCCAGGACATGCTGATCGCGAACCCCGGCTTCTTCGCGACGATCGCGAACGGCTCGCTGTTCGGCATCGGCAATCTCGTGTGGATCGTGCTCGTCGCGTATCTCGTCGCCGCGTTCGTGCTGAATCACACGCGCTACGGCGCGGGCGTGTTCGCGATCGGCGGCAACGAGGAGGCGGCGCGCATGCTCGGCGTGAACGTCGAAGGGCTCAAGGTCGTCACGTACGGGTTGAGCGGCGCGCTGGCGGGGCTGGCCGGTGCGCTGCTCGCGTCGCGGCTCGATTCGGGGTTGCCGGGCGCCGGCAACAGCTACGAGCTGCAATCGATCGCGGCCGCGGTGATCGGCGGCGTGCTGCTGACGGGTGGCGTCGGCACGCTGTTCGGTCCGCTCGCGGGCGTGCTGCTGCTCGGCGTGATCGAGAACGTGATCAACCAGGTCGGCACGTTGAGCCCGTACTATCAGAACCTCGCGAGCGGTGCGTTCCTGCTGCTCGCGGTGATCGCGCAGACGCTGCTGACCGGCAAGCGGCGCAAGCGGTGACGCGCCCGGTTTCGTGCCGCCGCAAACTGGAACGCTAAATGCTTGTCTCGCGTCATCCTTTCGATGAAGGAGCACCGCGATGAGCACGCCGACCACCACCGCTTTTTCCCACGTGAAGCCGCAGGACACCGCCTATCGAGGCGAGGGCTTGCGCGACTTCTTCCTGTACCGCGATCTCGGCATCGCCGCCGCGACGAACGGCAAGGTCGTCGCGCAACTCGTCAGGGCCAATCATGCACCGACGGCGGGCACCGGATGGCACCGTCACGAGGCCGAATTCCATATCGTGATCATGCTGAAGGGCTGGGCGCGCTTCATGTACGGCGAACAGGAAACGCTGGTGGCGGCCGGCGACTGCGTGCACCAGGCGCCGGGGATCGTCCACTACCTGTTCGATTACTCGCCGGACATGGAGTACCTGGAGATCGTCGGGCCTGCCGACTTCAAATCGATCGACGTCGACGGCCCGTGCGCGGTGCCGGAGCCGACGCCGTGGGGCGAGGTCGGTGCATAGCTTTCCGGTTGAGTGTGCGTTTTCGACGGACCGCCTGCATTCAGGCGGTTTTTACTGTCCCGCTGACCTTCGGAAACTGCTTTCCGCTTCGACACATTCCTTCGAATTCCAAACGATCGATAAGCTGAAGAACCAGAAAGAAAAGAAAGACGTTCGTCAGCTTCGAGCGTCGACAGGCGATGCGATGTCAAAGATCGTCAATTGCACGCAGGTGCGGTGCACGGCGTGTCGACGCCCGGCGTTAAGGAGGTACGGCCGGACCACCGGCTGACCTATCCGGGAGAGTGTCACCATGAACCGCATCGCGAAGATCCTGACCGCCACCGCACTGGCTTGCGCCGTGCTCGCGCCGGCCCTGGCAGAAGCGCATTCGCACCGCGTGTGCCATTTCGATCATCACCACCATCGCGTGTGCCGCTGGGTGCGGTAACCGTCGCTGTTCCCGGGAATGCCCTGGACGCTTTCGTCATTCAGGCAAATCAGGAGAGGACCATGAAAAAAACGATGTTGATCGCCGCGCTGGTCGCCGGCATGGGTGTGTCGATCGGTGCGTTCGCGCAGGTTCCGGCCAGCGCGCCGGCCGGTACGACCGGTCTGTGCAAGGACGGCTCGTTCTACTCGGGCGCATCGAAGAAGGGCGCATGCGCGGGCCACAAGGGCGTGAAGGCGTGGTACGGCGCATCGGCCGCTGCCGCGGCGAGCGCACCGGCCGCGGCGCCGGCAACGGCGGCCTCCGCTGCGCCGGCATCGGGCGCAGCACCGGCGAAGAGCGCGGCCACGACGGCTGCGGCGCCGGGCGGCGGCGCCGGCAAGGTGTGGGTGAACGACAGCACGAAGGTCTATCACTGCTCGACCGACAAGTACTACGGCAAGACGAAGCACGGCAGCTACATGTCGGAAGCCGACGCGAAGGCGAAGGGCTACCACGCGTCGCACGGCAAGGCTTGCTCGTAACGAGCGAGCCCGGCGCGCGAACGGTTTCGCTCGTGCGCCGTCCGAATGCTGCAGCGAACATCGCCCCGCCGCTCCGGCGGGGCGATTCACTGTGGCGCCACCGCGTTCAGTGCGCGTGATCCGATTGCGTTTCGGCCGCCGCGTCGGCTCCGGATGCACGTGCATCGAGCAACGCGCGCAGCGTGACGTAGTGCGCGCCGCTCGTGTCGCGCTGCGCATCCGCGGTGCGATCGTACGGTTCGTTGTCGTGGATCGTCGCCCGCACGATCGGATAGATCTGCGTTTCCCACCGGCTGCCGTTGAACACGCCGTAGTGCCCAACGCCAGTCTGTACATGGTGCGTCTTCAGGTACGACGGCAACCCCGAACACAGTTCCTGCGCGGCCACCGTCTGGCCCACGGCGCAGATATCGTCCTTCTCGCCTTCGATCGTCAACAGCGCGGTGCGATGAATCGCCGCCGGTTCGACGAGCGTGTCGCCCACCGACAGCTCGCCGCGCGCGAGCGCGTACTGCTGGAATACCTTCTCGACCGTTTCCAGATAGAACTCCGCGGTGAGATCGGCCGTCGCGAAGTATTCGTCGTAGAAGTGCCGCAACGTATCGGCTTTCGCGGGGTCGCCTTTCGCGCGTTCGTAGTACAGATCGGCGAACGACGCCGCATGCCGGTCCGGGTTCATCGACATGAACGCGCCGACCTGCACGAAGCCCGGATACACGCACCGCTGCGCGCCGACGAAACCCGCCGGTACCACGCTGATCAGGTTGCGCGCGAACCATTCGATCGGCCGGCTCGTCGCGAGCGCGTTGACCTTCGTCGGATTCACGCGGCAGTCGATCGGGCCGGCCATCAGCGTCAGGCTCGCCGGTTGCGCGGGATCGCCGCCGGCCGCCATCAGCGCGATGGCCGCCAGCGACGCGACGGTCGGCTGGCAGATCGCCAGCACGTGCGCGTCCGGGCCGATGTGGCGGATGAAGTCGACGACGTGCATGACGTACTCGTCGAAACCGAAGCGCCCGGCCGCCAGCGGGATGTCGCGCGGGTTGTGCCAGTCGGTGATGTACACGTCGTGGTCGGCCAGCATCGTGCGCACCGTGCCGCGCAGCAGCGTCGCGAAGTGCCCGGACATCGGCGCGACGATCAGCACGCGCGGCTGGCGCGCGACCGGCCGAGCCTTGCGGAAATGCAGCAGCGTCGCGAACGGCGTCGTTGTCGCCGCTTCTTCGACGATCGGCACCGTTTCGCCGTCGACGACGACCGACGCGATCCCGAACGGCGGACGCCGGTGCGAGAACGCGCAGCATTCGAGCAGCTCGCACAATGCGTCGACCATGCGGCCCGTCGGTGTCGACGTCGCCGGCGGCCACAGCGACATCGTCGCGCGCGTGGCGGCTGCCCATGCACGCGCCGGGCGCAGGCATTCCGCAGACCATTGATAAAACGGATAGGCAAGCAGGTTCATGACCGTCGCTCGTGACGCCGCATTACAGGGAACGAGGCAAGCCGTATGCCAGCGTGACGCTGGCACGCCCGTTGCAGCGGTTCGGGAGCGCGGCGGCACGCGCCGGACGTGATGACGGAGGGGAAGGTGACGCGCTGCCTTGCCGGCCGGGCGTGCGACACGTGCCGCGATGCCGTGCGACGTTGCGCCGGTTCGGCGAACGGACCGCACAGACGTGGTGCGGCCGATCATGCGGCGCGTCCGTTTACGGTGCAGGGGTACGAACGACATTCAGCAGGGGAGCGACATGGAATTCAACGCACGGACGACGCTGACCATCAGCAGCCGCAATTACTCGTCGTGGTCGATGCGCGGCTGGCTGCTCGCGAAGCTGAGCGGGCTCGCGTTCGAGACGATCAGCGTCCCGATCGACGCCACGTCGCGCGCGGAGCTGCTGCTGCTGTCGCCGTCGATCCTCGTGCCGTGCCTGACGCACGACGGCAATGCGGTGTGGGACACGCTCGCGATCGCCGAATACCTGAACGAGATCCGGCCGCAGGCGCGGCTGCTGCCCGACGACCGGCATGCACGCGCGCATTGCCGGTCGATCTGCGGCGAAATGCATTCCGGCTTCAGCGCGTTGCGATCCGCGCTGCCGATGAACCTTCGCGGGCATTTCCCCGGCTTCCGGATCTGGTCGCGCGCGCAGCACGACATCGAGCGGATCGTGACGATCTGGCGCGAGTGCCTGGCCGAGTACGGCGGCCCCTGGCTGTTCGGTGCGCAAATCGGCATCGCCGACGCGATGTATGCGCCGGTCGTCACGCGCTTCCTGACCTACGACGTGAAGCTCGAACCGGACGTCGCCGAGTACTGCATGCGCGTGCTCGCGCATCCGTTCGTCGCCGAGTGGATCGACGCGGCGAAGGCCGAGCACGAAGACATCGACGAACTCGACATGGAGTTCTGACCCGACGCGGGCGGCGGCGGCGGGCTTTCAATTTCGCTACACGCGCGGTGGGCGAAACGAACGATCGATGCGCCTGCGCGATCCGCAAACGTTTTCCCTTGATTTCGGTTCTGAACGAGGACGAATGCCCTAAAGGATGTTGCGCCCGATGACGTAAACGAGTCACGGGGACGACTCGCGATCGCATGCTTCAGACATGCGACGCGCAGTCCGCAACAACCAGCGCAGCAGGGGAATCGACTTGAATCGTCAGCAATCGTGGACGCGTACCGCGGCGCCCGGAGAAATCATTTACTCGGAGGGCTTCGCGGGCGAGCCCGTCATCTTCCTGATTACCGACGGCAAGGTCGAACTGTCCACGCGCTGCGACGACAAGCGCGTGATCGTCGCGACGCTCGGCCGCGGCGAGTTCTTCGGCGAATCGGCGCTGCTCGCCGCCGAACCGCGCGCGCATACCGCGAAGGCGCTTTCGTTCTGCCAGCTCACGGTCGTGCCGGCCGGCATGCTCGATGAAGAGATCGAGCGTGTGTCCGCGCTGCTGCGCCATATCGTGCGCACGATGATTCGCCGCGTGAAGCGCAAGGACGACCAGCTTGCGACCTACACCCATGCGGATTTCATGCCGGGCGTGCTGTCGTATGCGCACGTGCTGTCGCTGATGGCCGGCGCCGACGCGCGCGAACCGGGCGACACGTGGGCGCGCCGGCCGATGCAGGCGCATGCGGCCGAGACATCCGTGCCGCTCGCCGACGTGATCCGCAAATGCCGCGCAATCGCCGGCCATTCGCGGCCGCACGTGCTTGCGATGCTGCGGCGCATGGAGAAGCTCAACCTCGTCACGATCGAAGCCGCGCAGGCCGACGGTGGCGGCGCGGCCGACTATGCGGCATCGTCGGATGCGCGCCAGGTCGTCACGTTCGACGCCGCGCGCGTGATCGACCGCGCGCAGCAGGTCGCCGATCACGATCTCGACCTGTCGATCAACAGCGAACTCGAACTCATCGAACTCGCCGATCTCGAATCGCTGATCGGCGTCGACAAGACGCTGCTGCTCAACAAGCTGTCGAACGGCGAGATCGCCGAAGAAGTGTTCGCGTTCCGCAAATCGAAGGTGCTCAGCTACGTCGAACAAAAGGGCGTCGCGTATTTCTCGCGCCGCAACGCGCGCCGCGGCGGCGACGTACGCGCGCTCGAGGATCTCGTGTGGATCGACCAGCGCACGCTGTTCGACGTGATCAGCGCGTTCGATACCTACGATCTCGCGAAGCTGATCGCGAACCTCGACGATCGCGCGGTGGCCGACAAGCTGTTTTCCGTGATGACCGAGGCACGACGCAACGAGGTGTCGTGGGTGATGCGCCGCGAACTCAAGCTCGATCCGGTCGAGATCGACGAGATCGAGCAGCGCGTGCTGGAGGCCGTCCGCGCTGCGAAGGCGCCGGTGACGAGTGCGGCGTCCGTCGCGTCGACTTCGTCGTCGGACGCTTGATACGGGGCGCGTATGGATCTCTTGACTCTGGTCGGTGTGGTGCTGGGCGGCGCGGCGATCGTGTTCGGGTTCGCGCTGGAAGGCGGGCATTTCTCGATGCTGTTCCAGTTCGAGGCGCTCGTGATCGTGCTCGGCGGCACGCTCGGCGCGGTGATGATCCAGAACACGTGGGCGCGCTTCTTCGACGCGGTGAAGCAGTTGCGGCTCGCGTTCGTGCGCGCACGCGAGGTCGATCGCAAGAACCTGTCCGACCTGCTCGAATGGGGCGACCGCGCGAAGCTCGACGGGCTGCTCGCGTTCGAATCGATGGACGTGAGCGGCATTCATCCGTTCGCGCGACGCGGGCTCGAACTGCTGGCGAACGGCGTGTCGACCGCGGTGCTCGAGGATGCGTTGCAGCGCGAACTCGACGCGTACGAACGCAGCCGCCTCGCGGCCGTGCGCGTGTGGCAACAGGCCGGCGGCTATGCGCCGACCTTCGGCATTCTCGGCTCGGTGCTCGGGCTCGTGCAGGTGACGAGCCATATTCTCGAACCGGCTCAGCTAGGGCCGGGCATCGCGGTCGCGTTCGTCGCGACGCTGTACGGGCTCGCGTTTGCGAACCTCGTGTTTCTGCCGCTGTACGGCAAGCTGCGCGCGCAAATCGACAGCGAGATGCGATTCCGCAAGCTCTATCTCGACGGCTTGCTCGCGATTTCGCGCAAGGAGTCGCCGCATACGATCGAGACGCGGTTGACCGGCGATGTGCGCGGGCGGGCGGCGGAATCGCTCGCGTGATGTTCGTGCGCTTTGTGCTTGCGTGTATCTGCACCAGTACCGTATGACGAACCCGGATTCACGACAGCATGACTGCTAGAACCGATGGCGCATCCGCTGCCGATCGCGACGATGACGAACTCGAAGGCGCGCAGTCCGGCCGCTGGCTGATCTCGTACGCGGACCTCATCACGACGCTGATGGTGCTGTTTCTCGCGCTGTATGTGCTGCAGCTCGCGAAATACAACGCGCTCGATGCGCGGTATCAGACACTCGCGCGGCAGGCCGGTGGTGCTTCTACCGATGTTGCTGCGCCCGCTCATGCGCCGCCATGGCTCGCGTTGCTCGATTCGTTGAAGTCGAATGGACGCATTTCGCTGGTGAAGGCGCCGCACGGCGTCGAGATCGGTATCGACGCGAAGATCCTGTTCAACGTCGGCGATGCGCGCTTGCTGCCCGATTCGTCGCCGGTGCTGAACCAGATCGCGCAGGCACTGAGCGCGCATGCAACCGGCGATATTCTCGTGGAAGGTCACACGGATAGCGTGCCGATCGCGAACGCGAAGTACGAATCGAACTGGGAGCTTTCGTCGGCGCGCGCGGGGAGTGTGGTGCGCTATCTGACCGAGCGCGGCGTTGCGCCGCATCGGATGGCGGCAATCGGGCGGGCGGATACGCAGCCGCTTGTTGCGGGGGATGATGCGGTTTCCAGGGCGCGAAACCGGCGGGTGACGATCTTCGTTGCGTATTGATCAGCGCGTTGTATTTGCGTTGCTTTCGTCTATATAGGCGGCCGCATATGCTCGCCTCAACGACATAACGAATCTCGAATGATCGCTATCTGAAATCAGCGATGCGGTTCTGCGCCCGCCTGCCGATAACCCAATCTGGCTCAGACCGAGCGGTTATCGAGGGTTCCCCATGCATTTCTGGCGCAAGCTTTCCATTCAGAACAAGCTGATTATCAGCATGACGAGTTGCCTGCTCGTGTTCGTCGCGATTTCGAGCGGACTCAGCGTCCGCCTGATCGGCAACGCGGTGCGCGATCGCGTCGTCCGCGAAGAGCTGCCGACCGCCGTGAACGGCATCCGCGCCGACGTGCAGCGCCAGATGGCCGGCCCGATCGCCGCGTCACGCATTCTGGCGCGCGATGCGTTCCTGCTGCAATGGGAAGCCGACGGCGAACCCGATGCCGGCACGCGCAACTGGATTCAGCTCGCGAAGAACGTGAAGGACGAGCAGAAGGCCGCGTCCGTGCAGTGGGTGTCGGTGAAGAGCGGCAACTACTACAACGAAGCCGGCCTGCAGCGGAAGGTGACCGACAAGGATCAGTGGCTGACCAGCTTCCTGTCGTCGGGCAAGGCGTACGACGTGAACATGGATCGCGAGGTGACCGTCGGCGGCTACATGATGTTCATCAACAGCCGCGTGGAACTCGACGGCGTGCCGATCGGCGCGGCGTGCATGAGCCTGTCCGTCGATGCGCTCGCGAAGGGTATCTCGGCTTACCGGATCGGCGAGACCGGGTTCGCATACCTCGTGCGCCCCGACGGCGCGATCATGATGCATCGCGATACGTCGCTGATCGACGGCAAGCATTTCCTCAAAGATGAACCGGGGCTGCCGGGCGATCCGTCGTCGACGCTGCTCGCCGGGAAGCCGTATGCGTACCTCAGCTACGAGGGCGACGGCGGCGCGCGCTTCATCGCGACGTCGTTCATCCCGGAGCTGAATGCGTATGTGGTCGTTCAGGTGCCCCAGGCCGAACTGCTCGGGCCGGTGACGCGTGCGATTCGCAGTGCGGCGCTGGTCGCGGCGGTGGTGGGCCTCGGGGTTGCGCTGCTCGTGATCTGGCTGGTGGGGCGCGCGATTGCTGCGCCGATCAGGCGTGCGGCTACGCTGCTGTCGGAGATCGCCAGCGGTCAGGGCGATTTGACGCGCCGGATGACGGTCGAGAGCGAGGACGAGATCGGACAGTTGTCAGAGGCGTTCAACCGGTTCGTGTCGTCGCTGTCGACGCTCGTTCATCGGATTCGGGCGGCTTCGGCTTCGATTGCGACCGGGTCGGCGCAGATTGCTTCGGGGAATGCGGATCTGAGCGAACGCACCGAAGGGCAGTCGAGCAACCTGGAGCGGACGGCTTCGTCGATGGAAGAGATCACGGCCGTGGTGCGTAACAACACCGAGACGGCGACGATGGCCGCGAAGATGATCAACGGCGCGGCGGATACGGCGGCGCGCGGCGGGCAGGTGGTGGGCGAGGTCGTGACGACGATGGAGCAGATCAGTGACGCTTCGCAGCGGATCTCCGAGATCATCGTGATGATCGACAGTATTTCGTTTCAGACGAATATTCTGGCGCTGAATGCTGCGGTGGAGGCGGCGCGGGCGGGGGAGCAGGGGCGTGGGTTTGCTGTTGTGGCTTCGGAGGTGCGGAATCTGGCGCAGCGCAGTGCGCAGGCGGCGAAGGAGATTAAATCGCTGATCGAGCATAGCGCGGGGACGGTGGGTGCCGGGTCGCGGCTCGTTAGTGAGGCGGGGAAGGTGATGAGTGATGTTGTCTCGCAGGTTCAAGGCGTTAGCGCGATGATGAGCGAGATTGCAGAGGCTAGCCTGGAGCAGAGTGCCGGGATCGATCAGATCGGGGATGCGGTGCAGTCGCTCGATCAGATGACGCAGCAGAATGCTGCGCTGGTCGAGGAAAGTGCGGCTGCGGCGGAGAGTTTGAAGCAGCAGGCGGCGGAATTGACCAAGCTGGTTTCGGCTTTTAAGGTGGATGAGTAAGGGGTGATTTGGGGTTTGGGATTGGCGTTTCTGAGGACGGCTGCCGTGGGGTCACGGCAGCCGTTTTTGTTTGTCGGTGCTGGATTCGATGATGGTTATATAAATGAAAACGCATTTCCAGATTGAAGTTTCTTGGGGGCGTGATGCTTCTCGCCGTCGTTGCTGCGACGGGGGCTAAGGTTGTCGGGTCGCCGGCGATTCTTATCTTGCTTATCGGGAGAGGATTGCGGCAGAGGTTGGCGCGGACAAGATCGGGCGGATCAGGTCAAGAAATATACGGTTGCGGTGAACGAAAGGCTGGTTAAGCTCGTCAGGACGGTTAGGGCGAGCGGGTTTTCTGCAAAGGACAGGGAGTAACGTGTAGAGCGTTATCTCCGATAACGGGATGATATCCGGGCCGGATGGGCGGTCCATGAAGTCGGATGACGGAAAGGTAAACCTGTTAAGACGGTTCCGCTTTTGAGCGGCTTGGGCGACGACGGCGGATATGGGGCTCAAGTCAACGGATGATGTTGCCGTTATGTTCGATAGCGATGCCCTTTATATGGATGTGTTAGCTGATGATGCTGCGGCGTTTCGGTTTGCAGAGCTGCCGGTGAGTGGAAGCCAATGGGTGCGATCATGAAGGCGCTGTTGCTCAAGAAAGTCGGGATCGGGTGCCGGAGGGCAGAATACGTTGGTGGTGTCTGTCAGTCGACAGGACGGGTTTATGTTCTCTGGTAGCAAACGTAGGTTCCGGTTGGGGAATTATTGTGTCAAGTATTGTGCGTAATTTTCTTGTTGAAGATCGATGTGCATCGAGTGATTGGTCTGTATTATTTCGAGTTAAATAAAAAATGAAATCATTTCCGACGATGTTGTCAGAGTTGCATCGGTACCGCTCCGAAGTCACCTTCTTGGTTGGTGAGAATGGCAGCGGAAAAAGTACTAACTTGGCGATGTTGGCGAGACAGGCGATCGATAACGGGCGGCCGGTACTTGCGATTTCGAATACCGTATACGATCGTTTCCCTCGAATTCGAGGGTCGTATAGTGAATTGGCGGGAATGTTTCGTCGTAATCTCCCTGGGCGCTCTCTAATTCAAGCGATCATGGCGAGGGATTCTGATCGGCGGGAGAAAAATCTGCATCGCATTGGTAATGTGCTGAGATATCTTGGGTTTGGAGATGATATTGGGATATCTATAGATGCATCGTTACGGAACGGACTTTCGTTTCATCGAACAAGGCTGGATGAAATACGTCCCTTGTTCGATGGTCAGCCAGACGGAATAATTTGGTTGCGGGGTTCGGAATCTGGTTATGCAAGATCGTCGCTGAATGTTCTTCATTCGTTTCAGCAAGATGGTGGCTATCCGAGATATAAGCCACTGCCACTGGAATTTCATTTGCGTAAAGGCGGGCGTATATTAAAAATCGGTCAAGCAAGTTCTGGTGAACTTACGTTGCTTGCAACATATGCATTTATTGCGGCCAATATTCATGAGGGGGCTTTATTGTTGGTTGACGAGCCGGAAAACAGCTTGCATCCGAAGTGGCAACATGAGTATTGCACACGGTTGTTGGACATGTTTTATCTCTACTCGCCGCAAATCATTATTGCTACGCATTCACCGCTGATCGTCAGTGGGGCCCAAGGGCATAAGCTCCCGATTCAAATTCTAGAGGTTGATGGGTCGATGCTAACGCCTCGTCAAGTTACCGGCAGTATCGAGGCAACATTATACGAAAGCTTTCAAACATTATCTCCGTCGAATCATTTTTTGAGTGAGCAGGTGGCCCGATTGCTTGATGAATTAAGTCGTGGTGAATTGAGTAAATTTGAATTTGAAAGGAGAATTCAAGAGTTTGAGGTGAGCTCATATGATCAGACGCAAAGAGATTTTTTATCTGGTGTGAGAGATCTTGGTGATCGCGTAATGGTTGGTTCTGGTAAGGATGAGGTATGAGCTCTGTAGAATTCGATCTAAATGATCTCGATGACCAAGCGGCGATTAATCAGGCTTATAGGGAGGTGAAGCCATGGGATGCGAAGTGTGTTATTGATTTGAAACGTCGAATCTACGCATATCACAGTAAGTTGCAAAATTATATGTGCTGCTATTGTCAGCGCGATCAGTATGGCGAGTTCAAGATGGTAATTGATGTTGAGCATATTTTGCCAAAAGAGAAATATCGATCCAATATCTTTGATGTCTGGAATCTTAGTGTGTCATGCAAGCGTTGTAATATGAAGATAAAGGGGCAGAGAACGGATTTTTTGCGAGACCCGAGTTTTAAAGAAATTGAAAAGCAAGAATCGGTTGGATATTATTTCGTTCACCCTAATTTCGATGCTGGAAAGTTTCATTTGGAGCGGCGTGCAGTTCAGTTGGGTGCTAAGCGGCTCGTCAAGTATGTTGTTGCACCAGGTTCGGAGAAGGGTAAGTATACTTACGAATATTTCCGTCTTCGGGACTTAGAAATTGATTCCTTCGATGCGGCTCAGAGTTCAGATTTGAATAAGTATGTGTCGGATACGCTGGATATATATCGAACTTTGGTTAATAGTTTGCGTGATTGATTGCGCCGCCCAGCGCGCTCTCGAAGATTGCCTTCTTGAGCGCGGCTAGTTGCTCATTGGTCGTCGCACGATCCAGCGTTCCGCATATCGGTTGCTTGATCAGTTTTGGTCCAGTTCAAGCCCTCGAACGATCAGTAGTCACTTCTTCCTTGCGTTTGCGAGACATAAAATTGGCTGCTTGGCCAGCCCCAGACAAAAGTTCGGATAGGCTCCACTTTGCCGCTACTTTTGCCAGCGCTCGATGACTTGTGCGAACACGACGTCGCGCCACTGCTCTCTCCATTCTTTATGGACGCTCACGCTTTGCGAATGTGGTTCTGGAACCGGTGGAGGCATTTTGATCACTGCCGGCAGAAGCACAGCGTCACCGACGACGACACACTCGCCAGGAGCTAGGTTCGGCAGAATCTCCGTAATTGCATTGACACTGTCGGGAAAGAGCCTTCGTACGTAGGTCTGATCTGCATCATTCGTCAAGCGCAAAGACATGAAATTGTTGCATTGAGCGAAAATTGTTTCAGAAACTTCCGACGGCCGTTGACTTACTATCATTAGACTCAGACCATACTTTCTCCCCTCTTTCGCGATTCTCTCAATGGATTTTCGGGATGCGCGATAAGCCATCCGGTCATCTCGTGGAACATAGTTGTGAGCTTCCTCGCAAACGAGCATAACGGGGATGTCATTGAGCTTGCCTTTAGAATGCTGTAATTTTGTATAATGAAAGCAAAAATCGAAAATTAATCGAGAAATTAGGCTGACAGTGATGCTAAGAACTTCAAATGGAACACCGCTCAAATCCACAATGGTGACATTGGCTTTGTCGAGATATCCGACGAATTGCTTCATCAATGTTTCGAAATCTGCAGTGGCGTGAGCTTGCCCATCGGCTTTCTTTGCATTCAAAAGAAATCTGAGGCGTTTGTCGGCCAACTTTGCCTCTAGTCTGGAAACAAATCTGTTGAACTCTCCGTTGAACGGACCGTTGGTCGCTCTGCTCGCAACAGCGGTGGAGTTGGGGGCGAAGTCATAGATTTTTTCAAAGTAAATTTTCCGGTCGGTCACTAGCTTTCCATCGGCCAACTTGGGTTTGTCTTCTTGGGGTAGTCTTCCGATTACTTCGCGATTGAGATTTTCAATGAAGTTGTATACTTCTCTGATCGAAAAATAAACGGGAGTGTCGTAAGTGACTTCCAGTGCATCAGGATTGTACTTCTCTTTGTTCAAAACAACTGCATGCTTAAATTGGCTAATCTGATTGTGAGAATTGGCTTCGTTACTTTCGATGAACATGCTCTCCAGTTCTTCGGAATTCATCAGCCAATATGGGAGCTGTAAGGAGTCGATGTCTAGTCTGCTCAATGTGAAGGATTCTTCCTTTTCTAGAGTAAATGCAGCAGTGTACTCATCGTGAATATCGAAAATTACGATGTGGGAGTTGTTTTGTTTGTTTTTGTTGCTATTCTTGTTATTTGTTATGCCAACAACATCCTGTAGTATTCTCGCAACGGTGCATGATTTTCCGGAGCCGGTTGAGCCGACAACAGCAATGTGTTTGCTGAAAAATCTATTTCCATTGATCATGAGATCAATGGATTTATTCATTGAAAGTTTTCCAAGCGGAAAGTCGTGGTCGCTATCGGCGGAAAACATTCTGTCAAGGGTTTCTTTTTCTGCCAAAAAAACATGTTCAGTTGGGACCGGTAGAAGAAGGCTGCCGCGATCAAACGTCTTGTCGTCGATTAGAGTGCCGATGGCCTGGCACTCTATTTGAAAACTCCAAATTATTTCGTTGTTTGAGTTAACGGTGTTTGTGCCTTTGATGTTGCGAATAGTGGCGATTGTAAAATCATGATTTCCTTGAGATATCTTCAGGAAGCGTCCAACCTGGAGGTTTTCTTTGTTTTTCTCGAATACTTCGAGGCTATCTACTGCAACTACGATAACTTCCGGTGCGCACGAAAGTACGGCGCCGATTTTAATAGGCATTGCTTATCCCCATCATGTATTTGATTTCTTCAAATTGATCTGATCCTAGAATTTCAATATTTATATCTTTGATGTCTATGCCTGAGATGTCCCCATTTCCGATTGCAAAAAGATCATCTGCCTTTATTTTTGCTGTGAGTTTTTTGTAGTCGCTCCAACATATGATTCGAAGGGAAAATTCCTTTTTTTCTCTTTGGATCATCGGGTCGCGAAGGAAATATATTTCTGAAAATGCCTTTACCGGCCGCCCGAGATTTGGGATTATATCTTTTCCGATTAATCGCTCGGCAATTTCATCAAGTGCGTCTTGAGAAATGTCCAGTGCAAAGAGTGGAGTTTGTGTGTGTGCGATCTTGAAATGATATTTGTCTATGAATGATTTGATGAAAATTATAATTTGATCGTCAAATTTTTCTAAAAATTCAGGAAATATTGCTATGTGGCGAAGGCGAGCGTTTGTGCTCAAATTTTCCTTGAGTTGTTTGCGCCGAGTTTCTAGTAATTTTTGCCTCGTCTTTAATGAAAGCGTCCATTGTGAAATTGCTGTTGATCTGATTTGCTTAAGTAAAGTAAAAAAATCCTTCTTTGTGATCTTCCTGAGGTTGGCGTCATGTTTGATGCTCAGATCTGCAATTATTTGAATCGAGTTCGGGTAAAATAGAGTGTCTATTTCAATTCTATTGAAGCCCATTCCTTCAAGTTTTTTTGAGTTGTCTTCCATCAGGTCATCATATTTCTTTGTGATGGAAAATGAAAATACTTTCAAAAATCCTTCTACGTCAACATCGGTGAGTTCGGAAATTAATTCTTTCAAATCCTTGTTTTTGGATTTGAGAGCTTCGTTTATTTCTTGTGATGTTATGGTGATGGCTGGATTGCCGGGGAAGTGGGCGTATAGGCAGTAGTGTATTTTTGCATTGGGATTGGATTTGAAGTGCTTCAACATTTGAAGCAGGGGGTTGTAAAGAACGCTTGGAGTGTAGTTATTTTTTGTTTCGTGATATTTGCATTGGATCGCCTTGGTGCCGGTGTAGCTTGCCACTTCGATGTCTTCGACAATTCCTTCAATGGAAATTACATCGTCGTCTGCTGCCTCCAGTAGCTCAGCGAGCGTTTGATTGAACTGGTACAGGAACCCCTGGATCGTATAGTCTGCTGAGCGCCCCATATTTTGATTTTCTGAGAGTTATATGTGCTAAGACGCTACCAGTATTTTGAGTCGATGTCATCCCCGTACTGAGCAGGATTGGATGCCGACCCCTATTGGGGTAGAACCAAAGAGGTGGCAATCAGCCGAATGAGAGGGTCGCTTTCGCGTCGGAGTCAATATTCTAATTGTGCGGTGCGAAGCGTCAGGGGGGTGTCAGGATTTCCGTGTTCAAGGCAGGTTGAGTAATTACACGGAAGGCCGAACGAATCGATCTGCGTAAAGGATAGCGAACTGGTTCATGGCCGTCTTCCAGTCATGCGCGGCACTTCCCCAATTCGCGGTGATGTTGCGCAAGGCCAGCCAGATGAGTTTGGTCGCGGCCTCGTCGCTCGGGAAGTGGCCACGGGTCTTGATGATCTTGCGCAGCTGCGAGTTGATATTTTCAATCGCGTTCGTCGTGTAGATGATCTTGCGCACACCCGGAGGGAACGCAAAGAACGGGATCACGCGATCCCAGGCGTTGCGCCACGCGCTACTGACAGTCGGGAATTTCTGGCCCCACGGCCCATCCGCAAACGCATCGAGTTCGGCCTGAGCGGCTTCCGCGCTGGGCGCGGCGTAGATCGGTTTGATCGCCGCGGCCAGTCCCCGGCGGTCTTTCCAACTGGCGTAATCGAGGCTGTTGCGGATGAGGTGGACGATGCAGGTCTGCAGCGTGGTGGCGGGGAATACGGCGGCCAGCGCTTCGGGCATGCCCTTGAGCCCGTCAGTGACGGCAATCAGGATGTCGTGAACGCCGCG